>NZ_JBIMKZ010000068.1:0-17632 GCF_051860865.1 Polymorphobacter sp. | reverse complement strand
GCCGCCGGAGGCACTTTCTGTTACCGGCCGCGGCGACGTTGTTATGAATGTTGACACCGCCCAACCTCCGGCCTCCGGAAGCCCTTCAGAACGGCTTGACGATCACCAGAATAACGACCGCAATCGTCACCAAAGACGGCACCTCGTTCAACAGCCGGAGCGTCTTTTCCGAATAGGGCCGCTCACTGGCCGCGAAGCGCTTTGATGCCGCGACTGCCCAGCCATGATAGCCGGACAGCGCCACAACGATGGCCAGCTTGGCATGGAGCCAGCCATTGCCGGCGAAACCCAGGTGAAAGGCCAGCGATAGCCCTGCCGCCCAGGCAACGATCAAGCCCGGGGTCAGGATGATCCGCCGTAGCCGGCCACAGCGCTCGGCCCAGAGCCGGTTCTCGGCTTCGGTGGGCGCAGCCATCCAGTAGACGAGGAAGCGCGGCAGCATGAACAGCCCCGCCATCCAGAAGATGACGAAGATGACATGGACCGACTTGATCCACGGATAGGCCTGTCCGAGCCAGCCGGTCAGAGCGGCCTCCGCACCAGTTCGACCAATGTTTCGACATGGTCGATCGGCGTGAACTGGCCGATACCATGGCCGAGGTTGAAGACATGCGGCCGACCGGCGAAGGCCTTGCGGATGCGCTCGACCGCCGAGACCAATGCCGGGCCACCGGCCATCAGTGCCAGCGGATCGAGATTGCCCTGGACCGGCATGCCCTTGGGCAGCACCGCGTTTGCCCATTCGGGATCGAGCGTCTCGTCGAGACCGACGGCATCTACGCCGGTTTCGGTCGCATAGGCGACGAGCTTGGCGCCGGCGCCCTTGGGAAAGCCGATGACCGGCGTATCGGGATGCCGCGCCTTCAGCTGGCTTGTGATGGCGGCATTGGGGGCGATAATCCATTGCTCGAACTGTGCCGGGCTCAGGCTGCCGGCCCAGCTGTCGAACAGCTGGATTGCCTGCGCCCCGGCCTCGATTTGGCCGGACAGATATTCGACTGTCACCGCCACGATCTTGTCGATCAGTTCCTGAAACGCCTGCGGGTCCTGATAGGCCAGCTGGCGGGTCTCGGCATGGTCCTTGCTGCCATGGCCAGCGACCATGTAAGTGGCGACCGTCCACGGACTGCCTGCGAAGCCGAGCATCGTCACCGACGGGTCGAGCTGGGCACGGACCTTGGCGACGGTTTCATAGATGCGGGTCAGATAGTGCGGGGCGGGCTCGAGCGTCCGCCAGTCGGCGCCGATCAGCGCCGGAGACAGCTGTGGGCCTTCGCCGGGCCCGAAGGTCAGCGTCTGGCCAATGGCATGGGGGACGATCAGGATATCGGAGAACAGGATGGCGCCGTCCAGCCCGAAGCGCCGGATCGGCTGGAGGGTGATCTCGGCTGCCGCATCACTGTCATAGACCAGCTCAAGGAAGCCGCCTTTTTCGGCCCGCAAAGCCCGGTATTCGGGAAGGTAACGCCCGGCCTGGCGCATCAGCCAGAGCGGCGCGGGATGGCGGTATTCGCCCTTGAGGACGGCGAGAAGCGGCGGGTCGGCTGGGTCGATGTTCATCCTTCCCCAATCACGACCTCGTTGCCCATGGTCAAGCCCCACAACAACAGTTCCATATTTCTTGAATCATGATGATGGTTGTTGGTCGCTGGATAACGGGGATAAGAATCCTTCCACAGCCTTTTCTCGTCGGCGATGGCTCATAATGTGTTGAATCCATGCGAGTCGGTAATTCGATCCCCGATATCCACAGAGTCGCTGAAAGCAGCGTCCCCATGGGGAGCGCATAGCCGTGGGTCCGGGGCAACCACCCGGAACCCAGCCTGTTCGCCATATCCGCCCGGCTTGACCGCGGCTCTCCAGCGGTTATTCACAGGCTTGTTCCGGGGGTATCTGCGTATGACACTGGCTTCGACCCGGCTTCACCTGCATCTCGTCAGCGATTCCACCGGTGAAACGCTCGAGATGGTCGCCAAGGCCGGCCTCGCCCGATTCGAGGGCGCCGAGGCCACAAAGCATTTCTGGCCGATGGTCCGTTCCGAAGGCCATCTCGACCGGGTGATCGAGGAAATCGCCCGTCGTCCGGGGCTGGTTATCTACACGCTCGTCGACGGCAAGGTGCGGGACCGGCTGGAAAGCCGCTGCGCCAGCCTCGGGCTGCCGATGGTCTCGCCGCTCGATCCGACCATCGGCGCGCTGTCCAACCTGCTCGGCCAGGCGACCACGACGCGGCCGGGCCGCCAGCATGTCATGGACAAGGCCTATTTCCAGCGCGTCGATGCCATCAATTACACCATGGTCCATGATGACGGCGCCGGCTCGGACGATTGGGAGGATGCCGATATCGTCGTCGCCGGCGTCTCGCGAACCTCGAAGACGCCGACCAGCATCTATCTGGCCAATCGCGGCTACAAATCCGCCAATATCCCGATCGTCCCCCAGTCGCCGCCACCGGCTTCACTGTTCACCCTGCAGAATCCTATCGTCGTCGGACTGACGACGGCGCCCGAGCGGTTGATGATGATCCGCCGCAACCGCCTGCTTACTCTCGGGCAGACGCCCGATACGTCGTATGTCGACATCGAGCGGATCGAGGCCGAGGTCGCCTATGCTCGCCGGCTGTTCGCCGATCACGACATCCCCGTCATCGATGTCACGCGTCGCTCGATCGAGGAAACCGCCGCCGCGATCATTAACCTGTTCCAGGCCCGCACCAAGAACGGCAACGGCGACAATGGTTCAGTGACACCAGCATGATCATTCTGGCCAGCCAGTCTGTCGCCCGTCGCGCCATGCTGGAGGCCGCCGGCGTCGCCTTCGAGGCGATGCCTGCCCATGTCGACGAAGACCAGGTGATGGCCGCGCTGGTCGCCGAAGCCGCCAGCCCGGCCCGCATCGCCGACGCCCTTGCCGAGTTGAAGGCACTCAAGATTTCGCGCAACCGGCCGGGTTGCCTCGTGCTCGGCGCGGATTCGGTCGTCGCCACATCGGACGGTGCCCTGCTTGCCAAGCCTGAGACACGGCCGCGCGCCGAAGCCCAGCTGCGTCAGCTGGCCGGCACCACGCACAAGCTTGTCTCCGCCGCCGTTGTCGCCCTCGATGGCCAGCCGATCTGGCGTGCCGGCGGCACCGCCCGGCTGACCATGCGCCCGCTCTCGGATGCCTTCATCGCCGACTATCTCGACCGCGAAGGCGAGGCCGTGCTCGGTTGCGTCGGCTGCTACCGCATCGAAGGCCTTGGTGCCCAGCTGTTTACCCGTATTGACGGCGACCAATTCGTCATCCGCGGCTTGCCGTTGCTGGCGCTGCTGGGGTGGCTGCGGGATCGCGGCGAGTTGATGGCATGAGGAAGAGGGCCTCCGGCGGCTGGGGCCTTGGGCCCCAGACCCCAAGCGGGGGCATGGTTCTTATTGGGCGCTGTCCGAACTTGCGAGCGGGCAGGCCCTTCATTTGGGGTCTGGGGCCCAAGGCCCCAGCCGCCGGAGGCCTTTCATGACTCTCCTCCCCGCCGTCGCCGGCGTCATCGGCTGGCCCGTCGCGCACTCCAAATCGCCGCTGATTCACCGCTTCTGGCTGCAGGCGCTTGGTGTTGATGGTGATTACAGCCGCTTTCCGATCGCGCCTGAGCGGGTTGGGGCATTTGTTCGGGCGCTGCCGGCGATGGGTCTGCGCGGGGTCAATGTTACGGTGCCGCACAAGCTGGCGGTGATGGCGCATCTCGACAGGATCGATGAGGCCGCCGAGCGGGTAGGGGCTGTCAATACGGTGTTGGTGGGCGATGACGGCCGGATCAGCGGCACCAACACCGATGTCGACGGCATTTGCGAGCCGCTGTGCGGCCATGACCTGCATGGTCGAACAATGGTGGTGCTGGGGACCGGCGGCGCGGCGCGGGCGGCGGTGGCGGCGGCGGTGCGGCTGGGTGCCGGATCGGTGACGGTGATGGCGCGCACTGCAGACAAGGGCCGGGCGCTGCTTGAGGCCGCCGGCCAGCCCGGTATCGTATTGCCGTTTGATGCTCCTCTGCCGGCGGGAACCGATATTGGGCTGGTGTTCAACGCCACCACGCTGGGCATGACCGGGCAGCCATCTCTGACCGTGGATCTGGGGTCGCTACCGGCCGATGCGCTGGTGTTCGACGCGGTCTATGTGCCGCTGGAAACGCCTTTGCTGGCTGATGCCCGAGCGCGTGGGCTGACGGCGATCGATGGCCTGTCGATGCTGATCGGCCAGGCGGCGACGGCGTTTGAACTGTTTTTTGGCCAGGCGGCGCCGCGCGGGCGTGATGCCGAGCTGCGGGCGCTGCTGACGGCATGATGATCGTCGGCCTGACCGGCTCGATCGGCATGGGCAAGAGCACGGTGGCGGCGATGTTCCGCAAGGCCGGGCTGCCGGTGTTTGACGCCGATGCCGAGGTCCGGCGCCTGCAGGGCCCGGGCGGCCGGGCGCTTCATGCCATCGAGCAGGCGTTTCCCGGCACCACCCATGAGGGTGGCCTGCACCGTGACCGGCTGGGCGCGCATGTCTTTGCCGACGCGGTGGCGCTGCGCCGGCTTGAGTCGATCTTGCACCCGCTGGTCGCCGAGGCCCAGTCGCGCTTTCTCGGTGCGCATCGTCTGAAGTCTGCCGTGGTGCTGGATGTGCCGCTGTTGTTCGAGAAGGGTGGGTGGCGGCATTGTCACCTGACGGTCGTGGTGTCTGCGCCGCTGCGGGTCCAGCGTGCCCGGGTGCTGCGCCGTCCGGGCATGACCGTTGCCAAGTTCGAGGCCATCCTGCGCACCCAGATGCCGGATCGAGAAAAGCGCCGGCGTGCCGATGTCGTCATCGAGACCGGGCGCGGGCGGCGCGAGACCTGGTTGGCGGTGCAGCGGCTGGTCCGCCGGCTTCGCTGACGCGGGCGGTGCCAAGGCTTCTCATTTGGCGGCGGCTGCGCTAATCGATTGGCCATGCGTGAGATTGTATTCGATACCGAAACCACCGGGATCATGCCGGGGGACGGCCACCGCATCGTCGAGATCGGCGCGGTGGAAATGATCAACCGGGTGATGACCGGCCGCTTTTTCCATACCTATGTCGATCCGTGCCGGCCGATGCCGCGCGATGCCCAGAATGTGCACGGCCTCAGCAGTGATTTTCTCTCCGGCCAGCCGGTTTTCGAGATGATCATCGACGGATTCCTCGCCTTCATCGGCGATTCCCCGCTCGTTGCCCATAATGCGGCGTTCGACATGGAGTTTCTCAACTGGGAGTTGAAGCGCGCCAGCATGCCGATCATCCCGCATGCCCGCGCCATCGATACGCTGGAGATGTCGCGCAAGCTGCATCCTGGGGCCAAGCACACGCTCGATGCGCTGTGCAACCGTTACGGGATCGATCTGTCCGGACGGGTCAAGCATGGGGCGCTGGTCGATGCCGAGCTATTGGCGCGGGTCTATGTCGAGCTGACCGGCGGTCGCCAGATCGGCTTCGATCTGGTCGAGACATTGCCCGCCGGGCCGGTCGCCTTCAGCCCGGTGCCGGCGACGCGCGAGGTGCGCGCGGCGCGCGATTTTTCGGCCAGTGATGCGGAGCTTCTCCGCCATGCCGAATTCGTGGCGGGGTTGAAGGATCCGCTGTGGCGGACATGACAATCATATGACCTGCCCCTATCCTTTACTCGTGTGACACGACTGGCCATCGGTATCGGCCCGAGGAGACAGATTATGGACGTCAGGATTTCAGGACATCAGGTCGATACGGGGGCTGCCTTCAGCACCCATGTGCGCGACCGGCTCGGTGTGATGGTCGCCAAATATTTTCCGCGCGCCATCTCAGCGCATGTCACGCTTGCCAATGCGCCGCATGGGCATTTCCAGTGCGATATCGTCATGCATGTGATGTCGGACCTGATCCTCAAGGGCGGCAACCGCGCCCAGGATGCCCATCTCGCCTTCGACGGTGCGGCCGAGCGTATCGACAAGCAGCTGCGCCGCTACATGCGCCGGCTCAAGGATCGTCATGGTCCCGGGGCCCAGGTCGCGGCCGAGCGTGAGCTGCTGTCGGTAATCGACAATGCCGAGTATCGCATCTTCGCCGCCGCCCCTGACAATGACGAAAACGATGGCCAGGACGATGCCGATCATCCGCTGGTGATTGCCGAGACCCGGGTGGATATCCCCACTGCCACGGTCGGCGACGCGGTGATGATGCTTGATCTGCGCAATACCAACGCCCTGATGTTCGTCAATTCAGCGAGCGGTACGCACAATATGGTCTACCGGCGCGAGGACGGCAGCATCGGCTGGGTCGAGCCGCGGCGGAATTGACGATGAACGGTGGTGATTTTGCCGACCTGTTTCGCGGCGAAGCGGTGTTTCCGGCGCTGGCGGCCGCCGACAAACCGAGCGCATTGGCCGCGCTGGCCGACCGGGCGGCGCCGTTGGCCGGTTTGCCGTCGAGCCTGATTCTCGAGCGGATCAGAGAACGCGAGACGCTGGGATCGACCGGTTTCGGGCAGGGGGCTGCGATCCCGCATGCCCGGATTGCCGGCCTCGACCGGCTGACGGTCGTTCTGGCACGCCTCGCGCAACCGATCGACTATGGCGCGCTGGATGGCGAGCCTGTCGACCTGCTGGTGCTGCTGCTGTCGCCGGAGGACGCGGGCGCCGACCATCTCAAGGCGCTGGCCCGGATCAGCCGCACGCTGCGCAACAGGGATGTCCTGCAGATGCTGCGGGCGGCCGATGATGCCGGCACGATGCGCGCAGCCGTCGATCGTCCGGCGCTGGCGGCATCGCGCGCCGCCTGATGCGGCTGGCGGCCGGCCTCAAGGTATCGGCGCTGCTCAGGACGGTCGAAGCGGCCGGTGGCTTCGGCGCTGTGCTGGCGCGCGGGGATGCCACGGCCGGCAGCATTGCCGTGGTCAGCCGTACCCGGGGACAGGAAGATGTCCTGCTGACGCCGGTGATGGCCGCGTCTGGCGGCTATGCCTATCAGGAAACGGCGCGCGGCGAGGCTATCGCCGCCTGGACCGAGCGGGCGCGCCGTCGCGATCCGGACCTCTGGATCATTGAACTGGACATCCCGGACGCCGCACGGTTCATCGCCGATTCACTCACTGGGGATTGACCGCAGGAGCCCGATCTTTAACGGCCAGCGTCATCTGGACGCAGAGCCCGTGGGCGGGCGCTGCACCCATGAACCGAAGCGGACCGGACCGGGCTTCAGCCCAGCGGTCGATGGCGAAGCGCCCGGCGTTTGGGGCGTTCATCGACGGCGGACCCGGACATGGCCGTGTTTGATTGTCGTCTGAATGTCGTTTGCAACCTTGCGGATCAGCGAAAGTTCCCGTCGCCTGATCCTCGCCATGGCTTCGAGCCTTTTTCTGCTCGCCGCCGGCTCCGTGCCGACCACCTATTCGCTGGATTCCGTCTCCGAAGAGATGTTGCAGTCCGCCCCCGTTCCCGCCGAACAACCGATCACCGCCGCCGATCTCGACATCATGTCGCTCGCTGACGTGCCGGTACCCGATTATGACGTTGCGCCTGCCGCTTTGATCACTGTGGTCAACGCTGTCGATGCGCCCGCCGTCGAATTCAGCGAAGATGACGAGCGCCTTTGTCTTGCCCGCGCCGTCTATTTCGAAGCCCGGGGCGAACCGTTGGAAGGCCAGCTCGCCGTTGCCCAGGCGATCATCAACCGCACCGAGTCAGGCCGTTATCCCAGCAGCATCTGCGGTGTGATCCGCCAGCCCGGCCAGTTCACCTATCCTCATGGCAGTGCCGTCAGGGCCGGTGCGGCCTGGCATACGGCCAAAGCCATCGCGCTCGTCGCCGTTCAGCGCCTGTGGCCGGAAGTCGCCCCTGATGCGATCTCCTTCCACGCCACGCATGTCCGCCCGGTCTGGCGCGACAAGGTTCGCATTGCCCAGATCGGGCGCCACGTCTTCTATCGTTGACTCATGAACGGTGTTCCTGTCTTGTTCTCGTGAGGACAAGACATGGACAGTGTGGATGTACGACGCGGCGTCTGCCGCTGGCTGGTGCAGGCCGGCTATGCGCCGATTGCCGAGGTGGCGCTCGGCAATGGCCGACGCGCCGATTTGCTGGCGGTAGACATGGCCGGGCGGGTGACGCTGGTCGAGATCAAGGTATCGCGGGCTGATCTACGCGGGGATCGCAAATGGCCTGAGTATCTCGATTGGTGCGACCGCTTCTACTGGGCGGTTCCAACCGATTTCAACGGCAGCCTTTTCGATGATCCGATTTTCCGACCCGCCGAGACCGGGCTGGTGATGGCCGACCGCTACGGCGCTGCCGAGCTGCGTCCGGCGCCGATCCTGACTCTGAATGCGGCGCGGCGGCGGGTGCAGACGCTTCGGATGGCGCGGGTGGCGGCGCTGCGGCTGGTGCTCGCCACCGATCCCGAAGCCATGGCAATGGGGGACTATCTCTAGAGCGGCGGAATGCGCAGGACCTGACCGGGATAGATCTTGTCCGGGTGGGTCAGCATGGGGCGATTGGCCTCGAAGATCCGCGGATAGAGGTTGGCATCGCCATAGAGCCGCTTGGCGATGGCCGAAAGTGTCTCGCCCTTGGCCACCGGATAGAACACCACAGCTTCCTCATCGGCATCGACGTCGTCATCATTGCCAGCCGTCGGCGCCGGCGAGGCCGTCGTCACCGGAGCCTTGGAGGGAAGGCTGCTCAGCGGCACCCGCATCCGGTTGTCGACCTTGGTGATGCCGTCATTGTTGCCGATGGCAACAACGATCTTCGAGGCCTCGGCGCGGTTGACGGCCAGGCCGGTGACGGTGGCCACGCCGTCTTCGATGCGGATGTCGAGGTTGCTGACCTGAAGGCCGAGCTTGGTGATCTGTGCCTTGATCTTGTCGGCGTCTGGACCGCCGAGCCCGAGCTTGTCCTTGACGAAATCGATCATGCCCATGGTGCATCTCCCTTTCAGCCATTGTGGCCAGTGAAGATGCACCCCTGATGAATCCGGTCAGTTGACCGGCGCGCGCAACCTGTAGCTCAAGGCCTCGGCAATATGCGTGCGGGTTACGCCCGCGTCGCCGGCCAGATCGGCGAGCGTCCGGGCGACGCGCAACACGCGAGTATAGCCCCGGGCCGACAGGCGCAGGCGTTCGCTGGCCTGAGCGAGCAGCTGCCGGCCGGCATCATCGGGCGTGCAGTGCGCCTCCAGCAATGCCCCATCGGCCTCGGCATTGGTGCGCACGCCGGAACCGGCGTAGCGGCGGCTCTGGGCCTGGCGCGCTGCTGCAACGCGGGCGGCGACGGTCTGGCTCGATTCGGCGGCTGCCGGCATCGTCAGGTCGGCGGCGCTCAGCGCCGGTACGTCGGTGTGCAGGTCGATCCGGTCAAGCAGCGGGCCGGACAGGCGCGACTGGTAATCGGCGGCGCAGCGCGGGGCCCGGGCGCAGGCGCGGCCCGGATCGTCGAGATGGCCGCAGCGGCAGGGATTCATCGCCGCCACCAGCTGCACCCGCGCCGGATAGCTGACGTGGGCGGCCGCCCGGGCGACATAGACAGTGCCGCTTTCCAGCGGCTGGCGCAGCGAATCGAGCACCGTGCGCTGAAATTCCGGCAGCTCGTCGAGAAACAGCACGCCGAGATGGGCGAAGCTGACCTCGCCGGGCCGCGCCTTGCTGCCGCCGCCGACGAGCGCCGGCATCGAGGCATTGTGATGCGGACTGCGGAACGGCCGCGTGCGGATCAGCCGCCCGCCCTCAAGCTGGCCGCCCATTGAGGCGATCATCGACACTTCGAGCGCTTCGGCCGGCGTCAGGTCAGGCAATATCCCGGGCAGCGCGGCGGCGAGCATCGACTTGCCCGAGCCTGGCGGTCCGCACATCAGCATGTTGTGGCCGCCGGCCGCGGCAATCTCGAGCACGCGCTTGGCGGTTTCCTGGCCCTTGATGTCGGCCAGGTCCGGCCCCGCCGGCCGGCTCTCGGCGAGCATCCGCTCCGGCGGGCCGATCAGCTGGGTCCCCTTCAGATGGCTGAGCAGGCTGAGCAGGTCCCGCGGCGCCAGCACGTCAATGTCTCCGGCCCAGGCCGCTTCGCCGCCCTGCGGCGCCGGGCAGATCAGTCCGAGTTCATGCTCGGCCGCGTGGAGCGCCGCCAGCAGCACGCCCGGCACCGGGCCGATGCGGCCATCGAGCCCGAGTTCGCCCACGGCCAGGTGACGATCGACCAACCCCTGCGGCAGGATGTTCATCGCAACCAAAAGCGCCAGCGCGATCGGCAGGTCATAGTGCGAGCCCTCCTTCGGCAGGTCGGCGGGCGAGAGGTTGACGATGATCCGGCGTGGCGGCAGCGACAGGCCCATGGCATGAAGCGCCGATTGCACGCGCTCCCGGCTTTCCTTTACCGCCTTGTCGGGCAGTCCGACGGTGATGAAGGCGACCGCGCCGCTGCTGATCTGGACCTGGACATCGACCCGGCGCGCCTCAAGCCCGAGAAATGCCACCGTTCCGACATGCGCGACCATGGGTCTCCCCGAAGATGCAAAGGTTGACCCTATGTAAACATTAACGGCCGTATCGGCGATACTCAAGGGCCTCTCCAGGGCGCAGGAAAGCATCCGGATGCGCTTGTCGGGCAACAGTTTCCCTTATTTGCGCCCGCGCCGACATGCTCCCTTGCCGAGCTCTTGACAGGCACCGTAAAGCCGCGGGGTGACGATGCGGACATCTTGGCAACGACTGGCCAAAAGCGAGCCAGCGCGCCTGCTTCAGCTGATGCTGGGCGGACTACTGATGCTGCTCGCGCCGATTATCGGCATTCCCACCCCGGGTCCGCTCGGTATCTTCATCTTCGCCTTCGGCCTGGCGCTGGTGCTGCGCAATTCGCCCTGGGCGCGGCGGCGTTACCTGCGCTGGACGCGCGGCTATCCGCGCATCCGCAAGGCTGTCGATTTCGGGCTGCGGCGAAAGCGCGACCGGCGGGCCAGCGCCCGCGTTGCCGACATGACCAAGGGCCGGCGGGGCTGGTGGCGACGTCAGCGGCTCGAGGAAGCCCGAGGAGAAACCCGCCCGCGCAAACCCTGACCGTTTCATTGACGGCGCGCCTTGCCGCTCCTACATCGCAAGCCATTGGGGCATGTGGCAACACAGGCCCATCCTATTGCGCGTCAGGATATTCATGCTCGGAATGGGCGGCATCGCCAAGCGATTGTTCGGATCTTCCAATGATCGCTACGTTAAATCGCTGGGGAAGATCGTCGATCGCATCAACGGCTTCGAGCCGGCGATGCAGGCGCTCGACGATGCGTCGCTGCGCGGCCAGACCGAGAAGCTGAAGGACCGGCTGGCAAACGGCGAGACGCTCGACGACATCCTGCCCGAAGCCTTCGCCACCGTGCGCGAGGCGGCCCGGCGGACGATGGGCATGCGCCATTTCGACGTACAGATGATTGGCGGCATTGTCCTCCACCGCGGCGAGATCGCCGAGATGCGCACCGGCGAAGGCAAGACGTTGGTGGCAACGCTCGCCGTCTATCTGAATGCGCTGACCGGCAAGGGCGTCCATGTCGTGACCGTCAACGATTATCTGGCCAGCCGCGACGCCCAGTGGATGGGCCAGGTCTATCGCTTCCTCGGCCTGACGGTGGGGACCATCATCCCCAATCTGGACGATGCCTCGCGCCGCGCTGCCTATGCCTGCGACATTACTTACGGCACGAACAACGAATTCGGCTTCGACTATCTGCGCGACAATATGAAATACAGCCGCGAGCAGATGGTGCAGCGGCCCTTCTATTATGCAGTGGTCGACGAGGTCGACTCGGTGCTGATCGACGAGGCCCGCACGCCGCTGATCATCTCCGGGCCGACCGACGACAAGAGCGAATTGTACATCTCGGTCGACGCGATGGTGAAGACGCTCGATCCCGAGGATTATATCGTCGACGAGAAGCAGAAATCGGTGATCCTGACCGAGGATGGCACCGAAAAGGCCGAACGCGCGCTTTCGGCCGCCGGCCTGCTCGATGGCGAGAACCTCTATGATTTCGAGAATACCCAGGTCGTCCATCACCTGAACCAGGCGCTGCGCGCCAACGCCATCTTCCGGCGCGATACCGACTATATTGTGCGCGGCGGCAAGGTGATCATCATCGACGAGTTCACCGGGCGGATGATGGACGGGCGACGTTGGTCCGATGGCCTGCACCAGGCCGTCGAGGCCAAGGAAGGCGTGGCGATCCAGCCCGAGAACCAGACGCTGGCCTCTGTCACCTTCCAGAATTATTTCCGCATGTACCCCAGGCTGTCGGGGATGACCGGCACGGCGTCGACCGAGGCCTCCGAATTCTACGACATCTACAAGCTCAATGTCGTCGAGATCCCGACCAATCTTCCGGTCAAGCGCATCGATGTCGATGACGAATTCTACAAGAACGCCGACGACAAGTTCAAGGCAATCGTCAAGACCATCGGCGAGGCCTCGTCCCGCGGCCAGCCGATCCTCGTCGGCACCGTATCGATCGAGAAGAGCGAGATGCTGTCCGAATTCCTGACCAAGGAGGGGGTCAAGCATGTCGTGCTCAACGCCCGCTACCATGAGCAGGAGGCCCAGATCGTCGAGCAGGCGGGCCGTCTCGGCGCCGTCACCATCGCCACCAACATGGCCGGGCGCGGCACCGACATCCAGCTTGGCGGCAATGCCGAGGCGCGGATCGGCCGCGAGCTGACCGAGATTCCCCCCGGGCCCGAGCGCGATGCCGCCGCCGAACGGATCAAGGCCGAGGCCGCCGCCGAACGCGAGGCCGTGCGGGCCGCCGGCGGCCTGTTCGTGCTCGGCACCGAGCGCCATGAGAGCCGGCGCATCGACAACCAGCTGCGCGGCCGCTCGGGCCGCCAGGGCGATCCCGGATTCAGCCGCTTCTATCTCAGCCTTGATGATGACCTGCTGCGCATCTTCGGCCAGCAGTCGATGCTCAGCCGGATGATGAACTCGGGGCTCGAGGAGGGGGAGGCGATCGTCCACCCCTGGATATCCAAGGCCATCGAGACCGCGCAGAAGAAGGTCGAGGCGCGCAACTACGACGTGCGCAAGCAGCTGCTCCAGTATGATGATGTGATGAACGACCAGCGCAAGGTCGTTTACGAGCAGCGTGCCGACATCATGGATTCGGAGACCGTCGGCGATGTCGTCATCGACATGCGCCATGAGACGGTCAACGCCATCGTCGCCGAGGCCTGCCCGCCGGGCAGCTTCCCCGAGCAATGGGATATCGCCGCCCTGCAAACCGCCGTCACCGACACGCTCGGCGTCGGTCTCGATGTCACCGGCTGGCCACAGGAAGAAGCCATCGATCCCGAGATGGTACTTGAACGGCTGATGACCGCGTCCGACGAGATGATGACCGCCAAGGCTTCCAGCGTCGCACCCGAGACCTGGGTGTCGATCGAGAAGAACTTCCTCCTCCAGGCGCTCGATCATCACTGGAAGGAGCATCTCGCAACCCTCGATGCACTCCGCCAGGTCATTCACCTGCGCGCCTATGCGCAGAAGACGCCGCTCAACGAATATAAGTCGGAAGCCTTCGCGCTGTTCGAGCGGATGCTTTCGACGGTGCGCGAGGATGTCACCCGGATGCTTGCCCAGGCACAGTTCCAGATGGAGCCCACCGAGCCGGCGATGCCGCCCTCCGGCTTCATCACCACGCATATCGACCCCTTCACCGGCGAGAATGACGCCGCTGGCTTGCCGATGCCGCGACTCGATGCGTTTGGCACGCTGCCGGCCGGTGCCCTGGCGGGCGCAGCAGCGGCGACGGCCGAGATGATGGACGTCGATGACGAAACCCGCGCCGAATGGCTGCGCAGCGTACCGCGTAATGCGTTATGTCCGTGCGGCTCGGGGAAGAAGTTCAAGCACTGCCACGGGGCGCTCTGAAGAAGCGGGCCTCCGGCGGCTGGGGCGTTGGCCCCAGCCGCCACGCGTGAAGCTCGTCACCTGGACGGAGGGGCCAGCATGACGCGGCGCCTTGTGCTGGGGTCCGGGGCCAAGGCCCCGGCCGCCGGAGGCCCCCTTCTTGACGGCCCGCCTTCACGCGCTTATGGGGCGGCATCGCTGCGCTGGTCGTGGCGATACAGGAACGACAGGGTGCACCGCGCGCGCCGGGCCATCGAGAGATGGGTCTGACGCGCTTATGCGTTGGTCGGCTGCACTGCAGCCGGGGAACGGCGGGGCGGCTCTGAAGTAGGCGGCTAGCCATGGTGGCTTGCGGCCGAAGCGAGAGAAAGAACCGAATGCCAACAATCAACCAGCTGATCCGCAAGGGTCGCGAGCCACAGAAGGCGCGCAACAAGGTGCCGGCCATGGAGGCCTGCCCGCAGAAGCGCGGCGTTTGCACCCGCGTCTACACCACCACCCCGAAGAAGCCGAACTCGGCGCTCCGCAAGGTGGCCAAGATCCGTTTGACCAACGGTTTCGAGGTCATCGGCTACATCCCCGGCGAAGGCCATAACCTGCAGGAGCACTCGGTGGTGCTCATCCGCGGCGGCCGCGTCAAGGATCTTCCCGGCGTGCGCTATCACGTTCTGCGCGGCGTTCTCGATACCCAGGGTGTCAAGAATCGCAAGCAGAGCCGTTCGAAGTACGGCGCCAAGCGTCCGAAATAAGGGGTAGTTGAAATGGCACGTCGTCGTCGTCCAGAGAAGCGTGAAATCCTGCCGGATCCCCGGTTTGGTGACGTCATTCTCTCCAAATTTATGAACCTGGTGATGCTCCAGGGCAAGAAGTCGGTTGCGGAATCGATCGTCTATTCGGCGCTCGAGACCATCGAGGCCAAGAGCCGCCGCGAGCCGGTCGGTGTCTTCCATGATGCGCTGGCCAATGTCCGTCCGGGCATCGAAGTCCGGTCGCGTCGCGTTGGTGGCGCCACCTATCAGGTGCCGGTCGAGGTCCGTCCCGAGCGTTCGCAGGCGCTGGCCATTCGCTGGCTGATTGCCGCGGCGCGCAAGCGGTCCGAGCACACCATGGCGCAGCGCCTGTCGGGCGAGCTGCTCGATGCGGCGAACAACCGTGGTGCCGCCGTCAAGAAGCGCGAAGATTCGCACCGGATGGCCGAAGCCAACCGCGCCTTCTCCCATTACCGCTGGTAACAGCGTCTTAACCCTCTTCGTCTGGCAGGTTTCCCATGGCACGCACCAATCCGCTCGAGCGCTACCGCAACATCGGTATCATGGCGCACATTGACGCCGGCAAGACGACGACGACCGAGCGCATCCTTTACTACACCGGCAAGTCCTACAAGATCGGCGAGGTCCATGAGGGCACCGCCACCATGGACTGGATGGAGCAGGAGCAGGAGCGCGGCATCACCATCACGTCCGCCGCCACCACCTGCTTCTGGAACGACCACCGGATCAACATCATCGACACGCCGGGCCACGTCGACTTCACCATCGAAGTCGAGCGTTCGCTGCGCGTGCTCGATGGTGCCGTGGCGTGCTTCGACGGCGTTGCCGGCGTCGAGCCGCAGTCGGAAACCGTGTGGCGCCAGGCGGACAAGTACAAGGTGCCGCGGATGTGCTTCGTCAACAAGCTCGACCGCACCGGTGCCAATTTCGATCGCTGCGTCCAGATGATCAAGGATCGTCTCGGCGCGCGGCCGGCAGTGCTCTATCTGCCGATCGGTCTAGAGGGTGATTTCATCGGCCTCGTCGACCTGGTCGAGAACCGCGCCATCGTTTGGCTCGAAGAATCGCTGGGCGCCAAGTTCGAATACAAGGACATTCCCGATCATCTGAAGGACGCCGCCGCCGTGGCGCGGTCCGAGCTGATCGAAATGGCCGTCGAGCAGGACGATGCCCTGATGGAATCGTACCTCGAAGGCACCGAGCCGACGACCGCCGAGCTGAAGGCGCTGATCCGCAAGGGCACGCTGGCGTTCGCGTTCGTGCCGGTGCTGTGCGGCTCGGCGTTCAAGAACAAGGGCGTGCAGCCGCTGCTCGACGCGGTCGTCGACTATCTGCCGTCGCCGCTCGACATCCCGCCGATGCACGGCATCAACATGAAGGACGAGGACGAGATTCGCGAAGCCTCGGACGAAGCGCCGTTCTCGGCACTGGCCTTCAAGATCATGACCGATCCCTTCGTCGGCACGCTGACCTTTGCTCGCATCTATTCGGGCAAGCTCGAAGCTGCCTCGACCGTGCTCAACTCGGTCAAGGACAAGCGCGAGAAGATCGGCCGCATGCTGCTGATGCACGCCAACAACCGCGAGGACATCAAGGAAGCCTTTGCCGGCGACATCGTCGCGCTGGTCGGCCTCAAGGACGTGACCACCGGCGACACGCTGTGCTCGCCGCTGAAGCCGATCATCCTCGAGCGGATGGAATTCCCCGAGCCGGTGATCGAGGTTGCCGTCGAGCCCAAGACCAAGGCCGACCAGGAAAAGATGGGCATCGCCCTCAACCGCCTCGCGCAGGAAGATCCGTCGTTCCGCGTGTCCTCGGACATGGAATCGGGTCAGACCATCATCAAGGGCATGGGCGAGCTTCACCTCGAAATCCTCGTCGACCGCATGCGCCGTGAATTCAAGGTCGAGGCCAATGTCGGTGCGCCGCAGGTCGCCTATCGCGAATCGCTCGCCAAGAAGGTCGACGTCGATTACACCCACAAGAAGCAGTCGGGTGGCTCTGGCCAGTTCGGCCGCATCAAATTCTCGGTCGAACCCGGCGAGCGCGGTTCGGGCATCATCTTCAAGGATGACGTCAAGGGCGGCAATATTCCGAAGGAATATATTCCGTCGGTCGAGAAGGGCATCCGCGAGGTCGCCGCTTCGGGTTCGCTGATCGGCTTCCCGATCATCGATTTCGTCGCCACCCTCTATGACGGCGCCTATCACGACGTCGACTCCTCGGCGCTGGCCTTTGAAATCACCGGTCGCGGTGGCATGCGCGAAGCCGCCACCAAGGCCGGCATCAAGCTGCTCGAGCCGGTGATGAAGGTCGAGGTGGTGACGCCGGAAGATTATCTTGGTGATGTCATCGGCGATCTGAACAGCCGTCGCGGCCAGATTCAGGGCACCGACACGCGCGGCAATGCTCAGGTCATCGAGGCAATGGTTCCCCTGGCCAACATGTTCGGCTATGTGAACCAGCTGCGGTCCATGAGTCAGGGTCGCGCACAATATTCCATGCAGTTCAGCCATTATGACGAAGTCCCGTCAAACGTGGCCGAAGAGCTCAAGCTGAAACTGGCTTGATTTATTCGCAGGCGTAGCTAGAGACCCACGCCTTCGGGCGGGTTCAACCGCAACGCCGCTGTTATCCGAACAGATTCGCAACCGGACTTACGAGGAAGAGGTTTACGGCCATGGCCAAGGCAAAATTCGAGCGTAACAAGCCGCACTGCAATATCGGCACCATCGGTCACGTCGACCATGGCAAGACGTCGCTGACGGCTGCGATTACCAAGGTGCTGGCCGAGACCGGCGGCGCAACCTTCACCAGCTATGCCAACATCGACAAGGCGCCCGAAGAGCGCGAGCGCGGCATCACCATCTCGACCGCACATGTCGAGTATGAGACGGCTGCGCGCCACTATGCGCACGTCGATTGCCCGGGCCACGCCGATTATGTGAAGAACATGATCACCGGTGCCGCCCAGATGGACGG
>NZ_JBIMKZ010000067.1:0-17765 GCF_051860865.1 Polymorphobacter sp. | reverse complement strand
GAAGCTGCCGGACAGGTTGATGATCCACGTCCCCCAGGGGAACGCCGCGCCCAGTGTCGCCGTTGCCCATTGCCCGAGCAACCAGCGCAATGCCGCCCCCACGCCGCCCCCAAGGGCGACAAGCAGGACAGGAGGCACGGCGGCAAGCATCCGCTCTCCCTAAAGCCAAATCCCCGCCTTAGCCAACGCCAAAGGTCCACCCCTCGCTGACCGCCAGCGCCGGCGTCAGCCCGGCCGGTGCCCACCATTGCGGCTGATGCGCGATCCGGCGCAATCCCGCCGCCGTCACCAGCGCGTCGCCGACATGATCGGCAAAACTATCGCCCAGCCCGTCGGGCACCGCCGCGCCGAAATGCGCCAGCGCCGGCGCCAGTACCGCGCGCGTCCGCAGCTTGCCGCGCACCCCCGCCATCCGCGCGAAGGCCTGGCAATAGATCTCGCAGATCACCGGGCCGCTGGCCGGCAACGGATCGAACGGCCACACCGCCCAACCCAGCCGGTGCAGCAGCCGCATCGCACTCAACGACGCCTTGCCGACCTGACTGGCGCCGAGCAGCACGAAGTTCGACGTCGGCACCCCCAACCGCCGCTCGGCATAGACCCGCTCGCACAGCCGCAGATGCGCCCGCGCGCTGCGCGGCCCGTCCGCCGCCCCCATCCAGAACGCCTCGCGCCGATGCGCCACAAAGGCATGGCCACCCAGGTCGATCTCGTCGGCGCATACCGCGTCGATCTCGGCCCACAGCCGCCGCGCCGGCCCTTCGAATCCCGGCGCCGGCGCAAAGCCGAACCCCGCATCCATGCCCACGAGCACGTCGCCGGAAAGCGCGCCCAGCCAATCAAGCACGCCCTGCCGCGACCAAATTCCGCCCCCCGGCACCACCAGCCGCACCGGGCCGTCGCCCTCGCACATCGCCACCTGTACCCCCGGATGCCGGTCCCCCCGCGCCCCCGACCAGTCGATGCCGACGAACCGGTCGAACCTCACCCGTCCGTCCGCCGCGCCGCCCGCCGCCGGTTCCATTCCGCCAGCCGCTCGCCCAGCTTCGCCTCCAGACCGCGCGGGCTGGGCACATAAAGCGCCTCGGCCTTCATCCCCTCGGGCCAGTAATCGGCCGCCGAAAAACCGTCGGGCGCGTCATGGTCATATTCATAGCCCTTGCCCCGCCCCATGGTCTTCATCAGCTTGGTCGGCGCATTGAGGATATGGTCGGGCGGCGCCAGCGATCCCGTCGCCCGCGCCAGCACCTTCGCCGCCTTCTCGGCCTTATAGGCGGCGTTGGATTTGGGCGCCGTCGCCAGATACAGGCACGCCTCGACGATCGCCAACTCCCCCTCCGGCGACCCGAGCATCTGATAGGCCTCGACCGCCGACATGCAGATCACCAGCGCCTGCGGATCGGCGAGCCCAACATCCTCGGAGGCAAAGCGCACCAGCCGCCGCAACAGATACAGCGGCTCCTCGCCCGCCACCAGCATCCGCGCCAGCCAGTAGAGCGCCGCATCGGGGTCGGACCCCCGCAGCGACTTGTGCAGCGCCGAGATCAGCCCGTAATGCCCGTCCTGGTCCTTGTCATAGACCGGCATCCGCCGCTGCAGCAGCGCCCCGAGCGCCTCCGGCCCCAGCGGCTCCACAGGATTGGCGGCCAGCAGCGTCTCCACCTGCCCCAGCAGGAACCGCCCGTCGCCATCGGCGCCGGCCAGCAGCGCCGCCCGCGCCTCGGCGGTCATCGGCAACCCGCTCCCCAGGTCCGCCTCGACCCTGTCGAGCAGTGCCGCCAGCGCCGGCTCGTCGAGCCGCTTGACCACCAGCACCTGCGCCCGGCTCAGGATCGCCGCATTCAGCGCAAAGCTCGGATTCTCGGTCGTCGCCCCCACCAGCACGACATCGCCGGCCTCGACCGGTCCCAGAAACCCATCCTGCTGCGCCCGGTTGAACCGATGAATTTCGTCGACGAACAGCAAGGTGCGCACGCCCCGCGACGCCTGCATCCGCGCCTCGGCAAAAATCGCCTTCAGTTCGGCCACGCCGGTAAACACCGCCGACACGCCGACGAAACGCATCCCCACCGCATCGGCCAGCAGCCGGGCGATCGAGGTCTTGCCCGTCCCCGGCGGCCCCCAGAAGATCAGGCTGGAGAGCCGCCCGGCCTTGACCATCCGCCCGATGGCACCGTCCGGTCCGGTCAGATGCGCCTGCCCCAGCACCTCATCCAGCACGCGCGGCCGCAGCCGTTCGGCCAGCGGCGCGTCCAGCGCGCCACGCCCGTCACTGGCCCCATCACTGCCGAAAAGATCCACCATGCCCCGTTAACAACGCAAAGCCGGAAAGGACGCAAGCGGCGGTTGCGCGCGTCCCCGGCTCAGCTCTTGAAATAGGGCTTCACATCGCCCTTGAGCTTGATCGTCAGCGGCTGGCCGAACCGGTCCCGGCTGTTGCCGGCGACGACCTTCACCCAGCCCTCGGACACGCAATATTCGTCGACATTGGTGCGCTCATTGCCGTTGAAGATGATCCCCACGCCGCGTTCGAGCAGCGCCGCATCATAAAATTGGCTGCGCGGCGAGGCGCAGAGCCGGTCGGGCGGGGTGCCGCCGGGCGCTTCGGCGTCAGGCATTGCTTCGGGGGTGGCTTCGGGAGGCGGGGTCTCGTCGGTCATGCCTTCAACTGGCCGAGCCGGGCGACAGGGTCAAGCTGCCAGACAAGAAAAGGGCCGCGCCTCCTTGCGGTGGCGCGGCCCCTTTCATGTCCTGGCTGACGCTCAGGCTTCTTCGGTGTCTTCCGCCGCGGCCGCAGGGGCCTCGGCTGCCGGCGCCGGCGCCGGGGCCTCGCCGGGGATACCCGGCTCGGCATTGGGGTCGAAGTCCTCGGTGAAGCCGCTTTCCTGGCGGTCGAACTGGTCGACCGTCACGTCCACGCCCTTCGCCTGCAGCTCGGCCTCTTCCGGCGAGCGGGCGACATTGACCTTGATCGCCACCACCACTTCGGGGTGCAGCGCCACCTTGACGTCGTGCAGGCCGAGCGTCTTGATCGGCTTGTCGAGGACGACCTGGGTCCGGTTGACCTTGTGGCCATCGGCGGTCAGCGCCTCGGCGATGTCGCGCGTCGCGGCCGAGCCGAACAGCTGGCCCGAGTTCGACGCCTGGCGGATCAGCACCACCGACACGCCCTCGATGTCCTTGGCGTCCGAGCGCGCGATATCGCGACGCTTGGCGTTCTCGGCTTCGATCCGGGCACGGTCGGCCTCGAACCGCTGGCGGTTGCCTTCGGTGGCGCGCAGCGCCTTGCCGCGCGGCAGCAGATAGTTGCGTGCGAAGCCGGTCTTCACCGACACCACATCGCCAATGGCGCCGAGCTTTTCGACGCGCTCAAGCAGGATCACATCCATGGTCTGCTCTCCCTCACTTCACCAGATAGGGCAGGAGCCCCAGATGGCGGGCGCGCTTGATGGCCTTGGCCAGTTCGCGCTGCTTCTTGCCGGAAACGGCGGTGATGCGTGCCGGTACGATCTTGCCCCGCTCGGAGACAAAACCCTGCAGCAGCCGCACATCCTTGTAGTCGATGACAGGCGCATTGGCCCCGGAAAACGGGCAGCTCTTGCGCCGGCGGAAAAACGGACGTCCCATCTCTGGCCTCCTTAAATCGCAGCGCGGGCGGGGCGGTCGCCCCGGCCGGAACGCTCGCCGCCCCGGTCACCACCACGGTCACCACCGCGATCGCCCCGGTCACCACGGTCACCGCCCCGGTCACCACGGTCGCCCCGATCACCACCACGGCCATCACGCTCGCCACGGCCGCCTTCGCGCTCGCCGCGACGGGTCATCGCGCTGCCTTCGGTCGGCAGCGCATCGATGCGCACGGTCATGTGGCGGATCACGTCTTCGTTGAGACCGACCTGGCGCTCCATCTCGGCCACGGCGGCCGCCGGGGCGTCGATCACCAGCATCACATAATGCGCCTTGCGGTTCTTCGCGATGCGATAGGCGAGGCTGCGCAGGCCCCAATATTCCTGGGTGGCCACGCGGCCCTCCCCATCGGTCAATACCTTGGTAAAGCCTTCCGTCAGCGCCTCGACCTGGCCTGTGGCCAGATCCTGCCGCGCGAGGAAGACATGCTCGTAAAACGGCATGGTCTCATTCTCCCGACCGATCGCTGACGCCGCACCATGCGAACGCCCCTCCGGCTTGCTTCTTCCCACCGGTTCACGGACGGGAGCAGGGCCTATGCCGGCTCCCGCCCCATAACGCAACCCCTCAGGGCCGGGACACGACCGGCATGCCATCCACCCCCAGCGTCAGCACCGCCCCCACCTTGAACCGCGCCCGCATCTCGCGCCGCATCGCTGCCATCTCGTCGGCACTGATCCGGCGCTCGCGGATCGCCGCCACCGCCCGCAGCGCCCCCGGTTCGTCGGGCCCCTGCAGCCCGATCACCATCCGCAGCCGCCGGTCGGGCGCCGTCGCATCGATATGGATGCGGTAGCTCTCCGGCCCGCCCGGCGCTGCCACCGTCATCATCGCCGTGTCCGGCCCCAGCGGCGCCACCACCACCTGCTTGCCCGCATATTGGCCACCGGTCTGCGGCGCCATCACCACCCGCCCCGAGCCATCGGCCATCCGCCCCTCGAGCACGCGCACCACCTCCAGCCCCTCGCCCTCGGCCAGCGCCACGCCGCTCATCTTCCGGGTCCGTTCGCCCGGCGGATAATAGCGATATTCGGTGTCGGTCATCCGCTCGCCGTCCACCCGCGTCTCGGTGAGGCTCTCGGACTGGTCGGCAGAAGGCCCTTCCTTCAGGCTGTTGTACATGCTCAGCCCGGTCCAATACCCCTGCGTCCGCTGCCAGAACGGCACCTCGGCCAACGTCCTCGCCGGCGCCGCCGACGCGGGCAGCAGTCCCGCGTCGAGTTTGCCGCCAACAAAGGCCGCAATATCCTCGGCCACCATCGCCGGCTGCTCCACCTGCGGATAATGGCCGGCATCGGCATATTTGCGGATCATCCGCGGCGCACCCGTCAACCAGAAGCCGAACACCTCCGCCTCGAGATGAGACAGCGTCGTCCCCTTCTCCCCCCAGAGAATCAACGTCGGCAGGCTGATCCGCCCCAGCACGCCCTTCGGATCACCGGTGCCGAATGTTTTCAGGAACACCTGCCCCTCGCGCTCGACCCCCTCGCGCCGGCTCCAGTCATACACCTGGCTGACAAAATCCTCGCGCACCCGCGCCGGATCGGAAAAATTCGCCCGCAAACTCTCGTCCCAGAAGGCCCGGCTCCCCGGCGCCGGTGCCCCCGGCAACCGTGGCCGCTGCCGCAGCGGATCGGTCGCCGCCGTCCGCGGCAGCCCGGCCGCATTCAGCAGCACCAGCCGTTCGAACCGCTCCGGATGCTCGGACGCCACGCGAAAAGCCACGATCGCGCCCGACGACGTACCGACCAGCGTCGCCTTCGCCACCCCCAGCCGGTCCATCAGCCCCAGCACCTGGCCCTCGAACGCCCGTATATCCAGCGCCTCGTCGCGCAAGGCCTGGCTCAGCCCCACGGTCGGAAAGTCCATCCGGATCACCCGGTGCCCGGCCTTCAGCCGCGCCGCCACGCCCGCCCAGGACGACAGGTTGAGATAGGAAGCATTAAGCAGCACGATCACCGGCGCCCGGCCATCGACACGGCCCTCATTGGGCCCTTCATCGACATAATGCAGCCGAACCCCATCGACATCGGCAAATCGCGACCCCGGCTCGGCATGCGCCGCCTCCAGCGCCGCGAACGACAGCCTCGGCTCGGCGGCGGCCCCGGCCGACAGCGCCACCGGCACCAGAAAAAGCGCCATTAAAAGGTTCAAGAAGCGCATCACAAGGCGACCAGCGCCGCGCCATCAACGTCGAACGTCATTGCCCCTGCCTCGCAAAGCCGAACCTCAGACCATGACAACTGTCATAGGCCAGACTCGTCCAATCATCGCCCAACCGCAGCGCAGCTGACCATCTGGCGGCCACAACGCGCCGATTTATAGTCCCCCGCCGTCCGTTACACCACAACGACCCCATCTCGTCGAAGGGCCGCCCAGCATGACCAGCCTGCTCTCCCGCCGCCACCTCCTCGCCGGCGCGGCCCTCCTCGCCGCCCCCGCGCTCGCCCGCACCAGCGCCCGCCGCCATGATTTCGATCTCATCGTCATCGGCGCCGGCCTGTCCGGCCTCACCGCCGCGCTTACCGCACAGCAGCAGGGCGCCCGCGTCCTCGTCGTCGAGGCGCGCGCCCGCATCGGCGGCCGCATCTACACACTCGATGACCTGCCCGGCCGCCCGGAAGCCGGCGCCAACACCTTCTCGGACGGCTATGGCGCCGCCCTCTCCGCCGCCGCCACCGCCGGTGTCACCATGACGGACATCACCCCCCAGCTCCGCCGCAGCCCGCCGCAAAGCCTCGTCATCAACGGCCAGCCGATCGCCCGGGACGCCTGGCCCACCCACCCCGACAACCCCTTCCCCGACGCCTTCCGCAATTACACCCCGATCGAGGCCGGCGTCATGGCCATCGCCGACCACCCGATCGTAAGCGACCCCGAACGCTGGATCGACCCCACCGACCCCGCCCCCGATGCCTCGGTCGCCGACTGGCTCGCCGCCAAGGGCTTCACCCCGGCAGCGATCCAGCTCGCCTGGGACACCTCGCCCGCCTATGGCAACAGCGCCGCCACCGCCTCGGCGCGGCACATCGCCTTCATCCAGGGCTGGCTCGCCCGCCAGCGCGCAATGGGCACCGCCCAATATGCGGTCGCCGGCGGCAACCAGCGCCTGCCCGAAGGCCTCGCCGCCAAGCTCGCCGAACCGGTCCGGCTCAACACCGCCGTCCGCGCCGTCCGCCAGACCGCCAGCGGCGCCAGCCTGACCACCGCCAGCGGCCAGACCCTCACCGCCGACCGCATCATCGTCAGCGCCCCCCTGCCCGCACTCCGCCACATCGCCTTCGATCCGCCCCTGTCCCCGGCCAAGGCCGAAGCCGTCACCCGCCTCGGCTACCAGGCCATCTCGATCATCTTCCTCCAGTCCCGCACCCCCTTCTGGCGCGAGGACGGGCTCAGCCCCGGCATGTGGACCAACAGCAACGCCGGCTGGGTGCTCGCCAGCCCCTTCGGCGAAGACCCCGCCCAGCCGATCAACGGCTTCGCCGTCCATGGTCGCGGCGCCCTCGCCACCCGCTGGAAAGCCATGGGACCAGCAGCCGCCATGGCCAGCACCATCGCCGCCATCGAAGGCCTGCGCCCCGCCGCCAAAGGCCAGCTCACCGCCCTCCACTACCAGGCCTGGCTCGACGACCCGCTCGCCGGCGGCGCCTGGGCCATCCACGCCCCCGGCCAGCCCCGCCGCCTCGGCCCACACCTCGCCACACCGGAAGGCCGCCTCTTCTTCGCCGGCGAACACACCTCCACCGACCAGCGCGGCATGGAAGCCGCGGCCAGCTCGGGCGTCATGGCGGCGCTTGCCGCGGTCGAGTAGGGAAAGGCGCCTCCGGCGCTAAGAGAAAGTGCCTCCGGCGGCTGGGGCCGCAGGCCCCAGACCCCAATTAATTCGGTTGAGTCAAAGACCCTGCTGCCGTCGCATTGCGGAGGTCTGATTATCGGGGTCTGGGGCCTGCGGCCCCAGCCGCCGGAGGCTATAGTTGGGGCCGGTGGCCGACTGCCGATACCGCCCAACCCCCTAACCCCAATTCTTGGGGGTCCGGGGCCGAGGCCCCGGCCGCCGGAGGCATCCTGCTTCCTCAGGCTGTCGCCGCCAGCGCCGACCGGCCGCGCTTCACCATCAGCTTGTTGAGCGCGTTCACATAGGCGCGTGCCGAGGCCACCAGCGTATCGGTATGGGCGCCGGTGCCGCGCACTGTCCGCCCGTCCTCGGCCAGCACGACGCTGACCTCGGCCTGGGCATCGGTGCCGGCGGTGACCGCATGGACCTGGTACAGCTGCAGCACTGAATCCTCATGCGGGACCAAGCTGCGGATGGCGTTGAACACCGCGTCGACCGGGCCATTGCCCCGGGTGGCGGCGGTCTTCACCTCACCGTCGACGGACAGGGTCAGGATCGCCCGTGCCGGCCCGGTCGAGCCGCAATGGACTTCAGCCTCGACGACCTGGATACGGTCATGCCCGCGCAGCACCTGGTCATCGACCAGCGCGACGATATCTTCGTCGTAGACCTGCTTCTTGGCATCGGCCAGGTCCTTGAAGCGCTTGAACACATCGGCAAATTCGTTGTCGGACAGGTTGTAGCCCATCTGACCCAGTTTCTGCCGGAACGCCGCGCGCCCCGAATGCTTGCCCAGCACCAAATTGGTCGCGCCCTGGCCGACGCTTTCCGGCGTCATGATCTCATAGGTGCTGCTGTCCTTCAGCATCCCGTCCTGGTGGATGCCGCTCTCATGGGCAAAGGCATTGGCGCCGACCACGGCCTTGTTGGCCTGTACGGCCATGCCGGTGATGCCGCTGACCAGCCGCGAGGCGCGGGTGATCTCGGTCGAGACGATTCCGGTCCGCACCGGCAGCACGTCGTGGCGCACGCGGATCGCCATGGCGATTTCCTCCAGCGCGGCATTGCCGGCCCGTTCGCCGATACCGTTGACCGTCGCCTCGACCTGCCGGGCACCGGCCATGATCGCCGCCAGCGTGTTGGCCACCGCCAGCCCCAGGTCATTGTGGCAATGGGTGGAGAACATCGCCTTGTCGGCGTTGGGCACGCGGTTGATGACGTCGCGGAACATCGCGCCGTAGGTCTCGGGCGTCGCATAGCCGACGGTATCGGGCAGGTTGATCGTCGTTGCCCCGGCGGCAATCGCCGTTTCCACGGCCCGGCACAGGAAGTCCGGGTCGCTGCGGGTCGCATCCTCGGCCGACCATTCGACATCGCCGCACAGGTTGCGGGCATGGCCCACTGACCTGGCGATGGCGTCGATCACTTCCTCGGGCGTCTTGTTCAGCTTGGCCCGCATGTGCAGCGGCGAGGTGGCGATGAAGGTGTGGATGCGCGGGTTGCGCCCCACTTTCACCGCGGCCCAGGCGCGCTCGATATCGGCAATGGCGGCGCGTGCCAGGCTGGCGACAATGGCGGTGTCGCACTGGCGGGCGACGGCCTGCACGGCCTCGAAATCACCTTCGGAGGCGATGGCAAAGCCGGCCTCGATGATATCGACGCCCATTGCTTCCAGCTGGGCGGCTACTTTCAGCTTTTCCTCGAGATTCATCGAGCAGCCCGGCGATTGCTCGCCGTCACGCAGCGTGGTGTCGAAAATCCTGATCTGGTCGGTCATGGTAAAACCCTGTCATCATCCTGATGTTGCTGTCTGGTGCGAAACATCCCCCGGGCGCGGCGCGCTGCCGCCCGTCCGGGCACAGCGCCGTCAGCGCGCCCGAGGGCGCGTAAGTCGCAGGAGGAGACCAAAGGTGATCATTGGTCCCACATAAGCGCCGCGCGCCCAAAAGAAAAGCCCCCGCCGCCGCCAGAGTCCCGCCAAAGCCGTACCAAAGCAGTTGCGGTTGCAGCGCGGCGCCCCCAAAATGAGGGCGATACACCTTCAACGGAGCCCCCATGTCCAGCCTCGCCAAAGCCCTCGCCGTCGCCCTTTTTCTGACGGCGCCCCTCGCCGCGCCCGCGCTGGCTCAGGCCCCGGCAGCGCCCGGCAAGCCCGATCCCGCCGCCGTCACCGGCGGCAGCTACAAGGTGGACAGCGACCACACTCTGGTCCGCTGGGAAGTCGATCACCTCGGCATCACGCCGTACACGGGCCTGTTCGGGGACGTCACCGGCACGTTGGTGCTCGAACGTGGCAACCCCGCTGCCAGCAAGGTCGACATCACCATCCCGGTCGCCAAGGTGACCACTGCCAGCCCCGGCCTCACCGAGCATCTGCTCCGCGCCGCGGCCAATGGCGGCAAGCCGGACTTCTTCGGCCCGTCGCCGGCCCCCGCCCGCTTTGTCGCCACCAACATCAAGATCGACGGCGTCACCGCCGCCGTCACCGGCAATTTCACCCTCAACAACGTCACCCGCCCGGTCACCCTCAACGTCCGCTTCTACGGCGCCGGCACCATGCCCGCGCAGATGGGCGGCAAGGAGAATGTCGGCTTCCAGGCCCGGACCAGCATCCGTCGCAGCGATTTCGGCATCACCACGGCGATCCCGATGGTCTCGGACGAGGTCCGTCTGGAGATCGTCGCCGCCTTCGCCAAGGAATAGCCTTGCCCTTGAATAGCGCTGCCTTCGTCCCGACAGAGTAGAGCGGGCCGTATCGCAGTGGTAGAAGGCCGGTTGAACAATCAGGAGCGCGCAATGGCCGAGGACACACCGATCACGCTCGAAGCCCCGGCGCCGGTTTCAATCGTCACCCCGGCCAAGGCCGCCGGGCTGGTGCCCTTGAAGCCGGAGCAGACCGCCGAGCTGGACAAGCGGGTCGAGGCCTTCATCGAGGCGCTGGTCGCCGAGGATGCCGCCAGCCCCGAGTTCGGCAAGAAGGTCGATGCCCTGACCAATCTCGGCGCCCGCGAGATCGCCGAGGCCGCCGGCCAGTCCAACCGCTTCCTCGATCGCCCGGTCCGCGCCATGGACAAGGACAATGGCATCGGCGCCGACCTCACCGCGCTGCGCTCGACGGTCGAGGATCTCGATCCCAGCCGCAAGGGAAATCTGCTCAGCCGCAAGAAGCTGTTCGGGCTGATCCCCTTCGGCGGCAACAAGCTGCGCGGCTATTTCGACAGCTACAAGTCCGCCCAGTCGAACATCTCGGCCATCCTCGCCCGACTAAAGGACGGCAAGGACGAACTGCTCCACGACAATGCCGCCATCGACCAGGAACGCAGCAAGCTCTGGGAGGCGATGGGCAAGCTCGAGCAGATGGTCCATGTCTCGAAGACGCTCGACGCCCGGCTCGAGGAAAAGGCGGGTGAGCTCGACTATTCGGACGCGCCCAAGGCCAAGGCGATCCGCGAGACGGCACTGTTCCAGACCCGCCAGCGCACCCAGGATTTGCTGACCCAGCTGGCGGTCAGCGTCCAGGGCTATCTGGCGCTCGATCTGGTCAAGAAGAACAATATCGAGCTGGTGAAGGGCGTCGACCGCGCCAGCACCACCACCGTCGCCGCGCTGCGCACCGCCGTCACCGTCGCCCAGGCGCTGACCAACCAGCGCCTGGTGCTGGACCAGATCACCGCGCTCAACACCACCACCGCCGGCATCATCGACGCGACCGGCGAGCTGCTCAAGTCGAACACCGCGCGCATCCATGAGCAGGCCGCCTCCAGTACCATCCCGCTGGAAACGCTGCAGCGCGCCTTCCAGAACATCTACGAGACGATGGATGCGGTCGACAGCTTCAAGCTGAAGGCGCTCGATTCGATGAAGACCACGGTCAACTCGCTGTCGGGTGAGGTCGAGAAGAGCCGTGCCTATATCGCCCGGGCCGAAGGCCAGGCGCAGGCGCAGCTGCAGAACAAGAGCGCCACCTCGCCGTTCGATGCCCTGAGCTGATGGCCGACCCGGACGACGTCATCGCCCGCAACGCCGCCCGGCTCGACCGGCTGGCGCGCGGCGAGGCCGGCAGCCGGGCGCGCAGCCGCCGCCGCCAGCGCGCCGCCGCCAGCGTCAAGCGCCGGCTGGTCCGCTCCACGGCCATCGCCGGGGCGCTGATCCTCGGCCTGATCCTCTGGGGGCTGATCATCGGCCCGATCGGCACCACCGTGCTGGTCCTCGCCGTGCTGCTCGGCATCCTGGCCGTGCTCACGGCGCTGTTCTGGTCCCCGGCCGCGGCGGCGCCCAAGCTCGACGAGGCCAGCCCGGCCGCGCTTCCCGCCGCCACCGAGCAATGGCTGGACCAGCGCCGTCCGGCGCTGCCGGCGCTCGCCGCGCCGCGCCTCGATGCGATCAGCGAGCAGCTGATGGTGCTGGACACCCAGCTGGCTGCCGTGCCGGCCGCCAGCGAGGTGGCGCAGG
This sequence comes from Polymorphobacter sp., assembly GCF_051860865.1. Lineage (GTDB taxonomy): Bacteria > Pseudomonadota > Alphaproteobacteria > Sphingomonadales > Sphingomonadaceae > Sandarakinorhabdus. Next base: position 5,791 of record NZ_JBIMKZ010000067.1, on the reverse strand, counting down.
ACCTCGACCGGCTGCTCAAGCGCCACCTGCCCGAACTGGTCGACCGCTACACCCGCGTGCCGGCCAGCCAGCGCAATGCCGACCTGGAGGCGTCGCTGGTCTCCGGCCTCGCCATCGTCGAAGGCGAGCTGGCCCGGGCCTCCGAGCAGCTCTCGCAGGCGGACCGCGACGCCGTGCAGATCCAGCGCCGGTTCCTCGAGAGCCGCTATGTGCCCCCGGGAAGCGACGTCTGATCAGTTGGCTACGGGTTCGGGGTCGGCGATGTCGCGGGCTTCCGGCGGGTCCTGAGTGACCGGCTCGGAGGCGCCGAGCGGCGCGGCTTCGGACGGCGTCATGGTCTCGGTCGGCGGGGCCGGCTCGAGCGGCGCGGGCTCGGGCGCGGTGGCGGCCTGCTTGGCGGCGAGGTCGGCTTCGGCCTCCCGCTTGTTCTGGCCGCAGGCGGCCAGCGTCAGGCCGAGGGCGGCGAAAGTGAGGAAAGTGAGGCCACGCATAGCTGTCTGTCTCCCTGTATCGGGGTCAGAATAGCTCAGAACGGGACAGAAACCAGCCCTTTCGGGTCAGGAAACCGCCTGTTTCAGGACCATATCGTACACATCGGCGAGCATGACGATGTCCGAAACCGCCGCCTGCTCGTCCATCTTGTGCATCGACTGGCCGGGAAGCCCGAATTCGACCACCGGACACAGCCGCCGGATGAAGCGTGCGTCCGACGAGCCGCCGGTCGTCGACAGCTCGGGCACCTGCCCGGTCACGGCCTGCACCGCCCCGGCCACCAGCGACGACAGGGCGCCGGGCTCGGTGAGGAAGGCCTCGCCCGATATCCGGACATCGACATCGACGCTGGCGGCGTGGCGGGCGACGACCTCATGGATCCAGGCGCTGAGTGCGGCGCCGGTGTGGTCATCGTTGAAGCGGATGTTGAGCCGGGCGCGGGCGAGCGCCGGGATCATGTTGGTGGCCGGGTTGCCGACGGCGAGGTCGGTGACTTCGAGGTTGGAGGGCTGGAACCAGGCATTGCCGGTATCGAGCACGCGGCCCTTCAGTTCGGCGAGGATGGCGACCAGCGCGGTGATCGGGTTGAGCGCCCGGTCCGGATAGGCGACATGGCCCTGGGCACCGCGCACAGTGAGCCAGGCGTTCAAGGAACCGCGCCGGCCGATCTTGATCATGTCGCCGAGCACCCGGGCCGAGGTCGGCTCGCCGACCAGGCAGAAATCGGGCACCAGTCCGCGGGCCTCCATCCAGTCGAGCAGCGGGGCGGTGCCGAACTGGGCCGGGCCTTCCTCGTCGCCGGTGATGATGAAGGTCAGCCGGCCGGGGGCGCCGCGCGCCACGTGCCGCTCGGCCGCCGCGACCATGGCGGCGATCGCGCCCTTCATGTCGTTGGCGCCGCGGCCGACCAGCTGGCCATCGGCGATCACTGCCTCGAACGGCGGCACGCTCCAGCCGTCCTGGTCACCCGTCGGCACGACATCGGTATGGCCGGCAAAGGCGAAGTGCGGATGGCCGTCCCCGATGGTGGCGACGAGATTGTCGACCGGGCCATCGGGCGCCTCACCGAGGCGGACGTGGTGGACGGTGAAGCCCAGCGCCTCCAGCGCACCCGCCAGCACGGTCTGAGCGCCTGCATCCTCCGGGGTGACGCTCGGGCAACGGATCAGCGCCTGGGCCAGCGCGACCGCATCAACCACGGCTTACCCGCTGCAGATAGCGGCTGATCCGATCGGCGTTGACGCCGAGATCGCCCTGGCCGACGCGCGACTTGGAGCGGACATCGATCCGCGTGCCGACCGCATCGGGGCGCAGGCGGATGACGACATCGTCCTTGAACCCCCACCAGGGCACGGTGTCGGTCGCCTCGATGCGCAGGCCGGCAGGATCGGCCGAGACGATGGTCCAGCCGAGATCGCGGGCGGCCTTTTCGGCGCGGACGAAGGCCTGCGCCGGCGGCAAGGCGAGCGTGATCGGCCGCACCAGCGGATAGGCGGCCTGCTGCTCGGGGATATTGGCCGGATCATAGCTGACCGGGTTGCTGTCCGGCCCGCGAAGCGCGGGGGTGATCGCCACGAACGCCGGCGGCTCGGCGAGATCGGTGCTGATGTCATGGATGCCCGGCGCGCCGCCGGCGCTGAGCACGATCGAGGCCGGAATGCCGGCGCCGAACAGGCCGGCAATGGCCGCGGCGCGCACCAGCGGGCTGCCCAGCCGCTTGAACATCGCCACCACCAAGGCCAGCACGCCGGCGCCGCAGGCCAGCGCCGCCAGCGCGAAGCTGGCCAGACCGAGTTGCCAGCTGACGATGCCGCTGCTCATCAGCGGGCCGGCGAGCAGCACGATGAGCGCACAGACCAATGTCGCCACGGCGACGATGGCGGGCCATCGACGCGCGGTCATGCCGGCACCCCGCCATCGGTGACATAGCGATCGAGGACGAAATCCTCGGCGCGGGCGGCCTCCTGCCATTCGACCATCCAGGGATGGGCGAGCATGGCGTCGACATAGGACTGCGCCGTGTCGCTCAGCGGCAGGTGATAATGGGCCAGCCGGTAGACGATGGGCGCGAACATCACATCGGCGGCGCTGAAATGGCCGAACAGCCAGGGCTCGTCCAGTTCCTCGCCGAACCGGGTCCGCGCCGCGCTCCATAACGCGTCGATCCGCGCCACATCGGCCAGCACCTCGGGCGAGGGCTGGAAATCGGGGAAGCGCAGCCGCAGGTTCATCGGGCAGGCGCTGCGCAGCGCCTGGAAGCCGGCGTGCATCTCGGCCGACATCGCATAGCAGAGCGCCCGGGCGTGCGGCTCGCGCGGCCAGAACCGGTCATGATGGCCCTTGTTGGACAGCCAGAGCAGGATCGCCAGACTGTCCCAGATCGGCTCGCCGCCATCCCAGAGCACCGGCACCTTTCCCGAGGGCATGTCGCCGGCCGCGAGCCGCGCCTGCCATTCGGGCGTGTCCATCGGCACCACCTCGGTGGCGAAGGGCAGGCCGGACAGCTTGGCCGCCAGCCAGCCGCGCAGCGACCAGCTGCTGTAGGCGCGATTGGCAATGATCAGCTTCATGAGCGTTCTCCCGCCGTCATCACCGCCAGCCGCAGCTCGGCGATGCCGTCGCCCTTCTCGGCCGAGGTTGCCAGCACCTGCGGAAACGCCGCCGAGCGCGCCCGGGCCGCCGCCACCGTCTCCTCGAGCACTTTTTCGAGTTCGCTCGGCTTGATTTTGTCGGCCTTGGTCAGCACCAGTTGATAGCTGACCGCCGCCTTGTCGAGCAACCCCATCACCTCATGATCGACCGGCTTCAGTCCGTGGCGCGAATCGATCAGCAGCAGCACCCGCTTGAGCACGGCGCGGCCGCGCAGATAATCGAAGACCAGCGCCTGCCACTGGCGGACGATGTCCTTGGGCGCCTTGGCATAGCCATAGCCGGGCATGTCGATCAGCCGGAAGGCGCGGGGCTCGCCGACATCGAAGACGTTCAGCTCCTGGGTGCGGCCCGGCGTGGTGCTGGCCCGGGCCAGCCCGGCACGGCCGGTCAGCGCATTGAGCAGCGACGATTTGCCGACGTTCGAGCGGCCGGCAAAGGCGATTTCCGGCGCCGAGGGCGGCGGCAGGAATTCGAGCGCCGGGGCCGAGAGGATGAACTCGACCGGCCCGGCGAAGCGCCGCCGCGCCGTCTCCAGATCATGGCTTTCGCTCGTCATTTGGCGCGCGGACGCGAACGGGGGCCGCGCGGCTTGGGCGGCAGGCCATCGGACGGGGCCTTTGCCGACTTGACGTTTGCCGACTTGAGCGGCGGCTTGTCGGAGAGCAGCGGGCCGGTCGTGGCGTCCGCCGGCGGCGTTGCCGGCATCGGGAACTTGCGCAGCATATACCATTGCTGGCCGATCGAGACGAGGTTGTTGACGGTCCAGTAGAGCTGCAGCCCGGCGGCGAACGGCGCCATGATGAACATGAACATCCAGGGCATGATCGCGAAGACCTGCTTCTGCACGGGATCGAGCGGGGTCGGGTTCATCCGCTGCTGGAGCCACATGGTGACGCCGAGCAGGATCGGCAGCACGCCGATGGCGATCAGCGACGGCGGCTGCCAGTCGATCAGCCCGAACAGGTTGAGCGGGGTGACCGGATCGGGCGCCGACAGGTCCTTGATCCACAGGAAGAACGGCTGGTGGCGCATTTCGGTGGAGACCAGCAGCGTCTTGTAGAGCGCGTAGAAGATCGGGATCTGCAGCACCAGCGGCAGGCAGCCGGCGAGCGGATTGACCTTCTCCGCCTTGTACAGCGCCATCATTTCCTGCTGGGCCTTGAGCTTGTCGTCCTTGTTGCGCTCCTGGATGGCCTTCATCCGCGGCGCGACGATGCGCATCTTGGCCATGCTCTCATATTGCTTGTTGGCGATCGGGAACAGCGCGGCGCGGACGATGATCGTCAGGATGATGATCGCCACGCCGAAATTGCCGGTCATCCGGAACAGCCAATCGAGCAGGCGGAAGATCGGCTGGGCGATGACCTCGAACCAGCCCCAGCTGACAGCGCGATCGAGGCGCGGGATGCCGAACTGGTCACGATACCGATCGAGCAGCGGCACTTCCTTGGCGCCGGCGAACAGCCGCTGCAGCGTCTCGGCGCTGCCGCCGGCGGGGACGGCAAGCGGCTCACCGAGATAATCGACCTGATAGAGATTTCCCGAAGCGGCGGCGAAATTGGCCTGGAGCTTGCGGGTCTGGTCCGGGACCAGCGCGGCGAGCCAGTATTTCTCGGTCATGCCGAGCCAGCCGCCGGTGCTGGCGAAGCGCTGGGCGCCATCGTCACGCAGCGACTCATAATCGAGCCCGCTGTCCTTCAAGGTGCCGCCGAGCACGCCGAGCGGGCCGACATGCATGTTGAAGCTGTTCTTCTCGACGCCTTCGCCGAGCCGCGAGACCAGCCCCCAGGGCTGGACGGCGACGGTGCGGGAACCGGCGTTGATCACCCGCTGGCGGACGGTGAACAGGAAATCCTTGTCGACCTCCAGCCGCTGCTCGAAGATCAGGCCGTTGGGGCTCATCCAGCTCAGCGTCACCGGCTGGGTGGGGGTGAGCTTGTCGGCGTTGGGCGTCCAGCGGGCGTCGATCGGCGGGGCGCCGGCACCGGACCAGCCGAACTGGGCGAAATAAGCATCCTGCGTGCCCGACGGGCTGAACAGGCGGATCGGCTCGGTGCCGCCGAGCACCTGCTTGTAGGTGGTCAGCACCAGATCATCGAAGCGGGCGCCGACGAGATTGACCGAGCCCCGAAGGCGCGGCGTCTCGATGACCAGGCGCGGGCTGCGCGCCAGCACCTCGGCGCGGCGCGCCGGCGGCAGCGGGACGCCGGCCGCTGCGGGCGCGGGCGCAACAGCGCCACCCGGCGTCGCCACCGGCGCGGTTGCGGTTGCGGCCGTGGCGGGCAGCGGCGCGGTCGCCGGGGTTTCCACCGCCGGCTCGGACTGCGGCAGGAAGCGGTCACTGATCAGCGTCCAGCCGATCAGCACCACTGCCGACAGCAGCACGGCGAGGATCATGTTGCGGTTTTCCTGGCTCACGCTGTCACTGGTCTTTCCGGTTGGTATGGCCCTCGAACGGGGCCTGCGAGGGCGGGGAACGGGTTGCGGCTGGGCTATAGCGGCTTAGGGCTGCGGGTCATAGCCCTTAGGCCGTATCGACATTCAGATGAAGCTGGCCTGCGGCGGCAAGTGAAAGTGCCTCCGGCGGCTGGGGCCGCAGGCCCCAGACCCCAATCATTGGGTTAATCCCGCGGTACCGTCGGCCGTC
>NZ_JBIMKZ010000066.1:9665-17940 GCF_051860865.1 Polymorphobacter sp. | reverse complement strand
CCAGACCCCGATTATCGGTTCATGCGCATAAGGCGAAGGTCAGCGCTGCGCGCGGCCCCGACGGCCGACGTTCCGGACAGGCCCATTCAAGGGGTCCGGGGGCAAGCCCCCGGCCGCCGGAGGCCCCTTCCTGCCCCTTACGGCCGCGCCGTAAACCCCGCAGCCCGCTCGAGCGCCAGGCCGGCATTCAGCACGGTCTGTTCGTCCAGCGGGCGGCCGATCAGCTGGAGGCCGAGCGGGAGGCCGTCCGCCGAGAGGCCGGCGGGGACGGACATGGCGGGGAGGCCGGCGAGGGATGAGGGGACGGTGAAGACGTCGTTGAGGTACATGGCCAGCGGGTCGGCCTTGGCGCCGAAGGCGAAGGCGGCCGACGGGGCGGTGGGGGTGAGCAGCAGGTCGCAGCGTTCGAAGGCCTGGGTGAAGTCCCGGGCGATCAGGGTGCGGACCTTCTGGGCCTGGGTGTAATAGGCGTCGTAATAGCCGGCGGAGAGGACGTAGGTGCCGATCATGATGCGGCGCTTGACCTCGCGGCCGAAGCCGGCGGCGCGGGTGGCTTCGTAAAGGTCGTTGAGGCTGCCGCCTTCGGGGGCGACGCGCAGGCCGTAGCGGACGCCGTCGTAGCGGGCGAGGTTGGACGAGGCTTCGGCCGGGGCGATGATGTAATAGGCCGGCAGGGCATAGCGGGTATGGGGCAGGTCGACGTCGATGACGGTGGCGCCAGCGTCCTTCAGCCATTCGAGGCCCTGGTCCCAGAGGCGGGCGATGCTGTCATCGAGGCCGTCGATCCGATAGTCGCGGGGGATGCCGATGGTGCGGCCGCGCAGGTCCGGGCTGAGGTCGGCGGCGAAGGCGGGAACGGGGAGATCGAGGGAGGTGGTGTCCTTCGGATCATGGCCGCACATGGTTTCGAGCAGCAGCGCGCAGTCTTCGACCGAGCGGGCCATGGGGCCGGCCTGATCGAGCGAGGAGGCAAAGGCGATGATGCCCCACCGCGAGCAGCGGCCATAGGTGGGCTTGATGCCGGTGATGCCGGTGAAGGCGGCGGGCTGGCGGATCGAGCCGCCGGTATCGGTGCCCGTGGCGCCGGCCACGAGGCGGGCGGCGACCGCCGCGGCGGAGCCACCCGAGGAGCCGCCGGGAACGAGCTCGGCATCCGAGCCGCTGGCCTTCCAGGGCGAGATGACGCGGCCGGCGGCGCTGGTCTCGTTGGAGGAGCCCATGGCGAATTCGTCGAGGTTGAGCTTGCCGAGCATGACCGCGCCGGCATCGAGCAGCTTGCCGGAGACGGTGGATTCGTACGGCGGGATGAAGCCCTTGAGGATGCGGCTGGCGGCGGTGGTCTGGACGCCCTTGGTGCAGAACAGATCCTTGATGCCGAGCGGGATGCCGGCGAGCGGGCCGGCGGTGCCGTCGGCGAGCGCCTGGTCGGCGGCGGCGGCGGCGGCATGGGCGATGGCCGGGGTCTCGACGGTAAAGGCGTTGAGGTGGCGGGCGGCGTCCATGGCAGCGAGATGGGCGTCGGCGAGTTCGCGCGCAGAGAAATCGCGCGCGGCGAGTCCGGCCCTCATCTGGGTGATGGTCTGGTCGGTGAGGTTGGTCATTCGATCACCTTGGGAACGGCGAAGAAGCCGGCGCGGGCATCCGGGGCGTTGGCGAGCACCGCCTCGCGGACGCCGCCATCGGTGATCTCGTCCTCGCGCCAGACATGGGGCTTGGGGCTGACGGCGGCCATCGGCGGGATGCCGGCGGTGTCGACTTCGGACAGTTGCTCGACGAAGCCGAGGATGGCGGAGAGCTCGGTGGCGAGCGGCGCAACCTCGTCTTCCGCAAGGCCGAGGCGGGCCAGCCGTGCGATCTTGCGTACCGTTGCTTCGTCTACCGCCATGGCATTCTCCTGTTGCGTCCACGCGCTAGCAGGCCGGGGGCCGCGGCTCAACCGTGCGCGGCGAGCAGGCCGCCCATGTCGATGCGGGCCTTGAGCCGCGCGCCAAGCAGGAACAGGCCGCCGAGCTTGCGCTGCAGGAACAGCGTGTCAGCGGGGGGAACATGCCAGAGGCTGCGGTCGGCAGCCAGCGCCAGCCCGTCGTCGCGCAGCGAGGCGGCGATCTCGGTCTGGACGAAATCGAACAGGGCCGGGCCGCGCATCGGGGCCATGGCGGTCTCGAACAGCGCCATGATGCGCTGCTGGTGATCGGGCGCGGTGTCGGACGAGAACAGGCCGATGGCGATGGCAGCGTGGCGGGCGGACTCGGTGTCGGCGGCGAGGCCGGCGCGAAGCAGGGCGCGGTAATCGGCGGCCAGCGCCTCGGGGATGGCGCGGGTGGCGCCGAAATCGAGCAGGACGAGGCGGCCGCTGCGATCATCATAGCGGTAGTTGGCGAAATTGGGGTCGGTCTGCATCAGCCGGAACTCGAACAGCTCGCGCAGGACCAGCGCCATCAGCCGGGTCATCGTCTCATCGCGCAAGGCCTGGGGCGCATCAGCCAGCGATTCGACCGGTCGGCCGGGGAGGAAGTCCATCGCCAGCACGTCGGCGCCGGAGAGATCGGGGTGATGGGCGGGGACAAGGAAATCGGGCGAGTCGGCCAGCAGCGCGCCGAAGCGGGCCAGGCATTCGGCCTCGCGGGCATAATCGGCCTCCTCATGGAGCTGGCGGCGGGCCTCCGCCAGCAGCGGCGCCACATCGAGGCTGGCAGGGATCAGGCCGGACAGCTTGAGCAGGGTAGCGACATTGCCGACGTCGCTGTCGATGCTCTCGCGGACGCCGGGGTACTGGACCTTGATGGCGAGATCCCGGCCGTCCCTGGTGCGCGCGCGATGGACCTGGCCGATCGAGGCAGCCGCCAAGGGGCGAACATCGAAATGCTCGAAGCGGGACAGCCAGGTCTTGCCCCAGGCGCGGTCGAGCACCTGCTTCAGCTGGCGCGGCGGCATGAACTGGGCATCGGCACGCAGCCGGGCCATGATCTGCGACAGCTCGGGCGGCAGGAAATCGCCGGTGTCCATCGAGATCAGCTGGCCCATCTTCATCGCCGCACCGCGCAGGCGGGACAGCTCCTCGGTGATCCGCAGCGCATTGGCCGGGGTCAGCAACAGACCGGCCGCCGTCGGCCGCTCGCCACTCGCCAGCTGACGGACACCGGCAACCGCGGCGCGGCCGGCAATGCCGCCGGCCATGCCGCCGAACCGGGCGAGCCGGGCAAAACGGCCGGAGGGGACGGCGCGGCCCTTGTCGTTGGTTGTCATCAGGTGGGCCTAGCGCATCCATTGGCGACGGGCTGCGTGGGGGACTGACGCAGGCGCCTCCGGCGGCCGCGGCCTCAGGCCCCGGACCCCGGGAGATGAGTCTTCAGCGCGGTGAGCAGCGGGGTAAGGATGGTGGAGGGGCCGAGGTTCGTCGGCGTCGCGGTGCGGATGGCGGAGAGCAAGCGGAGTTCGTCCGCAGTCAGCGCCGGGTGGCAGGCATGGCCGAGCACGAGACGGCGCGGGCAATGCAGCGCCAGCGCATGAACCAGGCAGCGCAGCAACATCGACAGCTCCTGGCCACGCGCGCCAAAATGGCGAAGCAGCGCCGCCTCGACCGCCGGACAACGCTGGAGGCCCGAGGTGAGCGCAAGGCGGCGGACGCACCAGACCAGCAGCCGAGAGTCGGTATCGGGAGGGCCGGGGGGTCCGGCAGACAGGTCTCCTGCAAACATTCGGCAAGCCCTTTCAGATCGGTCGGGCCATGCTGATCCATTTGCGATTAATTCGCAACAGCAAAAATGTCATGAGGGTGCGGGGGCCTCTGGCCGTAGCAGAAGGGGCCTCCGGCGGCTGGGGCCGCAGGCCCCAGACCCCAAATATTGGGTTGATCCCGCAGGACCTTCTGTCGTTGCCTTGCGGAGGCCGGATCATCGGGGTCTGGGGCCTGCGGCCCCAGCCGTCGGAGGCACCTTCTCTTACCGCCGAAGGCCCCTTGCCCTACCGGCCCGCCGAAGCCCGCCGAAGCCGATCGTTGATGGCACGCCCCAGCCCCTCGTTCGGCACCGGGGCGATGGCGATACGCGGCCGGTCGCTGGCTTCGGCCAGATGCAGCGCCGCGTAGAGCGCGGCGGCGGCCTCGGCGAGGTTGCCGGCGGGGGACAGGCTGGTGTCGCCCGGAACGGGGCCGAAGCCGATCATATACTCGTCCGGCGCGGGCGTTATGGCGTTCAGGCGCAGCGGCTGGCGGGGCGCGTAATGGCTTTCCATCATGCCCGGCGCGACGATTGCGGAAGGGGCGCCGGCGAGCGGGCCGATGATCGCCTCGATAGCAGCAGCGGCGAGCGCGCCGGGGCGGAGCAGGCGCGGCGTGGTGCCGGTGGCGACAATCGTCGATTCGAGCCCGGCGGTGCAGGGGCCGCCATCGACGACGAGGGGCGTAGCGGCGCCGAGGCTGGCGCGGACATGGGCGGCGGTGGTCGGCGAGACATGGCCCGAGCGGTTGGCCGAGGGGGCGGCGAGCGGGCCGGCGGCGGCGATCAGCGCCTGCATCAGCGGGTGATCGGGAGCGCGGACGGCGATGGTCGGCTGCCCGCCGGTGACGGCAGCGGCGAGCGCGGCGTCGGGGCGGACCGGGAGCACCAAGGTCAGCGGGCCGGGCCAGAAGGCGGCGGCGAGCGCCCGGGCCGGGGCATCGAAGACGGCCAGCGTTTCGGCTTGGGCGAGGCCGATGACATGGACGATCAGCGGGTTGGTGGCGGGGCGGCCCTTGGCGGCATAGATGGCGGCGACGGCGGCGGCGCTGTCGGCACGGCCGGCGAGGCCATAGACGGTCTCGGTCGGCACGGCCACTATGCCGCCGGCGCGCAGCGCGGCGGCGGCGTCTGCCAACGCCTGCGCGACATCCTTCCCGGTTTGGCCTTGGTTCATGGCTCGTCTATAGCGTGGGAAACCCCGAACCCAAGAGTTTGCCCATGCCCTATATCGCCCCGCTGGCCGAACAGCGCTTCGTCCTCGATTCGATTGCCGACCTGCCGGGGCTGGCGGCCTTGCCGCAATATGCCAATGCCGAGCCGGACATGGTGACGGCGATCCTCGACGAGGCGGCTAAGCTGGCGCAGAATGAATTCGCGCCGCTGAACCGGGTCGGCGACACGACGCCGACTGTGCTGGCCGACGGGGTGGTGACGATGCCGCCGGGCTTTGCTGCCGCCTATGCCAAATATGTCGAGGGCGGCTGGGCCGGGCTCGGCGTCCCAGAGGCGCATGGCGGGCAGGGCCTGCCGTTCGTGCTGGCCACTGCCGTGCAGGAGCAGCTCACCAGCGCCAACATGGCCTTTGCGCTGTGCCTGATGCTGAGCCAGGGGGCGATCGAGGCGCTGGCGGCGCATGGCAGCGCAGCGCAGCAGCAGGAATATCTGTCCAAGCTGGTGACCGGCGAATGGACGGGCACAATGAACCTGACCGAGCCGCAGGCGGGATCGGACGTCGGCGCGCTGAGCACGCGCGCCGTGCCGCAGGGCGATGGCAGCTACCGGCTGAAGGGCACCAAGATCTACATCACCTGGGGCGAGCATGACGTCGCCGAGAATATCGTCCATCTGGTGCTCGCGCGGCTGCCCGACGCGCCGCCGGGAACCAGGGGGATCAGCCTGTTCATCGTCCCGAAATTCCTCGCCGACGGGACGCGGAACGACGTCCGCTGCGTCGGGCTGGAGCACAAGCTCGGCATCCATGCCTCGCCGACCTGCACGATGAGCTTCGGCGACCATGACGCCTGCGTCGGCTGGCTGGTCGGCGCCGAGGGCGCCGGGATGCGGGCGATGTTCACGATGATGAACAATGCGCGCGTCCAGGTGGGGCTGCAGGGTGTGGCGGTGGCCGAGGCGGCGACCCAGCATGCGCTCGACTATGCGCGCACCCGCGTCCAGTCGGCGCGCTTCGGCCATGGCGGCAAGCCGGTGCGGATCATCGAGCATGCCGATGTCCGCCGCACGCTGATGACCTGCCGGGCGTTGACCCAGGCCTGCCGGGCGCTGGTCTATCTGAACGCCGCCGCCGTCGACCGGGCGCACGCCGGCGACGCCGAGGGCGCCGGGCTGGCCGATCTGCTGACGCCGATCTCCAAGGCCTTTGCCACCGATACCGGCGTCGAGGTGGCGAGCCTGGCGCTGCAGGTATTCGGCGGCATGGGCTTTGTCGAGGAGACCGGCGCGGCGCAGTTCCTCCGCGATGCGCGGATCGCACCGATCTATGAGGGCACCAACGGCATCCAGGCGCTCGATCTGGTCGGCCGCAAACTGGGTATGGACGGCGGCGAACATTGGAAGACCCTGCTCGGCGACATCCGCGTGACGACGCAGGAGCTGGCGGCGCACAGCGAGCTCAACCGGCTGGCACCGTGGCTGGAGGATGCGGTGGCCGCCGCCGAGGCGACCAGCCACTGGCTGGCCGGCGCCAACGACCCCGACGACAAGGCCGCCGGCGCCACGCCCTATCTGCGGCTGATGGGGCTGACCATCGGCGGCTGGCTGCTGGCCCGGCAGGCGCAGACGGCGCATGCGATGCTGGTCCAGGGCGAGGGCGACTCGGTGTTCCTGAAGGCGAAGATCGCCACCGCGCGCTTCTATGCCGAGCATCTGCTGCCGCAGGCCGCCGCCCTGTCCGCGCCGGTGATGCGCGGTGCGGGGCTGCTCTATGCGGTGTCCGAGGAGGCGCTGGCCAGCTGAAGCCGGGCCAATCGGGCCTTTCCCGCAGGCAGGGCAGCGGCTAAAGCCCGGTCATGCATATCCACGCGCGGTTTCTCGACATAATCCAGGCCCAGCTCGCCGGCATGATCGCCGATGGCGACCTGCCGGCGGGGCTCGACACGCGCGCGGTGACGATCGAGCCGCCGCGCGACCCGTCGCATGGCGACCTCGCCACCAATGCGGCGATGGTGCTGACCAAGGCGGCGAAGAAGCCGCCGCGCGAGATCGCGACACTGTTGGCGCAGCGGCTGGCGCGGCTGGCCGAGGTGGAGACCGCCGAAGTGGCCGGGCCGGGCTTCCTCAACTTGCGGCTGGTCGATAGTGTCTGGCATGAGGAGCTGGCGCGCATCCATGCCGAGGGTGCCGGCTATGGCCGCGGCGCGGCGCAGCCGGACAGCCGGATCTGCATCGAATATGTCTCCACCAACCCGACCGGACCGGTGCATGTCGGCCATTGCCGGGGCGCGGTGGTGGGCGATGCGCTGGCCGGGCTGCTGGCCTTCGCCGGCCACCAGGTGACGCGCGAATATTATATCAACGATGCCGGCGGGCAGGTCGATGTGCTCGCCCGCTCGGTGCACCTGCGCTACCGCGAGGCGCTCGGCGAGAGCGTGACGATCCCCGACGGCTTCTATCCGGGCGACTATCTGATTGCCGTCGGCGAGGCGCTGGCGGCCGAGCATGGCGATGCGTTCGTCGGCGCGCCCGAAGCCGAGTGGCTGGCGCTGTTCCGGACCTATGCAGTCGCCCGGATGATGGCGCGGATCCGCGAGGATCTGGCGACGCTGGCCGTGCACCATGATGTGTTCTTCTCCGAAGCCTCGCTCGGGCCGCGCGTGCAGGAGGCGCTCGAGGTGCTCGATGCGCGCGGGCTGATCCATGAAGGCGTGCTCGAACGGCCGAAGGGCACCAGCGGCGACGATTGGGAGCCACGCCCGCAGACCTTGTTCGCCTCGACGCAGTTCGGCGACGACAGCGACCGGGCCATGAAGAAGTCCGATGGCAGCTGGACCTATTTTGCCGGCGACGTCGCCTATCATTATGACAAGCTGCGGCGCGGCTATACGGCGCTGGTCAATGTCTTCGGCGCCGACCATGCCGGCTATGTGAAGCGGATGACGGCGGCGGTCAGTGCGCTGTCCGAGGGCAAGGTGCCCCTCGACATCAAGGTGGTGCAGCTGGTCAAGCTGCTGCGCAACGGCGAGCCGTTCAAAATGTCCAAGCGCGCCGGCAATTTCGTGACGCTGCGCGACATCGTCGACGAGGTCGGCAAGGATGTGGTGCGGTTCATCATGCTGACCAAGCGGCCGGAATCGCCGCTGGAGTTCGATTTCGCCAAGGCGGTCGAGCAGAGCCGCGAAAACCCGGTCTTCTATGTGCAATATGCCCATGCGCGGATCGCCTCGCTGGGCCGCAAGGTGGTGGAGGCCGGGGTGGCGCTGCCGGCCGCCGATCCGGCACTGCTCAACAATGACGAGATGCTGGCGCTGAAGCTGGCGGCGAGCTGGCCCCGGCTGGTGGAGCAGGCGGCGGAAGCGCGCGAGCCGCACCGGATCGCCTTC
>NZ_JBIMKZ010000066.1:0-9655 GCF_051860865.1 Polymorphobacter sp. | reverse complement strand
CACGCTGTGGAACGCCGGCAACGACGACCCCGAACGGCGGTTCGTCATCGCCGACCGGCCAGACCTGACGGCGGCGCGGCTGGGGCTGGCCAATGCCATCGGCCAGGTCATCCGCAACGCGCTGGCGGTGATCGGCGTGACGGCGGCGGACGAGCTGCACTGATGGCCGATGACGACGCCCCCTGGCTGGCCGAAGCGCGCCCGCAGCGGGGCGGGCGCGATGGCGGGCGGGGCGGCACCAGTGTCAGCCGGCGATCGTTCTTCCTGACGCTGGCGGGCGGGCTGGCGCTGCTGGCGGCGGTGATCGTCGGCGCCTTCCTGCTGATCTCGCGCGAGGAGCAGAGCAACGGCGACGGCTATATGGAAGCCTCGCAGGCACCGCTGATCACCGCCGAGCCGGGGCCGTTCAAGGTCAAGCCCGAGGACCCGATGGGGCTCGATGTCGAGGGCCAGGACCAGACGCTCTATGCGGCCGGGATCGGCATCGACGAGGGCAGCAACATCGATGTGGACTCCGTGCCCGAGGAGCCGCTGCCACGGCCAGGGATGGCGCCGGCCGACCAGCCGGCAAAGAATCTGCTGCCACCGGTGATGCAGCAGGCAACGGGGGCGCCTGTGACTGCGCCCGCCACGCCAGCCGCACCGGCAACGGCGCCTGGGCCCGCCGCGAAGCCCGTGGTGCCGGTCGCCCCCGCAGCCCCGGCCGCCAAGCCGGCGCCGCCGGTGGTGAAACCCGTCCCGGTGCCCCCACCGCCTGCGGCAGCCCCGGCGGCCGGCGGCGGCGGCGTACAGCTCGGCGCCTTTTCCAGCCGCGAACGCGCCGAGATCGCCTGGTCGCAGCTGGTGAAGAAGCACGGGCTGATCGGCGTCAGCCCGCAATATTCGCCGATCGAGCGCGACGGCACGACGCTGTACCGGCTGCGCGGCCGGGGTGGCGATGCGCAGGCGATCTGTGCGAGACTGGCCAAATCCGGCGATGCCTGCAGCGTGGTGCCCTAGGATGATGTCCTGATGATCCCGGCGTTTCTCGGCCTGGCCGGACCGGAACTGACCGCCGGCGAGCGGGACTTCTTCCGCGCCGTCGACCCCGCCGGTTACATCCTGTTCGCCCGCAACGTCGTCGATCCGGCGCAGTTGCGCGCGCTGACGGCGAGCCTGACCGACCTGGCCGGCCGCGCCCTGCCGATATTGATCGACCAGGAAGGCGGGCGGGTGGCGCGGCTGCGGGCGCCGCACTGGCCGGCGTTTCCGACCGGCGAGACCTTCGCACGAACCTATCAGCGGGCGCCGATCACCGCCATCGAGGCCTGCCGGCTCAACGCGCTGGCGCTGGCGGCGATGCTGCGCGGCCTGGGGATCACCGTCAATTGCCTGCCGCTGCTCGATGTGCGCGATCCGCAAGGCCATGACATCATCGGCGACCGGGCGCTGGGCGAACAGCCGATGCAGGTGTCGGCGCTGGGGCGGGCGACACTGGACGGGCTGCGGCAGGGCGGGGTGTGCGGCGTCGTCAAGCATATCCCCGGCCATGGCCGGGCCGGGGCCGACAGCCATCTCGAACTGCCGGTGGTGACCGCCAGCCTGGCGGCGCTGGAGCGCGACTTCGAACCGTTCCGGCGGCTGGCAACGGCGCCGATGGCGATGACCGCGCATGTCACCTACACGGCGCTCGATGCCGAGCGCTGCGCCACCCTGTCGTCAACAGTGATCGATTTCATCCGCAACGATATCGGCTTTTCCGGCCTGCTGATGTCCGACGATCTCGGCATGAAGGCGTTGCAGGGCGATTTCGGCGAGCTGGCGGCGGCGGCGCTGGACGCGGGCTGCGATATCGCGCTGCATTGCTCGGGCGTCATGGACGAGATGGTGGCGATTGCCGGGGCGCTCGACGATATCGGGCCAGCGGCGCGGCGGCGGCTCGATGCGGCCATGGCCTGGGCCGGGCCGGGCGACGACACCGCCAGCGAGCGCTGGGCCGAGGCGCGGGACCGGCTGCTCGCCGATGCCTGAAGGGGCGCCCGGGGGGGCTGACGACTTCGCTGACGACTTCATCGACGGGCCGCCACGCGCCGCGCCGGCCGGCCTGGTCTTGCAACTCGGCAGCTGGGAAGGGCCGCTTGACCTGCTGCTGCAACTGGCGCGCAGCCAGAAGGTCGACCTCGCGCAGATCTCGATCCTTGCCCTCGTCGAGCAATATCTGGCGTTCATCCGCGACGCGCGGGCGCTGAGCCTCGAACTCGCCGCCGATTATCTGGTGATGGCGGCGTGGCTCGCCTATCTCAAATCGGCGCTGCTGCTGCCGGCCGAGCCCGATGCCGACCCCGATCCGCACGAACTGGCGCTGAAGCTGCAGTTCCAGCTGCAACGGCTCGATGCCATGCGCGACGCTGGGCAGAGGCTGCTGGCGCGGCCCCAACTGGGCTGGGACAGCTTCCGCCGCGCGGCGCCCGAGGGGCTGCGCACCGACGTCACCAGCCGCTACGATTGCTCGCTGTTCGAGCTGCTCTCCGCCTATGGCGCCCTGCAGGCGCGGGCCGCCCACGGCGTCCATGTCGTCCGGCGGCGGCCGGTGATGGCGCTCGACGAGGCGATCGAGCGGCTGGAGCGGCTGCTCGGGCAGAGCATGGATTGGGCCGAGCTGGGCCGCTACCTGCCGAACGACCTCGTCGACGAGGGCTATGCGCGGTCGGTCCTCGCCTCCAGCTTCGTCGCCACGCTGGAACTGGTGCGGCTCGGCCGCGCCGAAGTTTCGCAAGGCGCGGCCTTTGCGCCGATCCTGGTCAGGGGGCGGGCATGACCGAGCTCGAACGCGCCATCGAGGCCGTGCTGTTCGCCGCCGAGGCGCCGCTGACGCTCGCTGAACTCGCCCGCCACGTCGGCGACAGCGGCGACCTGCCCAACGCGCTGCGATCGCTCGCCGAAAGCTATGCGCCGCGCGGGATCAATATCGTCGGGCGTGGCGGCCGCTGGGGCTTCCAGACCGCGCCCGACCTCGCCCACCACCTCCGCCAGGGCCGCGAGGCGGTGAAGAAACTCAGCCGCGCCGCCGTCGAAACCCTGTCGGTCATCGCCTATCACGAACCGGTGACCCGGCCCGAGATCGAGGAAATCCGCGGCGTTGCCGTGTCCCCCGGTACCCTCGACGTGCTGATGGAAGCCGGCTGGGTGCGCCCCGCCGGCCGCCGCGAAACCCCGGGCCGGCCGCTGCAATATGCCACGACGCCCGGCTTCCTCGCCCATTTCAACCTCGCCTCACGCCGCGACCTGCCAGGCCTCGCCGACCTCAAAGCCGCCGGCCTGCTCGACCGCGAACCCCCGCGCGAACTGCCGCTACCGCTGGGGGGACGCGAGGAATAGACCGTTGCCAGCCGGCGGGCGGAGCGGCTAAGGGGGCGATGTGACGGACCCGGCTGAGACCGGGTGGCTCGGCCGGGCGCCTATCCCTCGGACAATTACTGGCTCAAGCCAATTCTCAGGGTCCCCGCTCCCATGTTCGACATCAACACGCTGCGCCGTGACTGGCTGGCCAATCCGCGCGCCGATATTCTGGCGGGTATCGTGGTATCACTGGCGCTGATCCCCGAGGCGATCGGCTTCTCAATCATCGCCGGCGTCGATCCGCGCGTCGGCCTCTATGCCTCGGTGGCGATCGCCATCGTCATCGCCTTCACCGGCGGGCGCCGCGGGATGATCTCCGCGGCGACGGCAGCGGTGGCGGTGCTGGTGGTGCCGCTGGTCCGCGATCACGGCGTCGACTATCTGTTCGCCGCGACGATCCTGATGGGCCTCGTCCAGATCATCGCCGGGCTGCTGCGGCTCGACCTGCTGATGCAGTTCGTGTCGCGCTCGGTGATCACCGGCTTCGTCAACGCCCTTGCCATCCTGATCTTCATGGCGCAGCTGCCACAGCTGGTCGGGCTGGGCTGGCAGACCTATGCGATGGTCGCCGCCGGACTGGCGATCATTTATGGTTTCCCGCGGCTGACCCGGGCGGTGCCGTCGCCGCTGGTCGCCATCCTGATCCTGTCGGCGGTGAGCATCACCTTCGGGCTGCCGGTGAACGCCGTCGGCGACATGGGCGCGTTGCCGGAGGGGCTGCCATCACTGGTGCTGCCCGATGTGCCGCTGACGCTGGAGACGCTGCGGATCATCCTGCCCTATTCGCTGACGATGGCGGCGGTGGGGCTGCTCGAATCGCTGCTGACGGCCCAGATCGTCGACGACATGACCGAGACCGACAGCAACAAGCGCCGGGAATGCGGCGGCCAGGGCATCGCCAACATGGCGGCGGCGCTCGTCGGCGGGATGGGCGGCTGCGCGATGATCGGCCAGTCAGTGATCAATATCAGCTCGGGCGGCCGGGGGCGGCTGTCGACCTTCGTGGCCGGCGCCTTCCTGCTGTTCCTGCTGGCGGTGCTCGGGCCGTTCGTCGGCCGGGTGCCGATGCCGGCGCTGGTGGCGGTGATGATCATGGTGTCGATCGGCACGTTCAGCTGGAATTCGATTCCCA
The DNA here is from genome assembly GCF_051860865.1 of Polymorphobacter sp. GTDB lineage: Bacteria > Pseudomonadota > Alphaproteobacteria > Sphingomonadales > Sphingomonadaceae > Sandarakinorhabdus. Next base: position 5,145 of record NZ_JBIMKZ010000066.1, on the reverse strand, counting down.
ATCTGCGGCGCCATCCCTGGCCGTCCTCGGCGGTGATGCTGACGACCGTGGTGGTGGTGGTCGCCACCCATGACCTCGCCCAAGGCGTGCTGGCCGGGGTGCTGCTGTCCGGCATCTTCTTCGCTGGCAAGGTGCAGCGGATGTTCGCGGTGGAACGCACTATGTCCGACGACGGCACCACGGCGACCTACCGCGTCTCGGGACAGATATTCTTTGCCTCGGTCGACCGGTTCACCCGCGCCTTCCAGGCCGAGGAAACGGCAGCGGCGGTGACCATCGACATGACCGGCGCGCATTTCTGGGACATCTCGGCAGTGGCCGCGCTCGACAAGGTGGTGGCGCGGTTGCGCCGTGCCGGCTGCGAGGTGTCGATGATCGGCTACAACCGCGCCAGCGCCGACATCGTCGACAAGTTCGCGCTCCACGACAAGACCGGCTTCGAAATCGGCGCCGTGCCGCACTGATCGGGGTCCGGGGCCTCAGGCCCCGGCCGCCGGCGGCACGGTTACTTGCGGAACAGCGCCTCGCCGCGCTCCAGCGCCGTCGTCGGCTCCGAGCGGACTTCGCCGCTGAGCGCGGCTTCGGCCGCCGCAGCGGCAGCGACGCGTTCGGCCTGGAGTTCGGCGACGAGGGCGGCGCGGTCTTCACCGAGCTTGCCGAGATCGGGCGAGGTGTCGATGCCGGCCTTCTTGGCGGCCGAGGCGACCAGCGCGTCCATCTCGCGCTGGCTGGTCAGGCCCAGCGTCACCGGGTCGATCGGGGTAAGGTTGGCATAATCCCAATGGGTCTTGTCGCGGATGGCGGCGATGGTGGTCTTGGTGGTGCCGATCAGCTTGGAGATCTGGTTGTCGGTGATCTCGGGATGGTTCTTGACCACCCAGAGGATACCCTTGGGCTTGTCCTGGCGCTTCGAGACCGGCGTGTAGCGCGGGCCGGTGGTGCGGCGCGACTGCTCGGGCTGGCGGGAGAGCTTGAGCGCATAGTCCGGATTGGCCTGCCCCCGGTCCAGTTCTTCCTGGGTCAGCTCGCCGTTGCGGATCGGATCGCGCCCGGTCAGCTTGGTGGCGGCGGTGTCATCGGCGATGGCCTGCACCTCGAGGATGTGGAGGCCGCAGAAGGTGGCGATCTGGTCGAACGTCAGCCCGCTGTTGTCCACCAGCCAGGCGGCGGTGGCGTGGGGCATCAGCGGATGGGTGGGAGCGGCCATGGGACAAACCTTGCTGCAAGAAATGAAAAGAGCCGCCCCACGGGGACGGCTTGCAGCCTTGATGTAACGCGCCCGGGCGCCGCAATCAAGTTCCCAGCGACAGGATGATCTTGCCGATGTGCTGGCCGGCCTCCATCCGCCGGTGCGCCTCGGCCGCCTCGGCAAGCGGAAACACCCGGTCGGTGACCGGCTGCAGCCGGCCGCTCTCATATTCCGGCCAGATCGCGCCCTCCAGCGTCTCTGCGATGGCGGCCTTGAAGGCGAGGCCGCGCGGACGCAGCATCGAGCCGGTCAGCGTCAGCCGCTTGCCCATGATCCGGGCAATGTCGACCTCGGCCTTGCCGCCGCGCTGGAAGGCGATAGAGACATGGCGGCCGTCCTCGGCCAGGCACCTGAGGTTGCGCGGCAGATAATCGCCGCCGACCATGTCCAGCACGAGGTCAACACCGCGCTTGGCCGTCAGCCGGGCCACCTCCTCGACGAAATCCTGCGTCTTGTAGTCGATGGCCGCGCTGGCGCCGAGCGCCAGCGCGGCGGCGCATTTCTCGGCGCTGCCGGCAGTGACGATCACAGTCAGACCCAGCACCTTGCCCAGCTGGATCGCCGTGACGCCGATGCCCGAGGTGCCGCCATGCACGAGCATCGTCTCACCGGCCCGCGCATGGCCACGCGTCACCACATTCGACCAGACGGTAAACCAGGTCTCGGGCAGGCCGGCAGCGTCGGTCATCGCCATGCCGTCCGGCACCGGCAGGCACTGGCCGGCCGGCGCCACGCAATAATCGGCATAGCCGCCGCCGGCGACCAGCGCGCAGACCCGGTCCCCCGGCCGCCACCGGCCGACCGCCTCGCCCACCGCCGCCACCGTGCCGGCAATCTCCAGCCCCGGAATCGTCGGCGCACCAGGCGGCATCGGATACAGCCCCATCCGCTGCAGCACGTCCGGGCGGTTGACGCCGGCCGCGGCGACGCGGACCAGCACCTCCTCAGATCCCAATCCCGGCACCGGCCGCGTCACCGGCACCAGCACCTCCGGCCCGCCGGGGGCCTCAGCATCGATGGCGGTCATGGTGGCGGGGATCGACATGGCAAGGATATTGACGGCTGCGCCGGTCCGGTCAACCATGGCCGCATGGACGTTGACGATATCCTGCCGCCCCGCAAAACCAGCGGCCCGCTGGCCGAGCTGATCCGCGAAGACCTCGACCGCCTGTCCCGCGACGAGGTGCTGGCCCGCATCGCCACACTGGAAGCCGAAATCGCGCGCTGCCGGACCCGGCTCGAAAGCGCGACCGCGCTGCGCTCGGCAGCGGACGAGTTGTTCCGAAAGTAAGGGGCCTCCGGCGGTAGAGAAGGTGCCTCCGGCGGCTGGGGCCGTAGCCCCAGACCCCGATAATCCGGCCTCCGCAAGGCGACGCCAGCAGGTCCTGTGGGGTAACGGAATATTTTGGGGTCTGGGGCCTCCGCCCCCCGCCGCCGGAGGCCCTTTCCCTTCCACCACAGCCCGGCAATCAGGCACCGGCGCCAGCGCGATTTCGCGGCGGGCGGCTTCGACGTCCTGCTTGTAGGCGTCGTTGTTGGCGAGTTGCTGGTGGAGCTTGGTGGCGAGCAGGCGGCCGGCGGCGACGTCCGACTGCCAATGAGCCCGGCAGGCGATACGGACATCGCCGGCCTGGGTGCCGAAGTCGAGCAGGGGCTGGCGGCGTTCGGGGCGGGCGTCGGTGAGGGTAAGCGCCCAGAGCCAGCCGGTGGCGGCCTGTCCGGAAGGGTAGGAGGGCCCGAGCTTGGCGGCGTTGGGATCGCAGGCGCGGGTCGGGTCGTCGCCGAACGGGCGGGGGCGGTTGAAATGGGTCTGGGCGGGATCGGTGAGCGCCCGCATTTCGGCGTTGGTGCGATCGAGCAGGCGGCGGACGGCCGGGGTGGCGTCACCGAGCTGGACCCCGAGCGCGCAGGACAGCGCCTTTTCGAACGCCGGCGCGCGGATGCTGATCATGGCAACGGCCTGGGTCCAGGCCGGGCTGTCGACGGCGGCGGCGGCACGCTGGTCTGCACGCGTATCCGCCTGGGCAGCGAGCGAGCCGGGCGCGGGCGGGCCGGGGAGCAGGCGGGCGGGGTCCAGCCGATCGGCGGCGGGGAGATAGAGGATGTCGACCGGGGTGGAGGGGGAGGGGGCGATTGCCGTCGGATCGGCGGCATCGGCTTTCTCGGCCGCCGGCTCGGGAGCAGGCGGCGAGCAGGCGAGCGCGAACAGCGGCAGCAGCAGGGAAAGGCGAGCGGGCAGGCGCATGGGGAAAACGGGTCCTTGCAGGGAAGCGGTGACCATAGCCGCTGGGGGGTGATGCGACCAGCCGAGGCCGTGCGGCTTGGTCGCATGCGAGTGCCCCCTTGATTGTTTGCCCTGCGAGGGTGACATTCACGCTGTAGCCCCGGCGATTGCGGCCGTTGTTCCAAACAGGTGCCGCTGGAGCCAGGGTAGATCGCGCCCGTCGCTTGGGCGGCGCGAAGATTGGAGACCGGGATGCCATCTTTCACCCGCGAACTCGAAAAGACGCTGCACAATGCGCTGGCCGAAGCCGCGCGTCGCACGCATGAATATGCGACGCTCGAGCATCTGCTGCTGGCGCTGGCCTCCGATACGCACGCGCTGGCGGTGCTGAAGGCGTGCAATGTCGATGTCGAGGAGCTGAGCGGCCAGCTCGGCCATTATCTCGACAATGAACTGACCGCGCTGAAGGCCGATGCGAGCGTCGATCCGTCGCCCACCGCCGGCTTCCAGCGGGTCGTGCAGCGCGCCATCCTGCATGTGCAGAGCTCGGGCCGCGAGGAGGTCACCGGCGCCAATGTGCTGGTGGCGCTGTTCTCGGAGCGGGAGAGCCATGCGGTGTTCTTCCTGCAGCAGCAGGACATGACGCGGCTCGATGCGGTGTCGTTCATCAGCCATGGCGTCGCCAAGTCCGGCAGCAGCGAGGGGCGCAGCCCCAAGGGCACGGCCGACAAGGACGAGGGCGAGGCCGAAAAGCCCAAGGCACGCGGCGAAAAGAGCGAGAAGGGCCAGGAATCGGCGCTGAAGCAGTTCACCGTCAACCTCAACGAGAAGGCGCGCGTCGGCAAGATCGACCCGCTGATCGGGCGGACGGCCGAAGTCGACCGGACGATCCAGATCCTGTGCCGCCGCTCGAAGAACAACCCGCTCTATGTCGGCGATCCCGGCGTCGGCAAGACGGCGATCGCCGAGGGGCTGGCGCGCAAGATCATCGAGGGCAATGTGCCCGACGTGCTCAAGCCGGCGGTCATCTACTCGCTCGACATGGGCGCGCTGCTCGCCGGCACGCGCTACCGTGGCGATTTTGAGGAGCGGTTGAAGAACGTCGTCTCCGAGCTGGAGAAGCTGCCGCACGCGGTGCTGTTCATCGACGAGATCCACACGGTGATCGGCGCCGGCGCGACGTCGGGCGGAGCAATGGACGCCTCCAACCTGCTCAAGCCGGCACTGTCCTCGGGCGCGATCCGCTGCATCGGGTCGACCACCTACAAGGAGTTCCGCAACCACTTCGAGAAGGACCGGGCGCTGCTGCGGCGGTTCCAGAAGATCGACGTCAACGAGCCCTCGGTCGAGGATTCGATCAAGATCCTGATGGGTCTGCGGCCGAGCTACGAGGAGCATCACAAGCTGAAATACACGCCGGACGCCATCAAGGCGGCGGTGGAGCTGTCGGCGCGGTACATCAACGACCGCAAGCTGCCGGACAAGGCGATCGACGTGATCGACGAGACCGGCGCCTCGCAGATGCTGCTGCCCGAAAGCCGCCGCAAAAAGCTGATCGGCGTCAAGGAAGTGGAGGCGGTAATCGCCACCATGGCGCGGATTCCGCCGAAGTCGGTCTCCACCGACGACACCAAGGCGCTGGCCAGCCTCGAGGACGACCTCAAGCGGGTGG
>NZ_JBIMKZ010000065.1:0-18103 GCF_051860865.1 Polymorphobacter sp. | reverse complement strand
CCTGGACCATAGCCCTCACAAAAGGGCATGTTCGAGATTGGGTGGGTTTCGGAATGGCGACTTTGCCAAAAACGTTCGCAAGGTCACGGTCCGAAAACGCTGACACCTTTCGACGGATCGTTGCGATAATGGTCTAGCCTTATCTCGATGCTGCCAACGTGGATTTCCAGCTTGTGCCCGTCTGGGTCTAAAAAATAAGTCGAAGCTCCTGCGCTTCGGTTGTCCTTCCAGACGGTGCAGTTCGCCTTTATCCGCTCACTCATCTCGGCAAATCCGTCGTTATCCACACTGAATGCGATATGGGTGTAGTCTGCATGCGGGGAGGTTCTCACAAGATCATCGCGTGAAAGGCAGAGCCAGAGGGAGCAGCACTCAAGGTAGGCGCCATCGGCCCACACAACCCGAACCTCACAGCCAAGAACATCCCGATAAAATGCTATGGCTCGCTGCACATCAGCCACCGCTAGCGTGATGTGGTTCAAGCCAGTTACACCGGGACCCATACTCATTCGCGACCCCACGCACGAAACGCCATCCATACGCATAGCAACAAGCTGCTGAATTGTCTCGGATGGGGCGTCGGCGGCCAACACCGTTCACGGGTGCACGGCCTAATAATCCGCCCCCACGAACCACAGCCCATCCGGCGGCGCGTTCAGTGCCAGTGCCGCGCGGTTGCGGGCGAGCAGGGCGGTTTCGAGGTCGGCGGCGGTCCATTGGCCGGTGCCGATGAATTTCAGGCAGCCGACCATCGAGCGCACCTGGTGGTGGAGGAAGCTGCGGGCTTCGGCGTGGATATGGATGTCGCTGCCGGTGCGGATGACGTCGAGCCGGTCGAGGGTCTTGATCGGCGACAGGGACTGGCATTTGGTCGAACGGAAGGTGCTGAAGTCGTGGCAGCCGGTGAGGAGGCGGGCGGCGTCGTGCATGGCCTCGGCGTCGAGGGGCACGGTGACGCGCCAGGCGAGCCCATGTTGCCAGGTCAGGTCGGTGCGCCGGTTGACGATATGGTAGCGGTAGCGGCGGCGGATGCAGTCGAACCGGGCGTGGAAGCCCGGTGCGATACTCGCGTCGAGGATGCCGATCGGCTGCGGGCGCAGCCGGGCGTTGAGCGCTTCCATCAGCCGGAACGGCGGCAGGCCGCTGTTGGTATCGACATGGGCGACCATGGCGAGGGCATGGACGCCGGCGTCGGTCCGCCCGGCGGCGTGCAGCGTGCAGCGTTCGCCGATGATCTGCTCGATGGCGTCCTCGATGGCGCCCTGCACCGAGGGGCCATGGTTCTGCCGTTGCCAGCCCATGAACGGACGGCCGTCATATTCAATGGTCAGCCGGTAGCGGCTCATCGGGCGCGGGCGTTGTCCGGCAGCCGCCAGCCGCGCAGCAGCGCCTCGGGCGTCATCGGCGGCTTGCCGGCGCGCTGGACGAGCAGCGGGCGCAGCCGGCCGCTGGCGGTGCCAAGGGTCAGGTCCTCACTTGCCTCACCGGGTGAAGAATCGCCTTCAACCACTTCCGCATCAAGTATTTTCAGCCGCTCGCCACCAATCTCGGTAAAGGCCCCGGGCGCCGGGTTGAAGGCGCGGATGGCGCGCAGCAACTGGTCGGCGGGCAGGGCGAAATCGAGCCGCGCCTCGGCCTTGCTTATCTTCGGCGCCAGCGTCACCCCGGCCTCGGGCTGGGGCAGGGCAGGCGGCTGTTCGTCGAGCGCCCGCAGCATCAGCCGGGCGCCCATCAAGCTCAGTTCCTCGGTGAGGTCGCCGGCAGTTTTCGATCCGATTTCAGTCGCTTCATGGATAAGCATTGGCCCGGTATCGAGCCCGGCTTCCATCGCCATGATCGTCACGCCGGTGTGGCTGTCGCCGGCGAGAATGGCGCGCTGAATCGGCGCCGCCCCGCGCCAGCGCGGCAGCAGCGAGGCATGGATGTTCAGGCAACCACGCGGCGGAATCGCCAGGATAGTAGCCGGCAACAACAGCCCATAGGCAGCTACTACAGCAACGTCAGGACGAAATGATGCAAATTCAGCCTGTTCAGGTTCATTCTTGAGAGACCGTGGCGTAACCACCGGCAATCCCAGCGCTTCGGCCCGCTGGTGAACAGCACTTTTCTGCACTGTCTTGCCGCGTCCGGCCGGCTGTGGCGCGCGGGTATAGACCGCCACGATCTCGTGGCCGTCATCATGAAGGGCGTCGAGGGCAGGAACCGAAAAGGCCGGGGTGCCCATGAAGACAAGGCGCATGAAAGGCCCATTCAGGCGCCTTGGCGGCGCGAAGGATGATCGGGGGCGGCACCCGGCGGCCCCCGATCGATATCGGTCAGTTGCCGATCGTGGTCACGCCGCGACGGTTGATGGCATAGGCCGCTTCATCGGCGCCATCGGCCTCGGGCCGCTCCTTGCCATAGGAGATGGTGCCCATGCGCGCCGTGGAGACGCCCTGCGCGGCGAGGAAGTTCTTCACCGCCGTGGCGCGGCGGTCGCCCAGCGCAAGGTTGTATTCGCGCGTGCCGCGCTCATCGGCATGGCCTTCCACGGTGATACGGACATTGTTGTACTGGTTCAGCCACTGAGCCTGGCGGCTGAGGATGCCGCCGGCGGTATCGTCGATCTCGTAGCTGTCATAGGCGAAGCGCACGCGGTCGCTGCCGGCCTGGTTGATGAAGTCGGCGAGGCTGCCCGGCACGATGGTGCTGCTGACGCCGGCATCCTGCGTGGGCGTCGGCGCGGGGGCCGGGGCGCTGGTGGCGGGCGGTGGTGGCGGGGGCGGAAGGTCCTGCTTCTTGGGGGCGCAAGCGGCCAGTGCGAGTGCCGAGGCCGCAGCCATCGACAGGGCAATCCGGGAGTGGCGCATATCAGAACCTTTCTTCGTTGGTGACGCTACACGTTCAACTGTTCAATTCTAGAGACGAAATGTGTAACTTTAAAGTATAAACGAGGCAACCCGCTGAAAGTTCACGGAAGCAGTGGCGACCAGGCCGGGTCCGACCCATCGAGCGGCGTCGGCAGCTTGCGCTCGTTCTGCCCCGAAAGATCGACTGACCACAGCGACGGCGGCCCGCCCCGGCCCGAGCGCTGGAACATGATCACCCGGCCATTGGGAGACCAGGTCGCCGCCTCGTCCTGATAGCCATTGGTCAGCAGCCGCTCGCCGCCGCCATCGGGCCGGATCAGTGAAATGCCGAACCGCCCGGCGCCGAAGCGCGTAAAGGCAATCTGGTCGCCGCGCGGGCTCCACACCGGCGAAGCCGCCCGCCCGTCACCAAAGCTGATCCGGCTCTGCCCCGAGCCATCAGCGTTCATTACATAAAGCTGCTGCGTCCCGCCCCGGTCGCTTTCGAACACGATCTTGCTGCCATCGGGCGAATAGCTCGGCGAGGTCTCGATCCCCGGCTGCGTCGTCAGCCGGCTCAGCCGCTTGCTGCCGATGTCGAGCGTATAGATGTCGGTATTGCCATTGACCGCCATGGAGAACACCAACGTCCGCCCATCGGGCGAGAAGCGCGGCGCAAAGCTCATTCCCTGGAACTGGCCGATCGATTCCTGCCGCGCCGTCCCCAGCGTATAGAGCCAGATCCGCGGCTTGTTGCCCTCGAAGCTCATGTAGGTGATCTGCTGCTGGCTCGGCGAAAAGCGCGGCGTCAGCACCAGATTCTGCCCCGAGGTCAGAAACCGGTGCCCCGCGCCGTCCTGGTCCATCACCGCCAGCCGCTTGATCCGCTTCGATCGCGGCCCGGTCTCCGAGATATACACCACCCGGCTGTCGAAATAGCCGCCCTCGCCGGTCAGCCGCGAATAAACGAGGTCGGCGCATTTGTGCGCCGCGCGGCGCCAGCCAGCGGCCGTCGTCACAAACCCCTGCCGCGTAAGCTCCTCGCCGGCGAACACGTCATAGGCATAGCAGGCCAGCAGGATCGTCCCATCCGGGTTGGCCGTCACCGAGCCCGTCACCAGCGCCTGCGCCGCCACCGTCCGCCAGCTCTCGTAGCGCGGCCGCGTCACATCGGGCACGGTCACCACGGTGGTGAACGCCGCCGGGGACACCGGCCGGAACAGCCCCGACGAGCGCAGATCATTGCTGATCACCTCGGCCATCCGCTTGCCCAGCTCGGTCGTCGATCCCGCCGCCGTCGTCGCCTCGGCCACCGCCGGAAAATCCGGGATGGCCACCGGCAGCGGCTGGCTGATCCCGCTGTTGATATCGACGCGCAGCTGGGCGGCAACGGGGCTGGTCGACACCAGCAGGGCAAGGGCAAGAAGGCGCATCGAAGGAACTCCGGTCATCAGGTCATCGATTCGGGATCGAAGTTGATCTCGACCGATTTCCACAGGCTGTAGAGATTGGCAGGCAGTTTCAAGGGCGAGCAGCGCAGCACCGCGCGCCGCGCCGTCTCGGCAAAGGCTCGGGCATAGTCGGCATTCTGGCGATTGCCCCCGGTCTGCCCGACCACGGTCGGCTGCGCGCTCAGGCTGCCGTCAGGCGCGAATTCGGCATGGATCAGCACGGTCATCTTGCGCACGTCCTCGCCGCCGATCGGCGGGTTCCAGCACGGCGCCACCTGCGCCCGTATCGCCTGCGCCAGCGTCGCCGCGGCGCGCGGATCGACGGTCGCATTCTTCGGCTGCGCCGCCGCAATCGATTTCGCCAGCGCCGAGGTATCGAGCGGCTTCTCCTTGGCCTTGGGCAGCGCCTTGTTGATCAGATTGCTCAGCGTCGAGGTATCGAGCGGCTTCGGATCGGGCTTGGGCGCCGGCTTGGCCGCGGGTTTTGGCTTGGGCGGCGGCGCCGGTTCGGGCGTCGGCACCGGCTCGGGCAGCGGTTCAGGCTCGGGCTCGGGTTCCGGCTCTGGCTCGGCCGGCACCGGCGTCGCCGTCTCCTGCGGCGCCGCCTCCATCGACGGCTCGGGCGGCGTCGTCACCCGCGGCACATCGGCAATATCGACGAATTCCACCGGGATCGGCTCGTTGGGCGTCGCCAGCGGCTTGCTCGTCCAGGCCCAACCCAGAGACGCCGCCGCGATCAGCAGCAGATGCGCCACCCCGGCCAGCAGCACCGCGCGCCCCTCGGGCGGCGTCGCCGGGGCCGGTGGCAGCAGGCGGGCGTCGGCCAGCGCCATCAGCCGTCCCTGCGGGACCGCGGCGCCCCTTCGCCATCGGAAACCAGCGCCACGCGCCGGAACCCGGCCGCCGAAACCTCGCCGACCGCGCCATAATCGAGCCCCCGGTCGGCCCGCACATAGACCCGCGCCTCGTCATCGCGGACCTCGCGCAGCGCCGCCAGCTTGGCCGGCAGCTCGTCCGCCGGCACCTCGAGCGTATCGATGAAGATACGCCCGTCCGCATCGAGGCTGAGCTGGATCGGCTTGTCATCGGTCTGCAAGGACGGCGCCTTGCTGTCCGGCAAATCGACAGGCACGCCCGCCACCAGCAGCGGCGCCGTCACCATGAAGATGATCAGCAGCACCAGCATCACATCGACCATCGGCGTGATATTGATCTCGGCCATCGGCGCGCGCCGGCGCCGGTTGCCGCCCGGAGACATCATCGCCATGGGCTAGCGGGTCTCCATGCTGTCGAGCTGCCGCCCCAGCAGCCCCTGGAATTCCTCGGCAAAGGCCGAAAGCCGCGCCTCCAGCCGCCCGACGCTGTGCAGCAGCCGATTGTAGCCGATCACCGCCGGAATCGCCGCGAACAGCCCGATGGCGGTGGCGAACAGCGCCTCGGCGATCCCCGGCGCCACCACGGCCAGCGTGGTGTTCTGCGAGGCGGCGATGGCGGTAAAGCTGCGCATGATGCCCCACACCGTGCCGAACAGCCCCACGAACGGCGCCACAGCGCCGATCGTCGCCAGGATGTTCAGCTTGTCGCCCAGCGTGTCGATCTCGCGGGCGATGGTGACATTCGTCACCGACGCCAGCCGCACCCGCAGCCCCTCGCGGTCGAAGCGCGGGCGAGACAGCGTCCGTCGCCACTCGTTCATCCCGGCCACGAACAGCCGCGCCGAGGGGTGGCTGGCCTTGGTCGCCGGGTCATAAAGGCTGTCGAGCGAGTCGGCCTTCCAGAACCAGTCCTCGAACTTCTGCGCCTCGCCATTGATATGGCGCAGCACCTTGCTGCGGTTGAAGATGATCCCCCAGGACCAGATCGAGGCGGCCAGCAACCCGAACATCACCGCCTTGACGACCAGATCGGCCTGCAGGAACAGCGCCCAGGGGCTGATTTCGGTAGCGGTGATCACGGGTTCCATCAGTCACTCTTCGCCAGATGTGCAAGGTCTTCAAATGCCGCCGTCCAGTCCCGGGGCAGCCGCCGGGGGCGACCGTCCATCGACAGCAGGGCGGCCGTCACCGTTGCCGTGCACAAGGTTTCACCCCGATGAACGACCGACTGGCCCATCACCACCGCCGCCGCTCGCACACGGTCGACAAGCGTATGAATTTCCAGCGCATCGTCCAGCCGCGCCGGTCGATGCCAGATGATCTGCATGTCATGAACGGCAAAATAGCCGGTGCCGGCTTCGGCCTCGTCGCGCAGCGCCACGCCGGTGTGGCGCAACATTTCGGTGCGCCCGCGCTCGAACCAGCGCAGATAGCTGGCATGATAGGCAATCCCGCTGGCGTCGGTGTCCTCATAATAGACACGCGCCGCGAGCCGATGACGGCCCTCGGCCAGGGTTCCGGAGGAAGGGGAGCAGGACATCGTCGCCCTTGTAGGGGGACAATGTGAAATAATGAAGGGCTTGCGGCGGCTGCCAGGGCAGCCGCCGCGCCAACCGCCTTACTTCTTCTTCATCTCAGCGATACGCGCGGACTTGCCGCTGCGGCCGCGCAGATAATAAAGCTTGGCACGCCGCACGACACCGCGACGGACAACCTCGATCGCCTCGATCGACGGCGAATAGAGCGGGAACACACGCTCCACGCCTTCGCCGAAGCTGATCTTGCGGACGGTGAAATTGCTGTTGATGCCCCGGTTGGAGCGGGCGATGCAGACGCCCTCGTAATTCTGAACGCGGGTCCGCTCGCCCTCGACGACGCGGACGCCGACCTTCAGCGTGTCGCCGGCGCGGAACTGCGGGATCTCGCGCTTGGCGGTCAGCTTGGCAATCTGCTCGGCATCGATCTGCTGGATGAGATTCATCTCATTCCTCCTTCTTCTGGTATCGCGCGCCAGAGGGCGACCGATCCGCAGCGTCGGGATGACGCTGCCATAGATCCGGCCGCCTTAGCCGTGTGTCCGCCCTGGACCGCTCCAATCGCCAGGCGGCGATCTTCGCGTGATCCCCCGATCGCAACACTTCGGGGATCTCGAGACCTTCCCAAAGGGCAGGCCTCGTATAATGCGGATGTTCGAGGAGACCGCTTTCGAAGCTCTCGTCATCGCCGCTTTGGGCCGCGCCCATTACACCGGGCAGCAGCCGGACGCAAGCATCGAGCAGCACCATCGCCGCCACCTCGCCGCCCGACAATATATAGTCGCCGATGCTGACCTCCTCGATCGCCCGGCGCGCGAACAGCCGCTCGTCGAACCCCTCGAACCGCCCGCACAGCAAGGTCACCCCCGGCCCCGCCGCCAGCGCCCGCACCCGCGGCTGGTCGAGCGGCGCCCCGCGCGGCGTCAGCGCCAGCACCGGCGTGTCGTCAGCAGCCGCATCAAGTGCGGCGGCCACCACATCGGCGCGCAGCACCATCCCCGGCCCGCCGCCGGCCGGCGTGTCATCGACCGACCGGTGGCGGTCGGTGGCATGGTCGCGGATATTGACGGTCCGGCAGGCCCAGCGGCCCTCGGCCAGCGCCCGCCCGGCGATTGCCGCGCCGAGCGGCCCCGGAAACATCTCGGGATAGAGCGTCAGGACGGTCGCCTGCCAGGGCCGCGCCGGCGCGGCCATCAGGCCAGCCAGAGCGGATCGACGACCAGCCGTCCTTCGGTCTCGCTGACGGCCGGCGCCCGGAACGGCACCATCGTCGTCCTGCCGTCCGCCAGCGTCAGTTCCAGAATATCGCCGGCGCCGTAATTCTCGATCTTCAGCACCGTGCCCAGCACTGCGCCATCCGGTCCTTCGACCGGCCGGCCGATGATATCGGCATGATAATATTCGCCGTCCTCGAGCGGCGGCAGCGCCTCGCGCGGGATGGTCAGCAGCGTGCCGCGCAGCGCCTCGGCCTGGTTGCGGTCATGGATCTCGGCAAAGCGCGCCACCGCGCCGATCTTGTCGGGGCGCAGCTCGGTCAGCGTCAGCGCCTTGCCGCCGGCACTGAAATTTCGATGCGCCTGAAGGCTTTCAAGGCCTTGCGCGAAGATCTTCAGACGCACCGCGCCGCCGATGCCATGGGCACCGGCGACGGCGGCAAGCGTGATATCGGCTGTCTGGTCAGCCGACATCTTCTATCAGGCCTCGGGCTTCGCTTCGGCAGGCGCTTCTTCGGCAGCGGCCTCTTCGGCCGGAGCTTCCTCAGCAACGGCTTCTTCAGCGGGGGCCTCTTCAGCGGGGGCCTCTTCAGCAGCCGGCTCTTCGGCCGGCGCAGCAGCGGCTTCGGCAGCCGCAGCGGCAGCCGCCTCGGCGGCTTCGGCTTCAGCGGCCTTGGCGGCCTCGGCGGCTTCCGCCGCTTCCGTGGCCTTCTGGGCGGCCAGTTCGAGCCGCTCCTTGGCCTTGGCGCCGGGCTCGCCCTTCTTCGGGTTGTTCTTCGCTTCGCGGGTGCGGACACCGGCGGCGTCGAGGAAACGGGCCACGCGGTCGGAGGGCTGGGCGCCGACGCTCAGCCAGTGCGCGGCGCGCTCACCGTCGAGCTTGACGCGGTCGGTCGAATCCTTCGGCAGCAGCGGATTATAGGTGCCGATCTTCTCGATGAACTTGCCGTCGCGGGTGTTGCGGCTGTCCGTCACCACGATGCGGTAATAGGGACGCTTCTTCATGCCGCCGCGTGCGAGGCGAATTGCCAGTGACATTTCAATACCTTCCTTGTCGAACTTCTATCGTTTGTTGAACTTGTTGAACGCACCGCCACCGCCGCCGAGCATCCCGGCGATGCCGCCGGCAATGCCGCCGGGCGAATTGCCCATCCGGCCGAGCATCCCGGCCATTGCCTTCATGCCGCCCATCTTGCGCAGCTTCTTCATGGCATTGGCCATTTCCATCTGCATCTTCAGCACGCGGTTGACTTCCATCACCGTGGTGCCGGAGCCCTTGGCGATGCGGATCTTGCGCTTCGCGGTGATGATCTCGGGCTTGGACCGCTCCTTGGGGGTCATCGAGCTGATCACCGCTTCCATCCGGCCGAGCAGTTTCTCGTCCATGCCATTGCCGGCCATCGCCTGCTTGGCCTGGGAAATGCCGGGCATCATCGAGGCCAGCGCCCCGAGCCCGCCCATCGCCTTCATCTGGCGCAGCTGGGCACGCAAATCGTCGAGGTCGAACTGGCCCTTGGCCAGCTTCGCCGCCATCCGCTCGGCATCTTCCTGCTCGACATTGGCGGCGGCGCGTTCGACCAGCCCGACGATGTCGCCCATGCCGAGGATACGCCCGGCCACCCGCTGCGGATCGAACGCTTCGAGCGCATCGATCTTCTCGCCCGTGCCGGCAAATTTGATCGGCTGGCCGGTGACGGCGCGCATCGACAGCGCCGCCCCGCCGCGCGCATCGCCGTCCATCCGGGTCAGGATCACGCCGGTCAGCGACACCCGGCCCTTGAACGCCGTGGCGGTCGCCAGCGCGTCCTGCCCGGTCAGGGCATCGACGACGAGCAGAATTTCGTGCGGCTTGGTCGCGCCGGCAATTTCGGCCATCTCGGCCATCAGCGCTTCGTCCACTGACAGGCGGCCGGCGGTGTCGAGCATCACCACGTCATAGCCCTGCAGCTTCGCCGACTGGCGCGCACGCTCGGCAATGGCGACCGGGGTCTGGCCGGCGACGATCGGCAGCGTGGCAACGCCGGTCTGCTCGCCGAGCACCCGCAGCTGCTCCTGCGCGGCCGGACGGGCGACGTCGAGCGACGCCATCAGCACCTTCTTGCCCTCGCGCTGGGTCAGATATTTGGCCAGCTTGGCGGTGCTGGTGGTCTTGCCCGAGCCTTGCAGGCCGACCATCATCAGTACGGCCGGCGGGGTGGCGGGAATATTGAGCCCGGCGCTCTCGCTGCCGAGCAGCTCGACCAGGCAGTCATTGACGATCTTGACGACCTGCTGGCCCGGGGTCACCGAGCGGATCACCTCGGCGCCGATGGCGCGCGCCGTCACCTGCTCGACGAAATCCTTGACGACGGGCAGCGCCACATCGGCCTCGAGCAGGGCGATCCGCACCTCGCGCATCGCCGCGCGCACGTCGAGTTCGGTCAGCGCGCCGCGGCCGCGGAGCTTCTCGAAGACGGAACCAAGACGGTCTGCAAGACTGTCGAACAAATCACTTCCTCCAAACGGATTTTACGCCGGCGGACGAACCCTCGTCGGCCGGCGTGCATCCGTGGACGCGCCATTTCCCATTGCTGGGTGAATTGCCCTTAGGCGTTCGCCCTTACGGGGTCAAGAAGCCTCGCCGGTAATGGCGCGGGCAAAGTCCCGCGCATCGAAGGGGCGGAGGTCGTCCATGCCCTCGCCGATGCCGATGGCATGGATCGGCAGGTGGAAGCGCTCGGCCGCCGCGACGATCACGCCGCCGCGCGCCGAGCCGTCGAGCTTGGTAATCACCAGCCCGGTCACCCTGGCCACGTCCTTGAACACCTCGATCTGGCTCAGCGCATTCTGGCCGGTGGTGGCATCGAGAACCAGCAAGGTATCATGCGGCGAGGCCGGGCTGCGCTTCTGGAGGACGCGGCGGATCTTGGCCAGTTCGTCCATCAGCCCGGCCTTGTTCTGGAGGCGGCCGGCGGTGTCGATGATCAGCACATCGGTACCGGCGGCCTGCGCCTTTTCCAGCGCCTGATAGGTCAGGCCGGCGGCATCGGCGCCCTGCTCGCCGCTGACCAGCGGCACCCCGACCCGGTCCGCCCAGATCTGCAACTGGGCGATGGCGGCGGCGCGGAACGTGTCCCCGGCGGCCAGCATGACGCTGTAGTCCTGCTCGGTCAGCCGCCGTGCCAGCTTGGCGATGGTCGTCGTCTTGCCGACGCCGTTGACGCCGACGACGAGGATGACATGCGGGCGCGGAAACGCCGTCACCGCCAGCGGCTTCATGTAAGGCGCTAGAATATCGGCAATATCCTCGGATACTGCGGCCTTCAGCCCGGCCTCGTCGATGCCGCGGGCGAAGCGCGGACCGGCCAGCTTGTCGCGAATCCGCGCCGCCACTGCCGGCCCCAGGTCGGCGGTGATCAGCGCCTCCTCGATCGCATCGAGCCGCTCCTCGTCGAGCGGCGCGGTGCCGCTGGCCAGCCCGGCGAGATTGTCGGCAAGCTTGGTCGAACTGCGTGACAGCCCGGTCTTCAGGCGATCCAGCCAGCTCATCGATACGCCTCCAGATCGACTTCGCCGCGATAGGCGACCACCGCCGGCCCGGCGAGATGCAGATGGCCCGAGGCATCGCGGCGGACGGTGAGTGTGCCGCCGGGCATGGCGACGCGGATCGGCATCGCCGTGCTCAGCCGGCCGCGTCGTTGCAGGGCGGCGACGGCGGCGACGGCGCCGGTGCCGCAGGCGCGGGTCAGGCCGGCGCCGCGCTCCCAGACGCGCAGCGTGATCGCCGTCGGGCTCTCGACCTGCGCCACGCCGACGTTGATCGCCTGCGGGAAGATCGGGTCGGTCTCGATACGCGGGCCGAGTGATTCCAGGGGGATGGCGGCGGCATCGGCGACTTCGAAGACGATATGCGGGTTGCCGACGCTGACCGCCGAGGGGTCGGTCAGCTCGTCCCAGGCCAGCGGCAGATGGGCGGTGTCCATCGCATAGGCCAATGGTACTTCGGCCCAGTCGAAGCGCGGTGCGCCCATGTCCACCTCGGCATGGCCGGCGGTGGCGCTGGCGCTGAGCAGCCCGCCCTCGGTCTCCATGCTGAGCTGGCCGCCGAGGTGGGCTGCCACGGCGCGGCTGCCGTTGCCGCAGGCGCCGGCCTCGCTGCCGTCGCAATTAAAGAAGCGAACTCTGACACTTGCGGTGTCGGAGGGTTCGAGGACGATCATCTGGTCGAAGCCGATTCCGGTGCGCCGGTCGCCGAGCGCGCGGACCTGCTGCGCGGTCAGCGAAAGCGGCTCGGTGCGGGCATCGAACAGCAGGAAGTCATTGCCGAGGCCATGCATCTTGAGGAACGGACGAAGCGACATGGGCCCGGCTTAAGCCGTCAACTGCCCCGCGACAAGCGTGTGGCAGCGCCCGGTCAGCAGCACCCGGTCCCCGGCGACGCGCAGGCCGAGATAGCCGGTCTGCGGGCTGGCCTGCCGGGCGGTCAGGCTGGTCTTGCCCAGCCGCTTTGCCCACCAGGGGGCGAGCAGGGCATGGGCCGAGCCGGTGACAGCATCCTCGCGGCCTTCGACGAAGACGCGGCTGACGATGTCGGTATCGATGCCGGGCGCGGTGATGATGGTCTGGACGGTGGGGTCGAGATTGGCGGGTATGTAAGCCCTTATTTCGGCTTCGTTTTCCAGTTCGATCAGGTCATAGCCCGGCTTTGGCTGGAGGGCCGGCAGCGCCAGTTCGAGCGTATCGTGCGGGGCGCGGCTGACGATCAGCGGGCCGGCATGACGGGTGTGGAAGTGGACGAGATCGAGGTCCGGTGCGGCGTCGAGCAGCATATGGGCGGCGGCCATTGTGCCATGGCCGCAGAGCATGATTTCGGCGCTTGGGCTGAACCAGTGCAGGCCGAAGGCGCCGTTTGGGGCCGGGGTGACGATCGCGAGGGCGGACAATTGCAATGCTTTTGCAAGGGCTTGCGGGTCGTCCGGGGTGCCGAGCAGGACGGCGGCGGGGTTGCCGCTGAGCGGCTGGCCGGGGGTGATGAAGGCGTGGATCAGGCGATAGGGCAGGCTCATGGGTAGAGCATGCCGACCGTCCAGCCCGTATCGGTGCGGGTGAACAGCGTGCGTTCGTGAAGGCGGCCGTCGCGGTCCTGCCAGAATTCGATTTCGGTCGGCACGATCCGCCAGCCCGACCAATGGGGAGGGCGAGGGATTCCAGCGGGATAGCGGCGCATGATGTCGGCGAGGCGGGCCTCGAAGGTCGCGCGGTCGGGCATCGGCTGCGACTGGAGGCTGGCCCAGGCGCCGGCCTGGCTGAGGCGGGGGCGGGTGGCGAAATAGCTGTCCGCCTCCTGGTCCGAGACCTGCTCGACGCTGCCGGTGATGCGGATCTGGCGGCGCTGCGACTTCCAGTGGAAATTCAGCTGCGCGTGGGGATTTTCCTTTATTTCCCGGCTCTTGCGGCTTTCCAGATTGGTGTAGACGACGAAACCCTGCTCGTCCCAGCTCTTCAGCAGGACGACGCGGACCGAGGGCCGGCCATCAGCGGTGGCCGTGGCCAGCGAGACGGCGTTGGGATCATTGATCTCGGTCTCGGCGGCGGTGGCGAACCATGAGGCGAACTGGGGGAAGGGGGTTTCCATGCCCCCCGATACCGTGTGCGTTCAGGCGGCGCAATTGATGCAGCGTGTGGCACCGGGTAGCGCCTCGAGCCGGGCCGGGGCGATGTCGGCCCCGCAATTGTCGCAGACGCCGTAGCGGCCGTCCTCGATGCGGTGGAGGGCGGCGCGGATCTGCTCGACCTCGGCCTTATGACGGGCTTCGAGGGATTCGTTGGTGGCCAGATCTTCGAGGTCATTGGCCTGATCGCTGAACTTGGGCGACAGCGGCTGGGTGGTTTCGCCATCGAGACGGGCGATTTCGGCGGTGAGTTCGTCGAGCCGGGCGGTCAAACGGGCGGCGACGGCCTTGGTATCGGTCATTTTCGGACTCCTTTTGGGCCATATCGATACGCTTTTCGGCAGCTTTTGTCTGTTTTTTGCGCGCCCGGTGGGGGCGGAAGGTTAGAAAGGTTAGTCCGGCGGCGTGGTTTCCGAAGGGGTTATCTGGCGCGGGGCGTGGTGGCGCGCGGCGAAATCGGTGGGCAGCAGCTCCTCGCCTTCGAGGCCGGGGGCATCGGGCAGCGCCTCGGCCTGCATGGCGAGGCCGGTCAGCTCGGCGGTCTCGAAATCGGGGGCGGTTGGGAAGCTGCGGCGGGCCGACCAGGCGCGCAGGTGACGTTGGCGCTCGTGGCGTTCGAGCATGTAGATCAGCAGCCGGTCCGAGCAGGGGCGGACGCGGGCCTCGACCTCGAGGCCGTGCTGGAAGCGGCTTTCCCGCTCGCCGTGGAGGGCGCGGGCGAGGGCGGCCTGTTCGAGCTGGGCGCCGGCCTGTTCGACGGCGCGGTCCCAGGCTTCGCGGAACTGGGTGGCGTCCGGGTGGCGGCGGAGGCGGTAGGCGGTCTGGACGGTCATGCCGACGGCCTCGGCGGCTTCGGTGACCGAGCCGGTGTCGGCGAGGCGCATGATGAACTCATGCTGGCGGGCGGGGGTCCAGCCATCGTGGCGGGCGCGGACGGGGACGGGATCAAATGGTTCGTTCATGGGTTTTGTTTAACCCATTTGGTGTTTGTAGGGAAGGGGTGGGGGTGGGGTGGATTTCGGTGTGGCGGGGGCGGTGGGGTGGCGGGCCGGGTGGTGCTTAGGCCCCGGGTCGAGCCCGGGGCGGGGGGGGGGGGGGGGGGCGGGGGGGGGGGGGGGCCTCGGCCCGGGGCCCCGCCGGGGGCGCGGGGATGGGCTGGGGCGGGTTGGTTGGTTTGGAGGGGGCGGTTTGGCAGTTGGTGCTTGGGCCCTGGGTCGAGCCCGGGGCGACGGGATGGGCTGGGGCGGGTTGGTTGGTTTGGAGGGGGCGGCTTGACGGATGGTGCTTAGGCCCCGGGTCGGGCCCGGGGAGACGGGGAGGTCGAGCCCCGGGCGACGGGGGAGGTCGAGGTCGGGGCGGCGAGGTGGGGGGCCCGGGGCGAGGGGTGCCCCGGGCGATGGGTGGACGGGGGTTCAGCCGAACACTTGTAGCTGGGTGGCGGCGTTCTTGTAGCGGCGGCGGCGGGCGAAATAGCCGATGAGGCCGAAGCCGGCGATCAGCTGGAGCCAGGTGGCGGGCTCGGGGACTTCGCCGGTGACGGTGGCGAGATCGAAGGTAGAACCGGACTGAAAGGTCGGCTGGTAGCTGCTGAACTTGTGGGCGACGCCGGCGACGTCGGCGAGGGTGCCGTTGCGGAAATCGAAGGTCTGGTTGTTTTCATAGATGTTGTCGACGCCCAGCGGCACACGGACGATCGCCATATGGTTGGCGCCGGGCAGGGTGATCAGCGTGTTGTCGAGGAACAGGCTGTCCCTGCAGCCGTAGCAGGAAATGCCCTGCGGATAGGACAGGGCGCCGAGATTGCCGGCGAAAACGATGTTCTGGCCGGAGAATTCGCCGGGGTTGAACGAGGTGAAGCCCTGCATGGCGCCTTCGGCGACATTGTTGAGCAGGACGATGTCGCTCTGCACCGGCTTTGTCGCGTCGCCCCAGAGCTGGATACAGTCCGGATGGGCGCCGGGGGCCATGGCCGGGCCGCCGCAATGATTGTTGCTGATCAGGATCCGGTGCGAATTGGCAACGTTGATCCCGTCCGAGCCCATGTTGGTGACCTTGTTGCGGGTGACCAGCGAGTTCGAGCTGTTGCCGAAGATGACCGCCGTGTGGATCTTGTCGAAGCTGTTGTCGCGGACGGT
The DNA here is from genome assembly GCF_051860865.1 of Polymorphobacter sp. GTDB lineage: Bacteria > Pseudomonadota > Alphaproteobacteria > Sphingomonadales > Sphingomonadaceae > Sandarakinorhabdus. The sequence continues at coordinate 2,414 of NZ_JBIMKZ010000065.1, read as the reverse complement.
GACATTCGACGAGCCGGTGACCCAGATGGCGCGGCCGGTGGAATTGGTGGCCGGGCCGGTGAAGCTGGTGTTGGCGAAGGAGATGTTGCTGCTGTCGCGGATCGTCACCGACTGGATGCGGCCGGGCGCATGTTGCCAGGCGCCGCCGGTGATGTTGATCCCGCTCGACGCGGTCAGTTGCATGCCGCTGCTAATGGTGGCGGCGCTGGCATCGATGGTGACGGCCGAAGCATAGTTGCTGTTCTTGATGCCGATCAGTTTATCGAACTGACCCTGCAACTTGAGCGTGTCGCCTGCCACGAGCTTTGAAAATGTAGCACTGAAATTGTCCTGGTTCGAATAATAGGTCGTGGATGCCGATGCGGAACAATGGATAATTGACGACAATACGGTAATAATAACGTAGTTCTTCTTAGAGAAGATGTACATTTTGTCCTCACTCTCACTGCTACGACCTATTGACCGTAGTATTCGATACAGATCGAATGAGAACTAAATGGGCTTAATATTATTAGAAAAATACAGTATCGATACTGTAGGTATAGCATTTATTAAAAAATGCGTGAGTTATCTTCACGTTGAAGGCAGGGGCTGCAAAACAATATTCAGTCCAGGACAGTAAAAAACGGCCGGGACAAGGGTCACGGCCGTCTTTTCTCTGCTGTTATTTCTATTATTGGAAAATGATATGTTCGGTCGTGGCGGGTTTCTGACGGCGGCGGGCCATGGCGCCGATCAGGCCGAAGCCGGCCAGCAGCTGGAGCCAGACCGCCGGGTCCGGGGCGCTGTCGACGGCCGCGGGGAAATCGAGTTCCGAGCCGGCGCGGAAGTCCGGCTGGTAGCTGCTGAACTGATGGGTGACGGCGATGACATCGGCGAGGGTGCCGGTGCGGAAATCCAGCACCTGGTTGTTCTCGAAGATGTTGTTGACGCCGCCGGGGACGCGGACGAGCGAGCTGTGTTGGGCGCCCGGCAGGGCGATGATCGTGTTGTCGAGGAACAGGCTGTCCTTGCAGCCGTAGCAGGCGATGCCCTGTGGGTAGGATAGCGTCCCGAGGTTGCCGGCGAAAACGATGTTCTGCCCCGACAGCTCGCCGGGGTTGAACGAGGTGAAGCCCTGCATGGCGCCGTCGGCGACGTTGTTGAGCAGGACGATGTCGCTCTGTGGGGCCTGCGTGCTGCCCCAGAGCTGGATACAATCGGGGTGGGCGCCGGCGGCCATGGCGGGGGCGCCGCAGTGATTGTCGCTGACGAGGACGCGGTGGGAATTGGCGATGTTGATGCCGTCCGAGGCGGCGCTGACGATGCGGTTGCGGGTGACCAGCGAGTCCGTGGTGTTGCCGATGGCGACGGAGGTGTGGATCCGGTCGAAGCTGTTGTCGCGGATGGTGATGTTCGAAGAGCCGGTGACCCAGATGGCGCGGCCGGTGGAATCCTCGGTGGGGCCGGTGAAGCTGGTGTTGGCGATGCTGATGTTCTGGCTGTCCCGGACGGTCACCGACTGGACGCGGGCGGGATCATGGCGCCAGTCGCCGCCGGTGATGTTGATACCGCTCGATGCGGTCAGCTGCAGGCCCTGGGTGATAGTGGCGGCGCTGGCATCGATGGTAATGGCGGTGGCGTAGTGGCTGTCCTTGATGCCGATGAGGTTGTCGAACGTTCCTTGCAGGGCGAGCGTGTCGCCGGCGACGAGCTGGGCGAACACCGATGTGAAATCATCCTGGGTGGCCTGATAGGTGGCGGCGGATGCGGAGGCATGTCCGGTCAACGACATGAGAAGGATGATCATGCGGCGACGGGCTGTTGATCGGGACATGGTACGCACTCCGTTTACTGGTGAGGGCCTTGAAAGCCGCTGTCGGTGATTTCGGGAAATCGACGGAATCGATAACGCGAAACGGCCGGGGCGACAGGCCCCGGCCGTCTGGATCGGTCGATTTTCGCGATTAGCCGAAGATGACCCGTTCGGCGGTCGCGGCGCGATGGCGGCGGTGCCGGGCCATGGCGCCGACCAGGCCGAAGCCGGCGATCAGCTGGAGCCAGATTGCCGGGTCCGGGGCGCTGTCGGCGAACAGGGCGTAATCGAATTCCGAACCGGCCGCGAATTCCGGCCTGTAGTCGCTGAACTTGTGGGCGATGGCGGCGACGTCGGCGAGGGTGCCGTTGCGGAAATCGAAGGTCTGGTTGTTCTCGAAGACGTTGTTGACGCCGAGCGGGACCCGGGTGATCGCCATGTGCTTCGCCCCGGGCATGGTGATCAGCGTGTTGTCGATGAACAGGCTGTCCTGGCAGCCATAGCAGGCGATGCCCTGCGGATAGCTGATCATGCCGAGATTGCCGGCGAAGACGATGTACTGGCCCGAGAACTCGCCGGGGTTGAACGAGGTGAAGCCCTGCATGGCGCCCTCGGCGAC
>NZ_JBIMKZ010000064.1:0-18140 GCF_051860865.1 Polymorphobacter sp. | reverse complement strand
CCACGGCCTCGGACAGGAGCACAGCATGATCGAGAAACGCCCCTTCGCCAGCCTCGGCCACGCCAACCATGGCTGGCTCGATGCCACCCATCATTTCAGCTTCGCCAGCTATCAGGAGGCCGAGCGCATGAACTGGGGCCGGCTCCGGGTCTGGAACGACGACGCCATTGCCCCCCACAGTGGCTTCCCGCCGCACAGCCACCGCGACATGGAGATCATCACCTATGTCCGCGAGGGCGCGATCAGCCATGAGGACAGCCTCGGCAACAAGGGCCGCACCGGCGCCGGCGACGTCCAGGTGATGTCGGCTGGCACCGGCATCCAGCACAGCGAGTGGAACCATGAGGACGTTACCACCCGGCTGTTCCAGATCTGGATCATCCCCGATCGTGCCGGCGAGGCCCCCGGCTGGGGCGCCCGCGAGTTTCCGCGCGCCGAGCGCAGCGGCAGCTTCGTCACCCTGGCCAGCGGCATCGCCGGCGACGATGATGCCCTGCCAATCCGCGTCGACGCCCGGGTTGCCGGCGCCACCATCCGCGCCGGCGAGACAGTGCGCTACACCGCTGACCCGGGCCGCCACGTCTATCTCGTCCCCGCCCGCGGCCGCATCCGCGTCGGCGATGTCGAGGCCGACGCCCGCGACGGGCTGGCGATCACCAATCTCGCCGCCATCGACGTGACGGCGCTGGACGATAGCGAGGTCGTCCTCGTCGACAGCCAGTAAAATACCGCACCGGAACGGCAGCAATCCTGTCGTTCCGGTGCCTGTTATTAACCATTTGTAAGTGGCTCTTTGCCGTTCGTTGACGCAACATGGTGCCATGGAAATCAGCGATACGCCGGCACCGCCGGGGTTGCTGGTGGAGGGTCTCGTCAAGTCCTTCGCCGGCCGCCGCGCGGTCGATGGTCTTGACCTCCGGGTCGAGGCTGGCGAGCTATACGCGCTGCTCGGCCCCAACGGCGCCGGCAAGACCACCAGCCTGCGCATGGTCACCGGCCTCGAAACCCCGGATTCTGGCCATATCCGCGTCTGCGGTATCGATGCGCTGGTCCATCCGCTGGCCGCCAAGGCCCGCACCGCCTGGCTGCCCGACGAGCCCTTGCTCTACGACAAGCTCTCCCCGCTCGAATATCTGGCCTTTGTCGCCGGCCTCTGGCGCGTGCCCCCCGCCGTCGCGGCCGCCCGCGCCGACGCGTTGCTGGCCCTGCTTGGCCTCGACGAAAAGCGCGACTCGCTGTGCGAAACGCTGTCGCGCGGCATGCGCCAGAAGGTCGCACTCGCCGGGGCGCTGATCCACGCGCCCGACCTGCTGATCCTCGACGAGCCGTTGACCGGCCTCGATGCCGGCGCGGCCCGGCTGGTCAAGGACCTGCTCCGTGCCCGCGCCCGGGAGGGCGGCACCGTCATCCTCACCACCCACATCCTCGAGGTCGCCGAGCGGCTGGCGGACCGTATCGGCATCATCCGCGATGGCCGCCTCATCGCCCAGGGCACGCCGGCGGCACTGCGCGCCAGCCACGGCGGCGGCTCGCTGGAGGATGCGTTCCTCGCCCTGGCCGGCGCATGAGTAGCCTCGCTGCGCCGGCCAGCCTGCCCTGGCTGCTCGCCCATGAACTCCGCCTCGGCCTGCGGCTGGCGTCCGGCACCCGCCCGTGGCGCCGAGCGCTGGCGCTGCTGCTGGTGCTGGCTCTGCCCGTCGGCATCGGCTGGATCGCCGCCCGCGCGCTGGCCACGGCGCCGGACACCCCGTCTGCCGCCGGACTCGGCCTGCTGGTGATGGCGCATGCGCTGATGCTGCCGCTGATGGCCTCGCTCGCCGCTGTCCAGGTGCTCCGCACCTTCCGGGACCGCAACGATCTCGACCTGCTGCTGGCCGCCCCGGTGCCGCCGCGCCGGGTTTTCCTCGCCAAGGCGCTGGCCGTCTGCGGGCTGGTGGCGATGCCGTTCCTCGTCATGCTCGCCCCGTTCGTGCTGTTCTCGATAGGCTTAGGCCACTGGCGCTGGGGCGGCGCCCTTATCGTCCTCGTCGCCACCGCCACCGTGGCGACCTCGCTCGGCTTCCTGCTGGTGGCCGTGCTGACCGCCTCGGTCGGCGCCCGCCGGGCGCGGACGATCGTGCATCTCGGCAGCGCCGCGCTCGGCGCCAGCCTGTTCATTGCCAGCCAGGCCGGCGGCCTCAGCAGCAGCATGGCCGGCAGCCGCGCCGGCCTGGTCGCCCGGCTCGCCGCCAATGTGCCGCCGCCGCCGCTGGATGTCGCCGCTCGCGCCATGGTCGGCGACCCCGGGGCGTTGCTCGCCCTCGTCGCGCTGGCCATCGCCGCGCTGCTGCTCGCCGCCGGCCCCGGCGCCGCCCGGTTGGCCCGCCGCAACGAGGAGACCGCCCCCCTGCGCAGCGCCTGCCGCGGCCACTTCCCGGCCTCGCCGTTGTCGGCGCTGCTCACCAAGGAGCTGCGCCTGCTGTGGCGCGACCCGGAGACGCTGGCGCAGGTACTGCTGCGCTTCGTCTATCTGGTGCCGCTGCTGCTGCTGGCGCTGCGGGACGGCACGCCAGCGGACGTCGCCGCCGGGCAGATCCTCGCCGGCGGCGTCGCGCTGGCGACGATGGCCGGCTCCAGCCTTGCCTGGATCATCGTCTGTTCCGAGGAGGCGCCCGAGCTGGTCGAGGCCGCCCCGCTGCCCGGCTGGCAGCGCGCCGGCGCAAAGCTGGCACTGGCCTGCGGGCTGCCGCTGTTGGCGCTGGCACCGCTCATGGTCTGGCTCATCATATTGTCGCCGCCGGCCGCCGCCGCGCTGCTGCCGCTGGCGTTGCTGGGCGCTGCCAGCATGGCGTTGATCCAGGGCTGGCACGGCCCGCGGCTGCCGCGCGCCGCCTTCCGCAAGCGGCCGCGCGCCATGCTGCTGATGGGATTCGTGGAGATTGCCGTCGCCGCCGGCTGGGCGTTTACCGCCACGCTGGTCCATCGCCAGCATCCGCTGGCCTGGCTGCCGATGCTGTTCGTCGCGCTTGTCGTCCTTGTCGCCTGGGCCGGCCGGCCCGGGGTGTTCAGAGCGCCGCGCCGATCATCGGCTGCACCACAGGCAATACTTCCTGTGCCCCTTCGACAATCATCTTGATCGCCACATAGACGATCACTGCCAGCCCGACGAAGCCGATCCAGCGATAGCGCTCGATGTACTTGGCGATGAAGTTCGCCGCCACGCCCATCAGCGCCACCGACAGCACCAGCCCGATGACCATGATCTCGGGGTGGTCGCGCGCTGCGCCGGCCACCGCCAGCACATTGTCGAGGCTCATCGATACATCGGCCAGCGCCACCGACCAGGCGGCGGCGGCAAAGCTCTTCGCCGGCGGCGGTGCCGTGGTCGAGGTGAAGTCGTCCTTGTCCCCCGGCATGTCGATCTCGACCCGCTTGGGATTGATCTCGCGCCACATCTTCCACGACACCCACAGCAGCAGCAGCCCGCCGGCCAAGATCAGCCCGACGATCTGCAGCAGCTGGGTCACCAGAAGCGCAAAGATCACCCGCAGTACCAGCGCTGCGCCGATGCCGATCAGGATGACATTGCGCCGCTGCTTGGCCGGCAGCCCCGCAGCCAGCGCCCCCACCACGATGGCGTTGTCGCCGGCAAGGACGATGTCGATCAGCACCACCTGCCCAAAGGCAGCCAGCGCTTCCGGGGTGAGGAAATAGGCGAGGTCCATCGGCGTCAGCTAGGCGTTCCCGCGGCCATTTACCAGAGGCTCAATCGCGCAAAAGCTCGTTGATCCCGGTCTTGGCGCGCGTCTGTGCGTCCACCGTCTTGACGATGACCGCACAATAGAGGTTCGGCCCCAGCGTGCCGTCGGGCAGTGGCTTGCCGGGCAGCGTGCCCGGCACCACCACCGCATAGGGAGGCACCTTGCCGATATGCACCTCGCCGGTCGCCCGGTCGACGATCTTGGTCGAGGCACCGAGATACACGCCCATCGACAGCACTGCACCCTCGCCGACCTGAACGCCCTCGGCCACCTCGGCGCGCGCGCCGATGAAGGCGCCGTCGCCGATGATCACCGGCGCCGCCTGCACGGGCTCCAGCACGCCGCCGATTCCCGCCCCGCCGGAGAGATGGACATTCTCGCCGATCTGGGCGCAGCTGCCCACCGTCGCCCAGGTATCGACCATCGTCCCCTTGCCGACGCGCGCGCCGATGTTGACGAAGCTCGGCATCAGCACCACGCCCGGCGCGATGAACGCCCCGCGCCGCACGATCGCGCCCGGCACGGCGCGGAAGCCCGCGGACTGGAAGTCGTCGGGCGTCCAGCTCTCGAACTTGGTCGGCACCTTGTCCCACCACAGCCCACCGCCGGGCGCGCCGAACACGCCGGCGTTCGGCGTCAGCCGGAAGCTCAGCAGCACCGCCTGCTTCAGCCATTCATTGACCTTCCAGCCGCCGGCGCCATCCGGCTCCGCCACCCGCAGGCTACCGTCATCAAGCCCGTCGAGCGCCGCCTGCACGGCATCGCGCAGCACGCCGCCGGTCTGCACGCTCACCTGGTCGCGGGTCGCCCAGCCTTCGGCGATGATGGCTTCGATCTTGGTCATTGGTCCTCCAGCAGGGCAAGCGTCATGGCCAGGAACTGGCCAACATCATGGGCAATGTAGTCGATATGCGCGCGGTCGATGCCAGGGTCCTTCGCCGGCCCCTGCTCGGACCCATTGTCGATCCACACGGTGGTCATGCCAATCGCCTTGGCCGGCACCAGGTTGCGCGCCATGTCCTCGACGAACAGGGCGCGCGTCGGGTCAACGCCATGCGCCTCGCAGAAATGCGCATAGGCCGCCGCCTGCGGCTTGGGCACATAGCCGAGGGCATGGATGTCGTGCATCGCCTCGAAGCTCTCGGACAGCCCGAGCCGCGCCAGCACCCGCGTCGCATAGGGCGCGTCGGCATTGGTGAACACCAGCTTGCGCCCCGGCAGCCGCGCCAGCATCAGCCCGAGGTCGGGATGCGGCTGCACCACATCGATGTCGACATCATGGACATAGGCAAGGAAATCATGCGGATCGACGCCATGCGCCGCCATCAGCCCCGGCAGTGTCATGCCATGGCTATGGAAAAAGCCCTTCTGCACCCGCCACGCCTCATCGGCATCGCAGCCGAGCAGCCGCTGGATATAGCTGCCCATCCGCGCATCGATCTGCGGAAACAGGCTCGACGACGCCGGGTACAGCGTGTTGTCGAGATCGAAGATCCAGGTGTCGATATGGGCAACCATCGGCGATGCTGGTAGCCCGGCCGCCGGCAAAGGGAAAGTGCCGCGCTACTTCCGCGCCCCGTTCCCGGCCCCGTCGATGGCCCGGCAGTCCTCGGGCACCATCCGCCCCACCGTCCAGGTCAGGTTATCGCCCTTGCCGACCATCATGTGCCTCGGCGTGCCATAGCGGAACCCCGAGCCGCTGGGCTGCTGTGGCAGCCGCAGCGCCACGCCGTCGCCGGTATCGACCACCGCCATTTCGTCCTCGAAGCGCACGCCGAGCCGCGTGCCCCGCTCGCATTCGAAAACGACATTGATCGGTGCCACCGGGTTCGGCGCCACCGGCCGGGCCGGGCTGGTCGCACAGCCAGCTAGCAGCAGCGCCGCCAGCGCTGGCCTCACCCGACTTCCTTGGCCTCGGTGAACTTGTAGAAGATGCCCTGCTCATCGTCGCCGTGCAGCGTCAGCACGCCCTCGATCGTCCGCACGTCATAGGACACCTTGACCGGCGAGGCCGCGCGCACCTCGACGAACTGCATCGGCAGCGGGTTGAGATGGAACGGGCAATCCGGCGGATAGGCCAGCAGCACGAAATGGGTCTGGCTCGCGCCATTCTCCAGCGGCAGCATATAGCCATTCACCTTGATCCGCTTGCCGGCGAGCGCCTTCACCGCCGCCGGAAACACCGGCTTGGAGCGAATCATGTTGTTCTGGTCCTTGCGCGTCGTTTCCTTGGTCGATTCGAGCACCGACCAGGCCACCCCGCCCGGCGGCGTCGGCGCCGGTTTCCACACCGTCTCGCTCGGCTTCAGATTGTCGTTGCGCGCCGCCTGCGCGGTCGCCGCCCCCAAGGGCACGGCAAAGGTCGCAATGATCAGCATCAACAGGGCAGAACGCATGGCCATCTCCTATCGACTGTTCGCCAGCGTGTCGGCGATATCGGCGCGGAACACCCGCAGCGCCGGCAGCAAGGCCGCCAGCGCACCAATAGCAAGCGCGCCGAGCACAATCCAGACCTCGGCCATCTCGAAATGCGCGGCATCCAGCCCCAGCTCGGCAAGCTGGCGGATGTTCGCCGCCGCCAGGCCGATCACCGCATGGCCGAGCGCCACCCCGAGCAGCGCCCCGGCGGCCGCCAGCGCCACGCCCTCGAACAGGATCTGCCCGAAGATGCTCGCCCGGCTCGCACCGATCACCCGCAGCATCGCCATGTCGCCCTCGCGCTGGCGCAGCGCCGTATAAAGCGCCACGAAGATCGACAGCCCGGCGGTCAGCAGCAGCAGCAGCGCCAGCGCCCGCACTGCATCGAGCCCGAGCCCGACGAGGCTCAGCAACCGGCTGATCTCCACCGCCGGCACCGCCGCCTGCATGTTGGTCTGGCGGTTGATGAAGCTCGGCAGCTGGATGGCCGCCAGCGGCGAGGCATAGGTCACCAACAGCGCCGTCACCTCGGCCTGCATCGCATGCGGCCGCGCGCTGGCCCCTTCCGCCTGCGCATCGCCGTGCCCGACATGCGCCTCATGGTCCTCGCCGGCATGCGCCGCCTCGGCCCCTGGCCCATGATCGGGCTTGCCATCGCAATCATGGTCATGCGGCACGCCGGTATCGCAGGCCGCCTCCTCGCCATGGTCATGATCGGCCGCCGCATGGTCGGCTTCGCCATCATGGTCATGATCATGGTCGCCCTCATCATGGGCGATCCCGTGCACGTCCCACACGCTCTCCACGCTGGTCAGGATCAGCCGGTCAATCACCGTCCCCGTCGGCGCCAGCCGTCCGACCACCATGAACGGCGCATGGTCATGCCCGCTCGCCCGGTCGTCGTCCGAAAGCCCGTGGCTGCCGACGAAGCGCTGCCCCATCGCCATGCCCAGCCCGCGCGCCACCTCGCTGCCGATCACCACTTCGCTGGTCTTGTCCCAGTACCGCCCCTCGGCCAGCGTCGCGCCATAATGCTCGGGGTAGGCCCGCTCGCTGCCAACGATCCGGTAGCCCCGGAAATTGTCGCCCAGCGCCAGCGGGATCACCTTGGCCACCGTCCGCTCGCGCCGCAGCGTGTCCACCGAGTCGAGCGGGATGTTCCCGGTCGGCACATCGGCATGGTAGATGCTGGACAAGATCAGCTGCAGCGGCGACCCCTTGGCCCCCACCACCAAGTCGATCCCCTGCGCATCGCGCGTGAACCGGTCCTCCATCTGCCGCGCGAACAGCAGCAATATCACCAGCGTCGCCACCGCCAGCGCCAGCAGCAGGATGTTGAGCAGCGTGTTCAGCCCCCTGTCGCGCAGATAGGCGAAGGACAGCCCGAAAAAGCTCATGCCGCTGCCCGTCCTGCCGGCGGCACCAGCGTCAGCACCTCGGCAAAGCGGCTGCGAATGCGCTGGTCATGTGTCGCCACCAGCAGCGTCGCCCCGGTATCGGCCGCCGTCTCGAACAGCAGGTCGATCATCGCCATCGCATTGCTGTCGTCGAGCGCCGAGGTCGGCTCATCCGCCACCACCAGCCGCGGCCGCGTCACCAGCGCCCGGGCGATCGCCGCCCGCTGGCCCTCGCCCTGCGACAGCGTGCGCGGCTTGGCATCGGCGCGGTGGGCCAGCCCCACCCGCCCTATCAGCCGCTCGACATCGGCCGGATCATTCTCGCCGCGCCCGATATGCTGCGCCAGCGCCAGGTTCTGCCGCACGGTCAGCGCCGGGATCAATCGCAGCGTCTGGAACACCAGCCCAATCGTCCGCCGCCGCAGCGCGTCGCGGGCATCGGCGGACAGCGCCGTCATGTCGGCGCCGTCGATCCAGGCATGGCCCTGGCTCGGCGTGATCAGCCCGGTGATGACATTGATCAGCGTGGTCTTGCCCGATCCGGACGGACCGAGCACCAGTGCATGCTCCCCTATCTGTTGCCGCCAGTCACCAATCGCCATCACAGGCCGGCCATCGATCCGATGCGCCAGGTCCTGAAGTCGTACGAGCGGGGTGCCGGCCTCAGCCGGCCCGCTCAACGCGCGGCGGGCGTGGGGGTGGAGGCGTCGGCGACCGTCTCGGCGGGGCTCTGAGCCGTGGTCGCTGCGGTCTGGTTCAGACCATATTGGCGAATGAAGGCGGCGCGGGCATTGGCCATCGCTTCCTCGCGGGCGCGCGCCGCTTCTTCGGGGTCCATGCCCACCCGGTAGCTGTGACCGGCAAAATCAGGCAGGTAATCAAGGTCGCAAGCAAGAGCCGGCGCACCCGAGACCATGGTTGCAACGATCAGACTGGCAGCGATTCGCATGAAAAATCTCCCCGTAGAGATTGTGTTACATCAGCTGTGCATTAAAGTCCATATCCGGCGTGTGCGCCGCACAATCGGGGGGATTGACCATGAAAACCGCAAGACTGCTCGCCGCCGCGCTGCTGGCAACCGCCTCGCCGCTCTGGGCCGCCGCCAGCCCGGCGCTCAAGAACGCCGCCATCGCCGGTGTCGATGCCCGCGCCAAGCTCTCGCAGGAAATGGTCGACACGCTGTTCAGCTATGCCGAACCCGGCTTCCAGGAATATCGTACCGCCGACTATCTCACCGGCATCCTCGAGAAGAACGGTTTCAAGATCACCCGCGGTGTCGCCGGCATCCCCACCGCCTGGACCGCCACCTGGGGCGAGGGCGGGCCGCTGATCGCACTCGGCAGCGATGTCGACGCCCTGCTCGGCCTCAGCCAGCTCCCCGGCAGCCCCGAGATCAAGCCGATGCTGGAAGGCGCCCCCGGCCATGGCGAGGGCCATAACAGTGGCCTGCCGATGATGATCACCGCCGCGCTCGCCGCAAAGGAGGTCATGGAGAAGAATGGCCTCAAGGGCCGGCTGATGATCTGGCCCGGCGTCGCCGAGGAGCTGCTCGCCACCAAGGCCTATTATGTCCGCGCCGGCCTGTTCAAGGATGTCGACGCCTCGCTGTTCGCCCATGTCGGCCGGGATTTCGCCATGAGCTGGGGCCCGTCCGGCAACAACGGGCTGGTTTCGGTCGAATATACCTTCAAGGGCTATACCGCCCATGCCGCCGGCGCCCCCTGGTTCGGCCGCAGCGCGCTGGACGGCGTCGAGGTCATGAACATGGCCTGGAACCTTCGCCGCGAGCATCTGCCGCTCAGCCAGCGCTCGCATTACATCATCACCAACGGCGGCGATCAGCCCAACATCGTCCCCGGCGAGGCCAGCGTCTGGTACTTCTTCCGCGAATCGACCTTCGAGACCATCCGCGCCCTCTACGAAATGGGCAACCGCACCGCCGAGGCCGCCGCCATGGCCACCGACACCAAGGTCAGCCGTCGCATCCTCGGCACCGCTGCCCCCAATTACAACAACCGCCCGCTCGCCGAAGCCATGCAGGCCAATATCGAGAAGGTCGGCATGCCCAAATGGACGGCCGCCGACCAGGCCTTCGCCAAAGCCGCCCAGCAGGCCAACAAGGCCAAGCTCGAGCCGCTGCCCACCAAGGTCTCGCCGATCTCGACGCCCGAAATGCGCGGGCCCTCCACCGGCGGCGGCTCGGACGATATCGGCGACGTGATGTGGGCGGTGCCCACCGCCACCATCCGCTACCCCTCCAACATCCCCAACATGGTCGGCCACAATGTCCAGAGCGCCATCGCCATGGCCACGCCGATCGCCCACAAAGGCGTCATCGTCGCCGCCAAGGCCGTGGCGATGACGCTGCTCGATCTCGTCACCACGCCCAAGATCATCGCCGACGCGAAGACTTATTTCACCACCGTCCAGCAGAAGGACGAGAAATACTGGACCGTGCTGTCGGACACCGACCAGCCGGCGATCCACCTCAACGAAAAGACGATGAAGGAATTCCGCCCGCAGATGGAGCGCTTCTATTACGACCCGTCGAAGCACAGCAGCTATCTGGAGCAGCTCGGCATCGCCTATCCCGGCGTGCCGGTAAACTGAACCCGCCTAGAGGTTCTCGCGTTCCATCACCACATCGACGGAAATCTCCGCCGGCATCGGCACCAGCCGCATGATCGTCGCCCCGGCGGACGGGACGGTAATCGCCGTGCGGACCTGGTCCGCGCCGACATTGCCGGCCACGATCGTCACGCTGTCCGGTGACACCCAGCCCGGCATGCCCGCCAGCACGGCTGTGCGCACCGCCGTCGGCGTCGCGGAGCCCACGGCCAGCGCCCGGGCGCCGTTGCGCGCCGTGGTCAACATGCTGTTGTAGGTAAACATCAACACGCCATACTGAACCGAACCGAAGAACAGCAGCAGCAAAAGCGGCAATATCAGCGCGAATTCGGCGGCGGCGGCGCCCCGCCGGCAGGTAATGGCCGTCGCGCTGTGGAAGCACGATTCGCGCTCACCATGCGATTGGGCCGCCATCACCATGCCTGCGCTATCCCTTCCACCGCCGATTCTCTTCTGCCGCAACATTACCGCATCGGATATCGCAAAACCATTCATCCTTGGCAATCTGTTAGTAATTTACCATTGCCTGACGCGGCCTTGCAAAAAACCATATCGACACAGCAAGTTGGCCCCGGCCGGGCGCCGATGAAATGTCGACATGGTTAAGCCGAATGTAAGACTTCGTATGAGAACGAACTCTTAACCCCTTTCAATGTTGACGCTTTTTCAAGCCGACCCTAACCGAATGTTGAGCCGGCCGAGCGCCCGGAGGAACTGCTTCATCATCCTGATGATCAGCCTTCCCGGGTCCAGGCAGGTTCGACAGGCCAACTCCGGGCTCTCGGGGGCGGCGTTTCACACCGGGACGCCCGGACAGGAAGGGACCAAGATCATGATGAAGCTCCTCAAGAAGATCAAGTTCGACAAGAGCGGCGCCTCGGCCGCTGAATATGCGCTGATGCTCGCCGTCATGGGCGGCATCGTCATCATCGCCATCACCACGCTGGGCCAGAGCGTCACCGACAGCCTCGACGCCGCTTCCGACCAGCTCGATGAAAATCGCGCTGGCGACTAATAGCCGATCGGCCCGAAATGGCCGGGAAGGAACCCGCGCTCCGAAAGGAGTGCGGGTTTTTTCCTGCCGGGTTCTGCAGCGCCTAACCCAGGGCCACATCATCTGCCGGAGAATGGCCGAATTCCTGACCATGGCATTTCATGCCCGTAAAGCGAATAAGCATTCTGAAATATATCGGCTTTTCCTGTTCGCACCGCCTGCGATGGGCGGGACCCTGAACTTAGCCACGCGTCATCAAGACATCAGGTTCGTCATGAATCTTCTGGCCTCTTGGCAAGAGTCTTCTAGAGGTATATGGATTCATGAAGATTTCCTTGAACGCGCGTAAATCCGATAACGCGCGGCGAAGGTTTGGGGACGTTTGATGCAGGGTCAAATGGCAGGGGTGCAAGGGAGCGCCAAGGGGTCGTTCGCACCCCTGGCAGTCAACTTCGGCTGTTCATGGTCGTACTCTGGGCATGGATATTTCATGGCCCATGCGATCAAGCGAATCCCGTCGGGGAGCCTCGCCGATGCGTAAATCATCGATCTACATGCTGCTCACGGCGATTGCCCTCGGGCTGTTCGCGGTGTTTCTGGCGCGAGCCTTTCTGACCACCAGCGAAAAGTCGCGGTCCTCGCAAGCCTCTGTTGCCACGGTCGAGATCGTCGTTGCTGCCGCACCGATAGAATTTGGCGAGCGTATCGCACCGGAAAAGCTGAAGCTGGTCCAATGGCCTGCCGGAAACCTGCCGGACGGCACGTTCAAGCGAGTTCTCGATGCGGTCGACGAAGGCCAGCGCGTTGCGCTGCGCGCCATCGAGCCGAATGAGCTCATCACGGCGCGCGCCCTGTCCGGCAATGGCGGCCGCCTGTCGACGTCGCCGCTGTTCAACGAAACGATGCGGGCCATCGCCATCCCGATCAACGAGGTGGCCGGCGCCGCCGGCTTCATCGTGCCGGGTGACCGTGTGGATGTGTTCGTCACCCGCAGCGGTGACAATGAGGAATTGCCCTATACCGATCTGATCGTTCAGGCCGCGCGGGTGCTGGCCGTTGGCCAGAACGCCGATGCCGGCAAGACCGAGGCAAGTGTCGCCAAGTCAGCCACCATCGAGGTAACGCCGCTCCAGGCCCAGCGCCTGAGCCTCGCCCAGAACGTCGGCTCCTTGAGCGTTGCCCTGCGCAATCTCTCCGACGAAAGCCGGGTGCGTCTCGAAACGGCGCAGATCCGCGATCTGAACGACGGCACCATCACCCGGATCCTGCGCAAGCCAGACCGCACCGCCGCTATCGTCGCCGAGCCCGCCGCCACAGGGCCTGCCACAGCCATTGCCGCCCGGCCCCAGGGTCCGACCGTCGAGATCTTCCGCGGCGGCAAGCAAGGCACCACATCCAGCGTCTACGGCGTACCGAAATGATGACATCAATGGGGGGAACAAGGCGGGTGATTCAGGCAGTACCATCAGCGGTAGCGCGCCTGTTGCTCGTGCCGACGGTCGCGCTCTGCACGGTCTGGCCGGTAGCGGCCCAGACCATGATCGGCGGGTCGGCGACCACCGACGCCCGCACCGGTGCCGTCCTCCAGCTGCCGATCAACAAGAGCCAGACGCTGCGGGTCGGCCAGAATTTCGCCAAGGCGGTGATCGGCAATGACGAGATCGCCGATGTGCTGCCGCTGTCGCAGTCGAGTGTCTATGTGCTCGGCCGCGCCCTGGGGTCGACCAACCTCAGCCTCTACGACAAGGCCGGAAAGGTGATTGCCGTCGTCGACATCGTCGTCGGCCCGGACGCCCAGGGCCTCAAGGCGACCGTCGCCCAGCTGATGCCGGCCGAAACAGTCGGCATCTCGATATCCAATGGCTCGGTCGTCCTCAGCGGCACGGTGTCGAGCGCCGTGGCGGCAGAGAAGCTGATGACCATCGCCGAGACCTACGCCCCCAAGCGTGTCGTCAACATGCTCGGCGTCGGCAACGTCCAGCAGGTGCTGCTCGAGGTCAAATTCTCGGAAATGTCGCGCTCGGTCGTCAAGCAGCTGGGCATCAACCAGTTCAGTTTCGATGGCACGGGCGGCGGCGGCCTCATCAGTGCGCCCCCCGACGTAACGTTTAACCCCTATCAGGCGGTCATCAGCCTGCCCAATGCCAGCAACCTGCTGGTCAGCATCGACGCGCTCGAACGCAAGGGCCTGGTCCGCACGCTCGCCGAGCCCAATCTCGTCGCCCTGTCGGGAGAAACCGCCTCCTTTCTCGCCGGCGGCGAATTCCCGGTGCCGGTCGGCGTCGCGCTCAACGGCCAGGTGGCGATCGAGTTCAAGCAGTTCGGCGTCAGCCTCGCCTTTACGCCGACCGTGCTCGAGGACGGGCTGATCAATCTGCTCGTCGGCCCCGAGGTCAGCCAGCTTGATCCTGCTGCCGGCATCGAGCTCAGCGGCCTGCGCATTCCCGGCCTCCGGGTCCGCCGCGCCCGCACCACGGTCGAACTGCGCGACGGACAAAGCTTTGCATTGGCAGGCCTTATCCAGAGCGATTTTTCCGATACACTCAGGGCCATTCCGCTGCTGGGCCGGATCCCGCTGATCGGCGCGCTGTTCCGGTCGACCGCCTACAACAAGCAGGAAAGCGAGCTGGTGATGATCGTCACGCCCCGCCTGGTCCGCCCGGTCGCCGCCGGCTCGCTGGCACTGCCGACCGACCGGGTACTGGAGCCGTCTGACACAGACATGTTCCTGAACGGCCGCTCCGAGCGCCGTTTGCCCGCCCCGTCGGTCCCAGTGGGCCCCGCCCCCGGCGGCCCCGGCAGCGGCTTCGGCCACATCATCCAGTGACGGAGGCCCCGATGATGCGTCTGCTCAAGGCGACGGTGCTCGCCGCCCCCCTGCTGCTCGCCCCGCTGCTAACCGCCTGCGAGACCCCAGACCCCGATTTCGGCTATTCGGTGCGGCGCAATGGCGTGCTGCAGGTCGTCAACATGCAGCCCGTGTACGCCGGCGTGCCGATGGAGGGCGGTGACGCCGTCCGCGCCACCGACGCCCAGCGCCGCTACCTGCGCGGCCAGTCCAAGACCCTGCTCAAGGTCGACGGCAAGTCCGGCATCGGCGAGCAGGGCGGCGCCACCGACACCGGCACCGGCGGCACCGGCCGGACGGCGGGCAACTGACCATGGGCGAAATGGCCCCTCTCAGCCTCGCCGACCGGGCCGCCGCGCTGCGCGTCACCATCGTGCTGGCGCCCGGCATCGCCGCGCTGCTCGATATCGACCAGCTGGTCCTGCCCGGCGTCTCGATGCAGCTGCACGCCGGCTCGCTCGCCAGCTTCACCGCCCAGCCCGCCCTCGTCGCCGCCACCGACATCCTCGTCGCCCAGCTCGATCCCGATGACGCCGCCGAGGTCGCCGCTTTCGAGGCCCATGCCAGCCGCATGGCCGCACGCATGCCGGTCGTCGCCGCCGTGCGCGATCTCACCGTCACGGTCATGCGCCGGCTGCTCAAGACCGGCATCGCCGATGTCATGCCGCTGCCCTTCACCCCGGAGGATATCGCCCAGGCACTGGAGAATGCCCGCGAAGCCGCCCGGCTGGCGCAGGAGCGCCTCCGCCAGGGCAGCACCGCCGCCATCCCCGCCGCCACGACCCGGCGACAGGGCCGCATCATCAGCTTCCTCGGCGCGCTCGGCGGCGTCGGCACCACCAGCCTCGTCACCCAGCTCGGCGTGCTCTGGGCGGCGGACAAGCGCGTCTGCCTGATCGATCTCGACGTCCAGTTCGGCAACGCCGCGCTCTACCTCAATCTCCGCCCCAAGCTCACCGTCGCCGATCTGATCGACGCCGGCGACCGTCTCGATTCCTCCTATCTCGCCTCGGTTGCCGAGCTGCACACCAGCGGCCTCCATGTCATCGCCGCCCCCACCGACATCGTGCCGCTGGACATGCTCACCCCCCAGGCCATCGAGCGGCTGTTCACGCTGGCCAGCGAAACCTGGGACATCGTTCTCGTCGACCTGCCCGCCGCCTGGATCAACTGGTCGGCCGCCGCGCTGACCCGGTCGGATGCGGTCGTGCTGGTCAGCGAGATGTCGGTGGCCGGCGTCCACCAGGCCCGCCGACAGCTGGAGATGATCGACGCCAACGGTCTGCAGGAGCGCGTCCAGCTGGCGATGAACCGCGTCACCACCTCGCTGTTCCGCAAGGCCGACATGACCCAGACCGAGCAGGCGCTGAAGCGCAAGGTCGCCTATTCGGTCGCCAACGACTATCCCGCCATGTCGTCGGCAATCGACGAAGGCCGCCCGGTCGCCGCGATCAAGGTCCGCTCGCGGATCGAGAAGGACCTGCGCGCCATGCTCGCCGGCCTCGATACGGCCCCGGCGGTGCTGCCATGATCTGGCCGAGCCGCCGCTCCAGCCTGTCATCGGACACGGCGACCCTGGCGCCCGCCCCGCCGGCCCCGGCGCCGGCCCCGGTCCCGGAGCCGGCCCCCCAGCCGGTCGCCCGCAAGCCCGAGCCCCAGCCCGATACAAGGCGGATGGAGGCCTATACGGCGCTCAAGGTCACCCTCCACCAGAAGCTGATCGAGCGGATCAACCTCTCGGCGCTGGACAGCATGACCCGCGAGCAGGTCGGCCGGGATATCGGCGAGATCGTCCAGGAGATGCTGAAGGAGCTCAACCACGCGCTCAATCTCACCGAGCGCCGACAGCTGGTGGAGGACATCCTCGACGAGCTTCTCGGCCTCGGGCCGCTCGAACCGCTGCTCAAGGACCCGACCATCTCGGACATCATGGTCAATTCGGCCAGCATCGTCTTCGTCGAGCGCCGCGGCCGCATCGAGGAGGTCGGCACCCGCTTCGCCGACGATCGTCACCTGATGCGCATCATCGGCAAGATCGTCAGCAACGTCGGCCGCCGCGTTGATGAAAGCTCGCCGATGGTCGACGCTCGCCTGCCCGATGGCAGCCGCATCAACGCCATCATCCCGCCGCTGGCCATCGACGGCCCCTGCCTGTCGATCCGCAAATTCTCCAAGACCCCGATCGACCTCGACAAGCTGGTCGGCTTCGGCGCGCTCACCGAGGATGCCGCCACCGTGCTGCGCGGCGTCGTCGAATCGCGCCGCAACCTCATCATCTCGGGCGGCACCGGCTCGGGCAAGACCACGATGCTCAACGCACTGTCCGCCTCCATCGACAATGGCGAGCGCATCGTCACCATCGAGGATTCGGCCGAGCTCCAGCTCCAGCAGCGCCATGTCCTCCGCCTCGAGACCCGCCCCGCCAACATCGAGGGCCGCGGCGAGGTCAACCAGCGCGACCTCGTCAAGAACGCGCTGCGCATGCGCCCCGACCGGATCATCCTCGGCGAAATCCGCTCCGGCGAAGCCTTCGACATGCTGCAGGCAATGAACACCGGCCATGACGGCTCGATGACCACCGTCCACGCCAACACTCCGCGCGACGCCCTCAGCCGCATCGAGCAGATGATCGGCATGTCCGGCATCGACATCAGCCCCAAATCGGCCCGCGCGCAGATCGCTTCGGCCGTCCAGATCGTCCTCCAGCTCTCGCGCCTGTCGGACGGCTCGCGCCGCGTGCTGTCGATCGCCGAAGTCACCGGCATGGAGGGCGACGTCATCCTGATGCAGGAGATCTTCCGCTTCGAGCGCCAGGGCGTCGACGCCAATGGCAAGGTCATCGGCGAAATGAAGCCGATGGGCATCCGCCCCAAATTCGCCGAGATCCTCCAGGCTCGCGGCATCAATCTGGCGCCCGAGCTGTTCGATCCCTATCGCCGGAAGGCCGGCTGATGGAGGCGCTGCTCGATCCCCGCTTCGGCGTCTATCTGGCGGTGTTCGCCGCCGTGGTGCTGCTCGTCGAGGGTGCCTTCCTTTATTACCGCGATGTCGTGGCGCCGCGCTCGCGGGTCAGCCGGCGAATGCAGATGCTGGCCCAGGGCGCCACCAACCTCGAGATCATGGAGAGCCTGCGCCGCCAGCTGCCGGACCGGTCCAAAGCGCTGCTGCCGTCGCTGATGACCCATGTCGAAACCCGCATGACACAGGCGGGGATGCGGATGAAGGCCTCGTCGATGGTCACCGGCATGGTCGCGACCACGCTTGTCGTCGGCCTGGTTTTCCCGATCCTGGGCGGCATCACGGGCCAGCTCACATCGCCCATGGCCTATGTCCTGCTCGTGCTGTTCGCGCTCGCCATCGGCGTCGTCGTGCCGCTGATGTATCTGAATGTTCAGGCCACCAAGCGCATCAAGCTGTTCGAAAAGCAGTTTCCGATGGCGCTGGACATCTTTGTCCGCGGCCTGCGGGCCGGCTATCCCGTCACCTCGGCCCTTGAGCTGCTCGTGTCCGAGGTGCCCGATCCGATCAGTTCGGAATTCGGCCTGGTCCTCGCCGAGATGAACTATGGCTATAACCTCCGCGACGCCCTCGCCAATCTGGCCGACCGCATCCAGACGCAGGACATCCAGATGTTCGTCGTGTCGGTGGCGATCCAGGCCGAGACCGGCGGCAGCCTCGCCGATATCCTCGATGGCCTGTCCAAGGTGATCCGGGACCGTGCCGCCATGGTCCTCAAGGTCAATGCGCTGGCCAGCGAAGGCAAGATGACCGGCACGCTGCTAACCGCGTTGCCGATCCTTACCTTCGCCGCCATGTTCGCCACCCAGCCGCGCTTCTATCTCGATGTCATCGACGATCCCTGGTTCATGCCCGGCGTCGGCGGCATGGCCGTCTTCTATGTCCTGGGCATCCTGCTGATGCGCAAGATCATCGATATCAAGGTCTGACCGGTGACCGACACCCCCGGCCAGGATCTGATGTCGCTGCTCATCATGGCGGTTGTCTTCGTTGCCGTCGTGCTGATCGTGCTGGCGGTGGCGCCGATATTCCAGCGCCGTGTCGACATCGCCGCCCGGCTGTCCAGCGATGCGCCGACCAGCGCCGCCCAGAAAAAC
>NZ_JBIMKZ010000063.1:0-18288 GCF_051860865.1 Polymorphobacter sp. | reverse complement strand
GAAGCCCCCAGACCCCATGAATTAGGTCTGTGCGCGTGCGACGCCGGCTTTCGCGAATGCGACGGCCCATTATTGGGGTCTGGGGGCTAAGCCCCCAGCCGCCGGAGGCCCCTTCCTCCCCCTGCGACAATCCTCCCCGATAACCAGCGTTCATCGATGCGCGTATATACAGCCATGATGACCAACCGCCGCACGCTCCTCGCCCTAGCCGCCGCCCTGCCGTTCGGTCCCGTGCTGGCCGCGACCAGAGGCAGTTTCGAATACACGCTGACCGATGCCGAATGGCGCCGCAAGCTGTCCCCGGCCGCCTATCAGGTGCTTCGCCATGAGGACACCGAGCGCCCGTTCACCTCGCCGCTGAACAAGGAGAAGCGCGCGGGAACGTTCGTGTGCGCCGGCTGCGATCTGCCGCTGTTCAACAGCAGCACCAAGTTCGAGAGCGGCACCGGCTGGCCGAGCTTCTGGAAGCCATTGGACAACGCCATCGGCACCACCACCGACACCTCGATGTTCATGACCCGCACCGAGGTCCATTGCCGCCGCTGCGGCAGCCATCTCGGCCATGTCTTCGATGATGGCCCCAGGCCCACCGGCCTGCGCTATTGCATGAACGGCTTGGCCCTCAAATTCATCCCCGCAAAGGCCTGACCATGCGCCAGATATTCGCTGCCCTGCTCGTTGCCGTCACCGGCTGCGCAAACGCCTCGGCGGCGGAGCGCATGCTCGTCGCCCCCGCCCCCGTGCGCGACGAAACCCCCAAGACCGAACTCCAGACCGCCGTGCTCGCCGGCGGCTGCTTCTGGGGCGTGGAGGGCGTCTTCGAGCGTCTGCAGGGCGTCACCTCGGTCAAGTCCGGCTATGCCGGCGGCAACAAGATGACGGCCAAATACAGCGTCATCGGCACAGGCCTCACCGGCCACGCCGAGGCGGTCGAGATCAGATACGATCCGAAGAAGATCACCTACGGCACGCTGCTGCGCATCTTCTATTCGGTCGCCCACGATCCCACCCAGCTCAACCGCCAGGGCCCGGACACCGGCACCCAATATCGCAGCGCCATCTTCCCCCAGACGCCAGAACAGGCACAGCTGGCGAAGGCCTATATCGCCCAGCTCGAAGCGGCCAGGACCTGGGGCAAAATCGTCACCACCATCGAGCCCGACAAGCCCTTCTACACTGCCGAAACCTACCACCAGAACTATCTGCGCGCGAACCCCACCCAGCCCTATATCGTCTACAACGACCTCCCCAAGGTCGAGGCACTCAAGAAGCTGTTCCCGACGCTTTGGAGCAACAAGCCGGCGGCCTGACCTCAAGGCACATTCGTCGCCTGCGGCTTGGGTTCGACGATGATATAGATACCGGTCGTATTGCCGATGTTGACTGCCTCGTGCCAGGCGATTCCACTGCTCCACCAGCTTGTGCCCGGCTCGAGTGTGCGCTCTGCCGTGCCGGCTTCGGTCGTGATCCGCATGGTCGAACCTTGTACGATATAGCCCCAGTGCGGTGCATGATAATGGCGCTCGTGGCCGACGCCGGGCGGAAACGTGCAGCGCATCGCGCGCATGGCGGCATTATCGTACAGAAGCTCGCACACCCGGGAGCCCTGCCAGCCAGCGTCCAGAGCAGACGGGAGGCTCGCGCCAGATGCCAGCACCAGCGCGAGCGCGAGGCTCAATGGCCGAGGTTCTTGACGATCGTCTCGACCATCTTCTTCGCATCGGCCAGCAGCATCATCGTATTGTCCATATAGAACACAGGGTTATCGACACCCGCATAGCCCACGCCGCCCATCGACCGCTTGATGAACAACACCGTCTTCGCCTTCTCCACATCGAGCACCGGCATGCCATAGATCGGCGACGTCTTGTCGGTCTTGGCCAGCGGATTGGTCACGTCATTGGCGCCGATCACGAACGCCACGTCGCACTGCCCGAACTCGCTGTTGATATCCTCCAACTCGAACACCTCGTCATAGGGCACGTTCGATTCCGCCAGCAGCACGTTCATGTGCCCGGGCATGCGCCCCGCCACCGGATGGATCGCATATTTCACCGACACGCCCTCGGCCTTCAGCAGATCGCCCATTTCGCGCAGCGCATGCTGGGCCTGGGACACCGCCATGCCATAGCCCGGCACGATGATCACGCTTTCGGCATTCTTCATGATGAAGGCGGCATCCTCGGCCGACCCGGCCTTGTACGGCTTGGCCACCGCTGCGCCCTTCGGCCCGCCCGAATCCGCCTCGGCGCCGAAGCCGCCGGCGATCACCGAGATGAAACTGCGGTTCATCGCCCGGCACATGATGTAGGACAGGATCGCGCCCGACGAGCCGACCAGCGCCCCGGTGATGATCATCGCCGTGTTCTGCAGCGTGAAGCCCATCGCCGCCGCCGCCCAGCCCGAATAGCTGTTGAGCATCGAGATGACGACCGGCATGTCCGCCCCGCCGATCGGGATGATCAGCAGGAAGCCGATGGCAAAGGCCAGCACGGTGATCGTCCAGAACACCGCCGGCTGGCTGTCGAAGACGAAATAGGCGACCAGCCCGAGAATGCCGGCCAGGATCCCCAGATTGATCACGTGCCGACCCGGCAACAGGATCGGCGAGCCGCTCATCCGCCCGGAAAGCTTCATGAACGCAATCACCGAGCCCGAGAAGGTGATCGCACCGATCGCCACGCCCAGCCCCAGCTCGACCCGAGACACCGCCAGGATCTCGCCCGCCGCATCGACGATCCCGAACGCCGCCGGGTTGAGAAAGGCCGAGGCCCCGACCAGCACCGCCGCCAGGCCGACCAGCGAGTGGAAACCCGCCACCAGCTCGGGCATCGCCGTCATCTGGATTTTCTGGGCGATGAACCAGCCTATGGTCCCGCCGATGGCAATCGCCGCCACGATCAGCGGCAGCCCGACGCCGTGGGTGATCAGCGTCGTCGCCACGGCAATACCCATGCCGATCATGCCATAGCGGTTGCCCTGCTGGCTCGATTCAGGGCTGGAAAGCCCGCGCAACGAAAGGATGAAAAGCACGCCCGCCACCAGATAGGCGAGAACGGCCCAGGCGGGCGTCGCGGCTGCAACATGTTCCATGATATCTGTCCCTGTTCCCGCCGCTTACTTTGCCCCAGAACCTGTAGTTCCCGGCTTCTTTTCTTTTTTCTTGTACATCGCCAGCATCCGCCGCGTCACCGCGAAGCCGCCGAAGATGTTGATGCTCGCCAGCACCACCGCGATCAGCCCCAGCCACTTGGAGACGTCCGCCCCGCTGGCATCAGTCGCCGACGCAATCAGTGCGCCGACGATGATCACCGACGAAATGGCATTGGTCACCGCCATCAGCGGCGTATGCAGCGCCGGCGTCACCGACCACACGACATAATAGCCGACGAAGCAGGCCATCACGAAAATCGAAAGCGTCGAAAGAAAGTCCATCGTCTCGCTCCTCAGGCCGCCTTCAGCCGCTCATGCACCACAGCGCCGCCCTCGGTCAGCTTGACGCCGACGACGATCTCATCATCGCCCGGAAAAGCCACGGTCTTGGCGTCCTTGTCCCAGAAGGCATTGATGAAATTGTAGAGGTTGCGGGAATACAGCGCCGACGCATCGCTCGCCATCCGCCCGGCCAGATTCTTGTGGCCGATGATCTTCACACCATGCACCTCGACGACCTCGCCGGGCCGCGAATGCTCGATATTGCC
Source organism: Polymorphobacter sp. (assembly GCF_051860865.1). Classification (GTDB taxonomy): domain Bacteria; phylum Pseudomonadota; class Alphaproteobacteria; order Sphingomonadales; family Sphingomonadaceae; genus Sandarakinorhabdus. The sequence goes on along the minus strand of NZ_JBIMKZ010000063.1, from coordinate 14,587 downwards.
GCCGCTCTCGACCGCGAGATCGACCAGCACAGACCCCGGACGCATCGAGCGAAGCTGCGCATCCGAAATCAGCCGCGGCGCCGGCCGCCCCGGGATCAGCGCCGTGGTGATGACGATATCCTGCTTGGCGATGTGCGAGGAGACCAAAGCCGCCTGCGCCGCCTTGTATTCGTCGCTCATCTCGGTCGCATAGCCGCCCGAGCCCTCGCCCTCGATGCCCTTCACGTCGGACACGAAGATCGCCTTGGCGCCCAGCGATTCAATCTGCTCCTTGGTCGCCGAGCGCACGTCGGTGGCGCTCACCAGCGCCCCCAGCCGCCGCGCCGTGGCAATCGCCTGCAGCCCGGCCACGCCGACGCCCATGATGAAGGCACGCGCCGCCGAGATCGTGCCCGCCGCCGTCATCATCATCGGAAACGCCCGGCCATAGGCCTCGGCCGCATCGATCACCGCCTTGTAGCCGGCGAGGTTGGATTGGGAGGACAGCACGTCCATCGACTGCGCGCGGGTGATGCGCGGCATGAATTCCATCGACAGCGCGGTGATCCCGGCATCGGCATAGCCCTTGATCCGCTCGGGCGCCGCAAACGGCTGCATGATCGCGGCCAGCATCGCCCCGGACCGGATGCCCGGCAGATCGCCCGCCGCCGGCGCCTGCACGCCCATCAACAGGTCGGCCCCGGAAATCACCGCCGCGCGGTCAGCCACCGTCGCCCCGGCGGCGGTATAGTCCGCGTCGGAAATCCCGGCGCCCGCACCAGCCCCGGCCTCGACCGCCAGCTCAGCGCCGAGCGCAATGAACTTCTTGACCGTTTCCGGCGTCGCCGCCACCCGGTTCTCGGCCTCGGCCGTTTCGCGCAGCACCGCGATCTTCATCGAATTTCCCCAAAAAAACCGAACAGGCGGATCAGGCCAGGAACAGCGCCATCATGATCAGCGCCAGCGCCACCAGGATCACCGCCCATTTGGTAATCGCCATAAACCGATCATACGTCCCCTTGGCATCCACCTTGGGCACTGTCTCGTCACGCTGCGGGCCGCTGCTGTCGCTCACCATATCCATTCCCATTATTGTCACCTGTCCACCCCACAAGAACGGACGGCAATAGCAGATCAAGCGAAGCTGTGAAGCACCCAAAGCAACAAGAAATGCCGCACCGCAGAAAAGTTCAGGTTTCAAACACCGCCCAAAACCCGCCCCCGCCACCCCGAAAGTCACCAACCATCCGCCACCCCGGCTCGCCCAACCCCTCCGTCGCCCCGGGCTCGACCCGGGGCCTAAGCACCAGCCGCCCCACCAACCGAAAGCCCCCAAACCCCAGCCCCCGCCACCCAGCCCAAACCCTATCCGTCGCCCCGGGGCTCGACCCGGGGCCTAAGCACCAGCCCCGCCACCACCCCAAAGCCCGGCCCCCGCCGCCCGCCACACCGTCAGCGCCTGCACCGTCTCGCGCACATCATGCACGCGCACCATCTGCACGCCCATCGCCGCCCCATGCAGCGCCAGCGCCAGGCTCCCGCCCAGCCGCTCGCCTACCGGCGCCTCGCCGGCAATCGCCGAAATCATCTTCTTCCGGCTTGCCCCCAGCAGCAGCGGCACCCCCAGCCCATGGAAAAGCGCCAGCCCGCGCAGCAACGCCAGATTATGCACCACTGTTTTGCCGAACCCGATCCCGACATCGGCGACAATCGCCTCGCGCCCGATCCCCGCCGCCTTGCAGTCGGCAATCCGCGCCGCCAACCAGTCGAACACATCGAGCACCACATCGCCATAGGTCGGCGCCCGCTGCATCGTCTCCGGCGACCCCTGCGCATGCATTAGCACCACCGGACACCCCCGCGCCGCCACCAGTGCCATCGCCTGATCATCATGCCCCAGCCCCGACACGTCATTGACCATCGCCGCCCCGGCATCGAGCGCCGCCGCCATCACCTGGGCCTTGCGCGTATCAATGCTCCACCGCAGCCCCGCCAGCCCCGGCATCACGCCCGACAGCCGCCGCAATTCCTCATCCAGAAGCACCGCCGCCGCCCCCGGCCGCGTCGATTCCGCCCCCACGTCGATCAAATCTGCCCCGGCCGCTACCATCGCCCGCGCCGCCGCCACAGCTGCCGCCGGCCCCTCCAGCCAACCGCCATCCGAAAAACTGTCGGGCGTCACATTAAGGATGCCCATCACCAGCGGCACCCCCGCCCGGCCGATGGAAATCCCCGCCAACCCCCTCGGCGCACACAGACGCCCGCGCCAATCATCAGGCAACGCCTCCAATGGCAGCACCTCCGCATCCGCCCCGCGCCGCAGCCGCTCCACCGCCGCAAAGCGCAGCGGCCCCCCGGCCAGCGGCAGCCCGGCTTCGCCTATCGCGACCGGCCGCCAATAATCGGTCGCGCCGGTCAGGCCGCCACCACCAGCGTCTTGCGATAATCGCTGCGCTTGGCGTCGATCGGCACCAGCCGGCCATCATCGCCCTCCAGATGCCAATAGGTCCAGCCATTGCAGCTCGGCAGCCCCTGCACCGCCGCCCCCATCTGGTGGATCGATCCGGTCTTGGTCCCCATCGCCAGCGAGCCATCGGCCCGCACCTGCGCCACATGCCGCCGATGCGGATCGGTCAGCCGCGTCCCCGGCCGCACCATCCCGGCCTCGACCAGCGCGCCAAAGGCGACGCGCGGCTCGGACCGCTTGCCCTGGCTGACATTCATGTCGCCCCCCTCCAGCGGCAGCAGCCCGTCGATCCGCTCCTGCGCCACCGCCACATATTTCGGCTCGCGCTCGATCCCGATCCACCGCCGCCCGAGCAGCTTGGCCACCGCCCCCGTCGTCCCGGTGCCGAAGAACGGATCGAGCACCAGGTCGCCCGGCTGCGAACAGGCCAGCAGCACCCGGTAGAGCAGCGCTTCGGGCTTCTGCGTCGGATGCGCCTTCACCCCGTCGACCTTCAGCCGCTCGCCGCCGGTGCAGATCGGAAACAGCCAGTCCGAGCGCATCTGCACTTCGTCGTTCATCGATTTCATCGCATGATAGTTGAAGCAGTAGCGGCTCTTCTCGCTCTTCGCCGCCCAGATCAGCGTCTCATGCGCATTGGTGAAGCGCGTGCCCTTGAAGTTCGGCATCGGGTTGGCCTTGCGCCAGACGATGTCGTTGAGCACCCAGAAGCCGGCATCCTGCATCGCCGCGCCCATCCGGAACACGTTGTGATAGCTGCCGATCGCCCAGATCGCCCCGTCCGGCTTCAGTATCCGCCGCGCCTCGGCCAGCCACGCCCGGCTGAACGCATCATAGGCGGCAAAGCTCGAAAACTTGTCCCATTCGTCGTCCACCGCCGCCACCTTGCCGCCCTCGGGCCGGTGAAGATCCTGCGCCAGCTGGAGATTGTACGGCGGATCGGCAAACACCAGGTCGACACAGCCATCGGGCATCGACCGCATCACCTCGATGCAATCGCCCAGCACGATCCTGTCGGTCAGCAGCCGGTCATTCGCACCCATATGATATCCCCTGGTCGGCTCTCAACCCCTTCAATGAATCAACCGAATCCCCCAGGTCAACCGCAGCGAATCATAATTGAATCAATCTCTTGCCCTGAGTCTTTCGGGTCACACCCAATTCCGGCCAAAACCACAAGACCTTGAGTCCGTCCCCGCCCGCACCCCCAAGCGCTGGCGTGTTGCCGAAAAGACTCAGCAGGCGGCCAATCGCGCCCGCACCGGCGCAAAACCCCGTCGATGGTGCGCGCTGACCCCCAGCCGTGCCAGTGCGGCGGCATGTTCGGGCGTCCCATAGCCCTGGTTGGTCCCCCAGCCATAGCCCGGGCATTCGGCATCGAGCCCGGCCATGGTGGCGTCACGCACCGTCTTGGCGATGATCGATGCCGCCCCGATCGCCGGCACCAGAAAGTCCCCCTGCACAATCGCCCGCGAGGTCCACCCCCAGCGCGGCAACCGGTTCCCGTCGACCAATACCTCGTCCGGGCACAGTCCCAGCGCCGCCACCGCCCGCTCCATCGCCAGCATCGTCGCCCAATGGATATTCAGCGTCTCGATCTCCTCGACGCTGGCCTCCCCCACCCCCACACAGGCGCAGTCGCGGATCGCCGCCGCCAGTTCGCGCCGCCGCGCCGCCGACAGCAACTTGGAATCGGTTACCCCACCCGGCGCCCCGCGCCCCGGCAGCACCACGGCGGCCGCCACCACCGGCCCGGCCCATGGCCCCCGCCCGGCCTCATCGACACCGACGACGATCATTCGAACGGATAGAACCCCAGCGGCCCGGCGCCCTCGCCAAAGCCCGGCGCCTGCAGCAACCCCTGTCGCACAAAGCCCCGCGCCCGCGCGCAGGCATCCTCCAGCCCCAGCCCCTGCGCCAAAGACACCGCCAGTGCACTGGCCAGCGTACAGCCGGTGCCATGGGTGTCTCGACTGTCGATCCGGCTCTCGGCAAAGGCCCGCTGACCGCCCTTCCACACCAGCCAGTCGGTCAGCCGCTCGCCGTCGAGATGCCCGCCCTTGGCCAGCACCGCCATCGGCCCCGCCTCCAGCAATTCCCGCGCCGCCAGCAACATGTCGGCCGCATCGTCCACTTCCAGCCCGGTCAGCTCGATCAGCTCGGGCACATTGGGCGTCACCACGGTGGCCAGCGGCAGCAGCCGCTCGCGCAGCGCCGCCACCGCATCATCGGCCAGCAACCGGCTGCCACTCGTCGACACCATCACCGGATCGAGCACCACCGGCACCGCCAGCCCCTCCAGCCCATCGGCCACCGCCAGGATCGTCGCCACATCCCCCAGCATGCCGATCTTGACGACATCGACGCCCAGGTCCTCGATCACCACCCGCATCTGCGCCGCCACCACCTCGGGCGGGATCATGTGCACCCCGAACACCCCCCGGGTATTCTGCACCGTCACCGCCGTGACCGCCGTCATCGCAAACCCGCCAAGACAGGTCACCGTCTTGATATCGGCCTGGATCCCCGCCCCGCCCCCGGAATCGGACCCCGCGATGACCAGGACCCGCGCCTGCGTCACGCCGCCTTCACCGCCGCGCAGATCGAGTCCACCACCTGCATCACCAGCCTCTTGTCCTCGCCCTCGGCCATCACCCGGATCACCGGCTCGGTGCCGGATTTGCGGATCAGCAGCCGCCCGGTGCCGTTCAGCCGCGCCTCGCCCTCGGCAATCGCCGTCTTCACCCCGTCGCGCTCCAGCGGCACGCCGGAGAACCGCACCGACTTCAGGACCTGCGGCAACGGATCGAACAGATGCAGCACCTCGCTCGCCGGCTTGCCGCTGCCGACGATCGCTGCCAGCACCTGCAGCGCCGCCACCAGCCCGTCGCCGGTCGTCGAATGGTCGGACAGGATCAGATGCCCCGATTGCTCGCCGCCGATGTTGCAGCCTTTGGCCCGCATCATCTCCAGCACATAGCGGTCGCCGACATTGGCCCGGTACAGCGCCAGCCCGCGCCCCTCGAGCCAGCGCTCCAGCCCGAGGTTGCTCATCACCGTCGCCACCAGCCCGCCGCCCTTCAGCGTCCCGCGCTCGGCCGCCCGCCCGGTCACCAGCGCCATCAGCTGGTCGCCGTCGACGATCTGCCCCTTTTCATCAACCACGATCAGCCGGTCGGCATCGCCGTCGAGCGCAATGCCGATGTCGGCCCCCGTCTCCAGCACCTTCATCTGCAATGCCTTGGGATGCGTCGACCCGCACTCGGCATTCACATTGAAACCGTCGGGGGACACGCCGATCGCCACCACCTCGGCGCCGAGCTCCCACAGCGCCGCCGGCGCCACCTTGTAGGCCGCGCCATGCGCGCAATCGATCACCACCTTCAGCCCGTCGAGCCGCAGATCGTCGGGGAAGGTCGCCTTGGCAAAATGCACATAGCGCCCCTGCGCATCGTCGACCCGCCAGGCCCGCCCGATCGCCCGCGGCTCGGCCAGCGTCACTTCGCTGTCGACGAGCGCCTCGATCGCCCGCTCATCGTCATCGGACAGCTTGAAGCCATCCGGCCCGAACAGCTTGATGCCATTGTCCTGGAACGGATTATGGCTGGCCGAGACCATCACCCCGAGGTCGGCGCGCAGCGACCGTGTCAGCATCGCCACCGCCGGCGTCGGCAGCGGCCCGAGCAGGATCACATCCATCCCCACCGAGGTAAAACCGGCGGTCAGCGCGCTTTCCATCATATAGCCGGAGAGCCGCGTATCCTTGCCGATCACCACCCGATGCTTGTGCCCGCCATTGAGGAAGTGCGTCCCCGCCGCCTGCCCCACCTTCATCGCCATCGCCGCCGTCATCGGCGCCGTATTGGTCAGCCCGCGGATGCCATCGGTCCCGAAATATTTGCGTGTCATCACCAAATCCCAAGCGTCAAAAATCCCTACCGCGCTTCACACCCCCGCGCCACAAAAAGCCACCCCGCACAACCCGCACCACCCCCACCCCACCGCAAACCTCGCCACCCAGACCCAACCCGACTGTCGCCCCAAACCCAACCTCCATCGTCGCCCCGGGCTCGACCCGGGGCCTAAGGACCAACCGCCCCGCCATCCCCGCGAACTCCACCACCCAAACCCAACCTCCAACCGTCGCCCCGGGCTCGACCCGGGGCCTAAGCACCAACCGCCCCGCACCCCCCTACCCCCGCCGCAACACCACCGCCCTGTCCCGCCCGGCCAGATCGCGCCGCACATCCCCCACCAGCCCGACCCCGGCCGCCAGCCCCAGCACCGCCCCCGCCTGCGTCCAGCCGATCTCCAGCACCGCCACCCCGCCCTCGGCCAGCAACCCCGGCAGCTGCGGCACCAGCCGCCGATAGTCATCCAGCCCATCCGCCCCGGCAAACAACGCCGCCCCCGGCTCGAACCCCCGCACCTCGAAACTCAGCGCCGCCCCCGTCTCCACATAGGGCGGATTGCACAACACCAGCCCGAACCGCTCGCCGATCCCCCCCCCCAGTCCCCCAGCCGAAAATCCGCCCGCGCCGCCATCCCGAGCGCCACCGCATTCCCCGCCGCCACCGCCAAAGCCGCCGCACTCGCATCCACCCCAACCCCGGTCGCATCCCCCCACTCGCTCAGCACCGCCAGCAGCAACGCCCCGCTCCCGGTCCCCAGATCGAGCACCCGCGCGCGGGGCCCCGCCGCCAGCGCCGCCTCCACGATCGTTTCCGAATCCGGCCGCGGGATCAGCACATCGCGCGTCACCCGCAACGGCAGCGACCAGAACTCCCGAACCCCGGTAATATAGGCCACCGGCTCGCACGCCGCCCGCCGCGCCACCAGCGCCTCGAACGCGTCCGCATCCATCGCCCGCTCGGGCCGCAACAGCAATTCGCCCCGCTCGCACCCCAGCAGGAACGCCAGCAACACCTCCGCATCGAACCGCGCAATCCGCGTGCCAGCCGCTCGCAGCGCCTCCCCGACCGTCACGCCAGCGGTCACGCCAGATCGGCGAGCCGCGCCGCCTCATCCTCGGCAATCAGCGCCGAGACCAGCTCGTCCAGCCCGTCCCCGGCGACGATCTCCGGCAGCCGGTGCAGCGTCATCCCGATCCGGTGGTCGGTCACGCGCCCCTGCGGAAAATTATAGGTCCGTATCCGCTCGGACCGATCGCCGGACCCGACCATCGCCTTGCGATCGGCAGACCGCGCCGCATCGAGCTTCCCCCGCTCCAGGTCATAGAGCCGGCTGCGCAGCACCTTCATCGCCTTGGCCTTGTTCTTGTGCTGCGATTTCTCGTCCTGCTGCTGCACCACCAGCCCCGAAGGCAGATGGGTAATCCGCACGGCAGAATCGGTGGTATTCACCGACTGTCCCCCCGGCCCCGACGAGCGGAACACATCGATCCGCAGGTCCTTCTCGTCGATCGCCACATCGACCTCCTCGGCCTCGGGCAGCACCGCCACGGTCGCTGCCGACGTATGGATCCGCCCCTGCTGCTCGGTCGCCGGCACCCGCTGCACCCGGTGCACGCCGCTCTCGAACTTCAGCCGCGCAAACACCCCCTCGCCAGTGACCGAGGCGATCACTTCCTTGAACCCGCCCATTTCCCCCGCCGACGCCGAGATCATCTCCACCCGCCAGCCCTGCAACGCCGCATAACGCTCATACATGCGGAACAAATCGCCAGCGAACAGCGCCGCCTCGTCCCCCCCGGTCCCGGCGCGGATTTCCAGCATCGCCGGCTTGGCATCGGCCCGGTCGCGCGGCAGCAGCTTCAACGCCAGCGCCCGCTCCGCGTCGGGCAACCGCGCCTCGATGGCGACAAGCTCCTCCTGCGCCATCTCGAACATCTCGTCGCCAACCGGAATCGAACCCAGCGCCGCCGCCTCCTCCCGCAACGCCCGCAACGCCGCCGCCGCTTCAACAACCGGCGTCAGCTCGGCATAATCCTTGGAAATCTGCACGAACCGATCCGCCGCCAGATCGGGATTCCCCATCTGCGCCGCCAGATCCGCATGCCGCCGCTCAATCTGCCCGATCCGCTCGGGTGAAATCAGCACGTCATTGCTCCGCCGGCCATCATGACGTCAGCTGATCGCCACGCGCGGCCCCATATTCCATGGGCATCAGCGCCATCACGTCCGGCAATGCCGCACCCTCGGTCCGCACCGAAAGATGGCATTGAAACCCCGGCTTGATGAACAGGATCGCCGCAACATCCTGCTTCTTGGCAATCTCCAATTGCCGGCGCGCCTTGGCCACCGGCGGCACGTAAACGGTCACGCCTTGTCCTCTCAGCTGCCGCGCCACCCGCGCCAGCTCTTCCTGCATCCCATCCGCATCGGCGACGACGGCAATCAGCGGCATCGCGTCAGTTGGCAGATCCGCCAGCAACGCCAGCCGCTCGATCCCCGCGGCCCAGCCCACCGCCGGTGTCTCCGGCCCCCCCATCATCCCGATCAGCCCGTCATAGCGCCCGCCGCCGATCACCGTCCCCTGTGCCCCCAGCGCCTCGGTGACGAATTCGAACGCCGTATGCCGATAATAGTCGAACCCCCGCACCAGCCCCGCCACCCGCTCATAGGCCACGCCGGACGCCTGCAACCCCTTCTGCACGCTCTCGAAAAACGCCCCCGCCTCCACGGACATAAATGCATCGATCCCCGGCGCCTCGGCCACCAGCGCCTTGTCCCCGGGCGCCTTGGAATCGAGAATCCGCAGCGGGTTCTTCTCCAGCCGTACCCGGCTCTCCTCGGACAGCACATCGAGATGCCGCGAGAAATACCCCACCAGCGCATCCCGCCACGCCCCGCGCGTCGCCGCGTCACCCAGCGTGTTCAGCTGCAACACCACCCGGTCCGCGACCCCCAGTTCGTCCAGAAGCTGCTGGGCCATCGCGATCACCTCGACATCGGCCGCCGGCTCCCCCGCCCCCAGCACCTCGGCGTCGAGCTGGTGAAACTGCCGGAACCGCCCCTTCTGCGGCCGCTCATAGCGAAACAGCGGCCCCCAGGTCGTCACTTTCACCGGCGCCAGCTGCTGCCAGCCATTCTCGATATAGGCCCGCGCAATCCCGGCGGTGAACTCCGGCCGCAGCGTCAGCGACTCCCCGCCGCGATCCTCGAACGAGTACATCTCCTTCGACACCACATCGGTCGTCTCGCCCAGCCCGCGCGAGAACACCGACGTGCTCTCGAACACCGGCACCTCGACGCGCCCGAAGCCATAGAGCCGCCGAACCCGGTCGAAGGTCCGCACCACATGGTCGAAGCGCTCCGCCACCTCGCCGATCATGTCCTGCGTACCGCGTGGTTTCTGAAGCTTGCTCATCGTCAGGCGCTTAGCCGCACCTCTCGCGCTTGTCATCTCCCCCGCCCCATGGCTACGCTGCCGCCATGCGTACCCTTCTCCTTGCCACCGCCCTCATGGCATTCGCCCATGCGCCCGCCCAGGCCCAGACCCGCAGCGCCCCCCAGCCGCTCCCGCTCACCGACACCATCCCCGCCCCGCGCGACGTCCCCTATCCCGGCACCATGCTGGTCAGGGTCGACGCCACCGACACCGTCCAGGGCGTCATCAAGGTCGAACAGACGCTGCCACTGCCCGCCAACGCCCAGGGCCGCTTCACCCTGCTCTTCCCCAAATGGCTGCCCGGCAAGCACGGCCCGCGCGGCGAGATCGAGAAGCTCGCCGGCCTGCGCATCACCGCCGCCGGCAAGACCCTGCCCTGGGTGCGGGACGCGCTCGACGTCTACGCCTTCCACATCGACCTCCCCGCCAGCACGCGGACGCTGGACATCGCCTTCGAATTCCTCTCCGCCACCCAGCCGGACCAGGGCCGCGTCACCGTCACCAGCGAAATGATGAACCTCCAGCCCAACCAGGTCAGCCTCTATCCGGCCGGCTGGTTCATCCGCCAGATCCCGGTCACCCTGCAGGTCCGCTGGCCACAGGGCTGGCAAGCCGCCGGCGCTCTACGCCCGAAGACCAAATCCGCCAACACCATCACCTACGAGACCGTCGACTATGAAACCCTCGTCGACAGCCCCTTCTTCGCCGGCCAGTATTTCAAGGCCGTCGACCTCGGCGACAACGTCACCCTCAACATCGTCGCCGACGACCCCCGCTATCTCGTCACCACCCCCGAACAGGTCGACGCCCACAAGCGCCTCGTCACCCAGAGCCTGAAAACCTTCGGCGCCAAACACTTCGACCATTATGATTTCCTGCTGGCCCTCACCGGCAAGCTCGGCGGCATCGGCCTCGAGCATCACCGCAGCTCGGAGAACAGCGTCAACACCGGCTATTTCACCGAATGGTCGCTCGGCCCCGGCCGCCGCAACCTGCTGCCGCACGAGTTCACCCACAGCTGGAACGGCAAGTTCCGCCGCGGCGCCGACGCCATCGCCGCCGATTTCCGCGCCCCCATCAGGAACGACATGCTCTGGGTCTATGAAGGCCAGACCCAGTTCTGGGGCTATGTGCTCGGCGCCCGCTCCGGCATCACCAGCCGGGACGACACCATGGCCGCGCTCGCCACCATCGCCGCCAGCCTCAACGAAAACCGCCCCGCCCGCCTCTGGCGCCCGCTGCAGGACACCACCAACGATCCCGTCATCACCAACCGCGCGCCCAAGGGCTGGGTCTCCCAGCAGCGCGCCGAGGATTATTACAACGAAGGCCTGCTGATCTGGCTGGAAGTCGACGCCACGCTGCGCGAGCTCACCAAAGGCCAGCGCGGCATCGACGATTTCGCCCGCGCTTTCTTCGGCACCCAGGACGGGGATTGGGGCGTGCTGCCCTATGACATGGCCACCATCACCGACACGCTGAACAGCCTCGCCCCCCATGACTGGGCCAGCCTGCTGCGCGCCCGGCTGGACCAGACCGGCCCCGGCGCGCCCCTGGGCGGCTTCACCAAGTCCGGCTACACGCTCGGCTGGGCCGAGGCCCCCAACAAGGCCATCGCCGACGGCATGCGCACCGGCGGCTATCTCGATCTCAGCTTTTCCGGAGGCCTCAATGTCGGCCGTGATACCCGCATCACCCAAGTCATCTGGGGCAGCCCGGCGTTCGCCGCCGGCCTCAAGACCGGCGACCAGCTCCTCGCCATCAACGGCCAGGCCTATACCAACGACCTGATGAAGCTCGTCCTCGCCGAGAACAAGGGCAAGAACACCCCGCTCCGCCTGCTCATCAAATCCGCCGACCGCATCCGCACCGTCGACCTGCTCTGGAACCAGGGCCTCCGCTACCCAATTCTCACCCGCACCGGCAAAGGCGAAGACTGGCTGGACAAACTCCTCAAACCCCTGCCCAGACTGCCCCTGGGCCCCCCCCCCCCACCGGGGCCCCCGGGGCCACCCCCGGGCCCACGCCAACCCCCAGCCCCCCCCCCCACCCCCCACCCCCCCTTCCGCCACCCCGAACCCCCAAGCCCAACCGGCCCCGTCGCCCCGGGCTCGACCCGGGGCCCAAGCCCAACCCCATCCGCCTCCCCGAGGGCCACCACCAAGCCCCCTCACTCGACCATCCGCAACCCGACAATACACCCCACCAGCCCCACCAGCAGCAGCACCCGCGCCGGGCTCACCGATTCCCCGAACACCAGCATCCCCAGCACCACGCCGCCGGCGGCGCCGATCCCCGCCCATACCGCATAGGCCGTCCCCATCGGGATCGTCCGCCCGGCATATTCGAGCAGCCCCATGCTCGCCGAAACACACACCAGAAACGCGATCGTCCACGGCACATTGCGAAACCCGTCGGCAAAGCGCAGCGACGTGGCGAACCCCACTTCCAGCAAACCGCCGATTACCAGCGCCAACCACGCCATCTTCGCATCCTTTCAAATTGAATCTTAACGATTCATGCCCTAAGCGCGCTCCACATACACAGGAGACAGATGTGCGCATCGATCAGGTTCCCATCGGCGTAAACCCGCCGCATGACGTCAACGTCGTCATCGAATGCCCGCTCGGTGGCGAACCGATCAAGTATGAACTGGACAAGGCCAGCGGCGCGATGTTCGTCGACCGCATCCTCCACACGCCGATGCGCTACCCGGTCAACTATGGCTTCATCCCGCACACGCTGGCCGAGGACGGCGACCCGATCGACGCGCTGATCGTCGCCCGCACCCCCTTCATCCCCGGCTCCATCGCCCGCGTCCGCCCGGTGGGCGTTCTGATGATGACCGATGATGGCGGCGGCGACGCCAAGTTGCTCTGCGTCAACGTCAACAAGGTCTATCCCTATTACGCCAACGTCCAGGAATATACCGACCTGCCCGAGATCCTGCTCCAGCAGATCGAGCATTTCTTCACCCACTACAAGGATCTCGAGCCAGGCAAATGGACCCGTTGCGAAGGCTGGCAGGGCCGCGCCACCGCCGAACGCCTGATCATCGAATCGATCGAGCGCGAACGCGCCCATGAAAAGCCCCAGCCCAAGCCGCACCCCGGCGACCCGCGCGAATCCTGAGGCCCGCTTCCCCTCTCCCACAGGGCGGGAGGGGCCCGCGCGCCCCGCTACCAGGGCCGCGTCAACGCCCCCCGCGGCGCCCGCCGCGGCGCCGACCGGATCGCCTTCTGCGCCGCCGCCAGCGCCGGCCCGGCCCATTCGCGCAGCACTTCGGCATCGACATGCGCCGCCGCCGGTGCCTGCCGATAGCTCATCACCACCGGCTTGCCGTCCTTCTCATAGACGAACGGCCCCAGCCCCGCGGCCTCGTACCGCGCCACATCGCCGGGATCGACCTTCAGATACAGAATGTCGCCGGCAATCAGCCCGACCGAAAACCCGTCGATGCTGACGCCTTCGCCGCCGAACATCGCCTTCACCCGCACCATCCCCATCGGCGCCAGCGCCTCCGACACAAAGGCGCCGACCGAACTCACTCCGCCGCCAATATGCCCGAGGGGGCGGCCTCTGCCGCCGCCGCAGCCGCCGCATTCACCGCATCGATCTCGGCGGCCTTCTTCTCGACCAGCATGACGATATGATCGACCATCTTCTCGCTCTCGATGACATGGTCGGTGATCCCGGAGAGGAACACCATGTGCCGGCCATTGCCGCCGCCGGTCAGCCCGATGTCGGTCTCCCGCGCCTCGCCCGGCCCGTTGACCACGCAGCCGAGCACCGAGAGGGACAGCGGCGTGGTGATATGCGCCAGCCGCGTCTCCAGCGTCTCCACGGTCTTCACCACATCGAACCCCTGCCGCGCACAGCTCGGGCAGGACACCACCCGCACGCCGCGCGCCCGGATGCCCAATGACTTCAATATATGATAGCCGACCTTCACCTCCTCGACCGGATCGGCCGAGAGCGACACCCGGATCGTATCCCCGACCCCGGCCCACAGCAGCATCCCCAGCCCGATCGAGGACTTCACCGTCCCGCCCTGCAGCCCGCCGGCCTCGGTGATGCCCAGGTGGAGCGGATAATCGCAGACCTCGGCCAGCCCGTTATAGGCCGCCACCGCCAGGAACACGTCGGACGCCTTCACCGAGATCTTGAACTCGTGGAAGTCCTCGTCCTGCAACATCTTCATATGCTCGAGCGCACTCTCCACCAGCGCCTCCGGGCACGGCTCGCCATATTTCTCCAGCAGATGCTTTTCGAGGCTACCGGCGTTCACCCCGATCCGGATCGAACAGCCATTGGCCTTGGCGGCATTGACGATCTCCTTCACCCGCGCCTGCGAGCCGATATTGCCCGGATTGATCCGCAAACACGCCGCCCCGGCGTCTGCCGCCTCGAGCCCGCGCTTGTAGTGGAAGTGGATGTCGGCAACGATCGGCACATTCGCCGCCCGGGTGATCGTCCGCAGCGCCACCGTGCTCTCCACATCGGGGCAGCTGACCCGGACGATATCGGCACCCACCTCCTCGCAGCGCCGGATCTGGTCGATCGTCGCCGCCGCGTCGGAGGTCAGGGTGTTGGTCATCGTCTGCACGGCAATCGGCGCCCCACCACCGACCGGCACCTTGCCGACCATGATCTGCCGGCTCTGCCGCCGCACGATATCCCGCCACGGGCGCACACTCATCGTTCACCGCTCCTGCTTGCTGAGCCGCCTATACCCCGCCCCGCCGCCCCCTCCAAGGCCCCATGCAATCCATCACCCCATCCGTCGCCCCG
>NZ_JBIMKZ010000062.1:0-18481 GCF_051860865.1 Polymorphobacter sp. | reverse complement strand
AAATCCCTTGCCGCCTATGCCGGCGGCACTCTCGAGACCGGCTTCGAGACCCGCCCGCTCGCCCGCCCGATGCTGGTCATCGACCTGCTCCGCCACACCTCGGGCCTCACCGATGGCTTCCAGCAGCAGACCCCCGTCGACGCCGCCTACCGGGCGCGGCGCATCGGCGAGGTGGAGAAGGCCGACACCCTCGAAACGATGATCGAGGCGCTCGCCACTTTGCCGCTTGAATTCAGCCCCGGCGAAGGCTGGAACTATTCGGTCGCCACCGATGTCATCGGCTGGCTGATCGAGCTGGTCAGCGGCCAGTCGCTCGCCGATTTTCTCGAGCAGCGGCTGTTCGGTCCGCTCGGCATGATCGACACCGGCTTTCACGTGCCCGCCGCGAGTGCCCACCGCCTCGCCAGCTGCTACAAAGCTACCCCCGAAGGCGGCTTCGCGTTGCAGGACGACGCCCGCACCTCGCCCTTCCTCGCCCCGCCCGAATTCCTCTCCGGCGGCGGCGGCCTGGTTTCCACCGCGGCCGACTATCTCCGCTTCGCCCGAATGATCCTCGGTCGCGGCACGCTTGATGGCCACCGCTATCTCAGCCGCAAGACCATCGACCTGATGACCGCCAACCACCTCCCCGGTGGTGTCGACCTGCCCGCCATGTCGCGCTCGCTGTTTTCGGAAGCCAGCTATGATGGCGTCGGCTTCGGCCTCGGCTTCGCGGTCGTCCAGCAGCCACACCGCACGCTGATCCCCGGCTCGGCCGGCGACCTGTCCTGGGGCGGCATGGCCAGCACCTTCTTCTGGATCGACCCGGCCGAAGACCTGATCGGCATCTTCATGACCCAGCTCATCCCCAGCAGCACCTGGCCCGTCCGCCGCGAAATCCGCACCCTCGCCTATGCTGCCCTCGACGACTGAATTTTTTCTCGGCTCCACTGTCTGAATCCGCCAGCGTCGCCACTCATCGCTTCAGGCCCCCGGAATGGCCGGGCGGCCCGAACGGAGCGACCCTGATGATCCTGAAGTGCCTCGCCGCCGCCCTGCTGGCCGCAGCCCCGCTGCATGCCGGCCAGTACACGCTGCTCATCCACGAATCCCCGGCCGAGCTCGCCAAGCGCCCGGACCCCGGCCCGGCCGGCACCGCCTATTGGCAGGGCTTCGCCGCCGCCGGCGGCCAGCTCGCCAGGGCTGGCGCGCTGAAGGGCGGCGCCGCGCTCGAGCCGACCGGCCGGCCCGATTCCGCCGGCCAGATCCTCGGCGGCTATTTCGTCATCGAGGCCCCGGATGCCGCCGCCGCCCGCCGCCTGGCCGACAGCCTGCCCGCCGCCCGCGGCGGCCGTATCGAGGTCGTCGCCCACGCGCCCACCCGCACCGGCATGTAGCTCGACAAGCCCCCCGTTTTTCGGAAAGGATATCGCCATGCAATTCGCGCTTCTCTATCACGAAACCCCCGAGGAACAGGCCCGGCGGGACACCCCGGACGCCCCCGCCTATTGGGGGGCCTGGACCGCCTATATGGGCGCCATGGGCGCCGCCGGCGTCCTGCACAGTGGCCAGGGCCTGCTGCCGCCAAGCACCGCCACCACGCTGCGCACCACCGACGGCCGCTGGCAGGTCGAGGACGGCCCCTTCGCCGACACCAAGGAGCTTCTCGGCGGCTTTGTCATCCTCGAAGTCCCCGATCTCGACGCCGCGCTGCAATGGGCAGCCCGCGCGCCCTGCGCCAGCGCCGGTTCGGTGGAGATCCGCCCGGTGATGCCGGCGCCGCCCGCCGCATAACCGCATGGAGGCGGCCAGCCCGGCGTCCCTGGCGGCCGATCGCGCCGCCCGCACCGCCTATGGCCGCCTCCTCGCCCTCCTCGCCAGCCGCTCGCGGGACATCGCCGCCGCCGAAGATGCCCTTGCCCGGGCCCTCGTGGCCGCCCTCCACCATTGGCCGGTCAGCGGCGTGCCCGCCAACCCCGAGGCCTGGCTGTTCACCGCCGCGCGCCGCAATCTCGGCGCCGCCCGCGCCCGCGCTGACACGGCCACCGCAGGCGAGGCGGTGCTCATCCAGCTCGCCGAAGAACGCGCCGAAGCACCGGACCCGGCATTCGACGACGAACGCCTGAAGCTGCTGTTCGTCTGCACCCATCCCGCCATCGCCGTGTCCACCCAGGCGCCACTGATGCTGCAGACCGTGCTCGGCCTCGATGCCGCGCGCATTGCCGCCGCCTTCCTGGTCACCCCTGCCGCCATGGGCCAAGCGCTGGTCCGCGCCAAGGCCCGCATCCGCACGCTCCGCATTCCCTTTAACGTCCCCGAGCCGGAGGCCCGCCCCGCCCGCCTCGCCGCCATCCGCGCCGCCATCTACGCCGCCTATGGCGCCGGCTGGGAAGCGCTCACCGCCGCCGATGTCCGCCTCGCCGGCCTCGCCGGCGAGGCACTGTTCCTCGCCCGCCTGCTCGCCGCCGAGGTGCCGGACGATCCGGAATCCGCCGGCCTGCTCGCCCTCATCCTGTTCTGCGAGGCCCGCGGCCCGGCCCGTCGCGGGCCGGACGGCGCCTTTGTCCCCCTCTCCCGCCAGGACCCGCGCCTCTGGTCGGCCCCGGCCATCGCCGAGGCCGAAGCCCGGCTGCGCGCCGCCGCCGCCCACCGCGCCCCCGGCCGCTTCCAGCTGGAGGCCGCCATTCAGTCCTTGCACAATCACCACCGCATGACCGGCCAGCCGCTGGCCGCGCCCCTGCTCGCCCTCTACGACCAGCTTCTCGCCGTCGCCCCCAGCGTCGGTGCCAGCATCGCCCGCGCCGCCGCCCTCGCCCAGGCTGGCCATCCGGCACCCGCCCTCGCCGCGCTCGATGCCCTCGCTACCCGCTGCACCAGTCACCAGCCGTGGTGGGCCGCCCGCGCCCGCGCCCTCAACGCCGCCGGCCGGCCGGACGAGGCCCGCGCCGCCGCCACCCGCGCCGCCGGCCTCAGCACCGATCCCGCCGTCCGCGCCTTCCTGCTTTCGGACGCGCTTTTCGCGGCCTGAGCCCGTCCCCGTCTTGCCGGCGCCGCCCGCAATCCCCACAACAGCCCCACGTAACAAGGGAAGCCTCATGACCACCTACACCCCCCCGAAAGTCTGGACCTGGGACAAGGCCAACGGCGGCCAGTTCGCCAACGTCAACCGGCCCACTGCCGGCGCCCAGCATGAAACCCCGCTCCCCGTCGGCAAGCATCCGCTCCAGCTTCATTCGCTCGGCACCCCCAACGGCCAGAAGGTCACCATCCTCCTCGAGGAGCTGCTGGCCGCCGGCCACACCGGCGCCGAGTATGACGCCTGGCTGATCAACATCGGCAAGGGCGACCAGTTCGGTTCGGGCTTCGTCGCCGCCAACCCCAACAGCAAGATCCCGGCGCTGATGGACCGCAGCACCAATCCCCCCACCCGCGTCTTCGAAAGCGCCTCAATCCTCGTCTACCTCGCCGAGAAGTTCGACAATGCCTTCCTCCCCACCGACCACGCCCCCCGCACCGAAACGTTCAACTGGCTGTTCTGGCAGATGGGCAGCGCTCCCTTCCTCGGCGGCGGCTTCGGCCATTTCTACGCCTATGCGCCCGAGAAATTCGAATATCCGATCAACCGCTACGCGATGGAAGTGAAGCGCCAGCTCGACGTGCTCAACCAGCACCTCGCGAGGAACGAGTTCATGGCCGGCAGCACCTACACCATCGCCGATATCGCCATCTGGCCCTGGTACGGCGGTGTCGTCATCGGCAAGGCCTATAATGCCGCCGAATTCCTGTCGGTCCACGAATATGAGCATGTCATCCGCTGGGCCAGCCAGCTCGCCGCCCGCCCCGCCGTCAAGCGCGGCCGCATGGTCAACAAGACCAGCGGCCCGCTCGAAGAACAACTTCACGAACGCCATGACGCCTCGGATTTCGACACGAAGACGGCAGACAAGGTGCCCGCCACCAAAGACTGAATATATCCGCGACAAACAATATTGACTGCCCCTGCAAGTCGCGTAACCTGACCCCGGGGAATGGGTTCGGGCAAGGGTTGCCCGCGACAGGGGGAATGACACAATGCGCCATCTTCGCAGCCGTCGTGTGTTTCTTGAACAATGCGGGCTCGGAGGGCTGGCGCTGTCCGCCGCCCCCGCCTTCGGCGCCATGCCGGAGCAGGATCCCGATTTCATCGTGATCAACGGCTATGTCGCCACCATGGACGCCGCCAAGCCGGTAGCGCAGGCCTTCGCCGTCAAGGGCGATCGCTTCCTCGCGGTCGGCACTACCGAGGAAATGAAGTCCATCGCCGGACCGCGCACCCGTATCGTCGATGCCGGCGGCGGCATGGTCGTGCCAGGCTTCAATGACACCCACAACCATGGGCGCGGCGAGGGGCTGCTTTACGGCATCAATGCCGGCAATCCTTATGTCGTCGAATATGTCACGATCCAGTCGATCATCGACAAGATCAAGGCCCGCGCCGCCGAAACCAAGCCCGGCGAATGGATCACGGCGGCCTTCTACGATGACACCAAGATCAAGGACAACCGCCAGCTCACGATCGCGGACCTCGACAAGGCCACCACCCAGCATCCGGTCCAGGTCAGCCTGCGCGGCGGCCATGCCTCCATTTTCAACTCCTATGCCTTCAAGCAGGCCGGCGTCACCAAGGAAACGCCGGACATCCTCGGCGGCACCTATGAGAAGAACGAGAAGGGCGAACTCAGCGGCCGTGTCACCGACACCGCTGGCCGCAAGATGGGCTCCTTCGGCACCCGCGCGGTCTATACACCCGCAGAGGCGGCCGACCGGGCGCTCAAGGGCTTCGAGTTCATCTCCGCCAAATTCGCTGAATTCGGCCTCACCAGCGTCTCCTACGACTCCAACGATGACATCATCCCGATAATTCAGGGTTCCCGCGAGCGCGGCACCCTGAAGACCCGCATCGCCTATGAAGCCAGCCATGAAGTGTGCGACGCGCTACTTCAGGCCGGCGTCGGCAGCGGCTTCGGCGATGACTGGTTCCGCTTCGGCGGCACCCGCGAACACACGCTCGACGGCGCGCTCTCGTCCCGCACCATGTCGATGACCCGTCCCTATATCGGCGTCACCCCGCCATATAAGGGCAACCTCACCGAGCTGCCGAAGGACACGATGGAATGGGCCGAGCGCATGCACCGCGGCGGCATTCGCATGAACATGCACGCCAATGGCGAACCCGCCATCGAGCAGGCGCTCAATGCCTATGATTATGCCCAGAGCCGGTTCCCGCGTCCCAACACGCGGCCTAAGCTCACCCATTGCTCGCTGCCAAGCGCCGCACAGATGAAGCGGATCAAGGCCGTCGACGCCCAGCCGTCGCTGTTCAGCACCTACATCTATTACAACGCCGACAAGTTCCGTTTCTACGGCGCCGACATGGCCGAGCACATGATGCCTTACCGCGACATGCTGGACATGGGCATCAACGCCTCCACTGGCTCGGACTTCTACCCCGGCCCCTTCGATCCGCTGATGGCGATCCAGGGCATGGTCACCCGCAAGGGCTTCAACGGCGAGACCTGGGGGGCGTCGCAGAAGGTCACGGTGGAGGAGGCCATTCGCCTGTCCACCGTCATGGGCGCCTACTCCACCTTCGAAGAAAACATCAAGGGCACGATCACGCCCGGCAAGCTTGCCGATTACGTCATCCTCTCGGACAATCTCTACAAGGTGAACCCGGAGAAGATTATCGACGTCAAGATCGTCGAGACCGTCGTCGGCGGCAAGAGCATGTACCACGTCTGATCCAGCGCGGCCGCGGCGGCGTTTTCGGTAAGCCCGAAGCGCCGCCGGATGTGCCTTCATCTCCGATCGAAGCGGATCGGCAATCGCACTAGGTTTCGCCCGAAAAAGCTCGGCACATAGGCCAGTTCCGGCGTGCCGGGCTGCAACCGGAAGTCCCGAAGCCGGCGGATCAGCAGCGAAAAGCAGGTGATCAGCTCCTGCCGCGCCAGCGGCGCGCGGATGCAATGATGCCGGCCGATCCCGAATGCCAGATGCCTGCCCGGTGATTTCCGGTGAAGGTCGATGCTGTCGGCCATCGGGAACAGCTGCTCGTCGCGGTTGGCGGCGCCAAAGCGCAGGCTGAGCAGGTCTCCCGCCTGCAATGCGGTGCCAGCCAGCACCGTCGGCGACACCACCCGCCGGAACATGCCTTGCGCGGGGGACTCCAGTCGCACCACTTCCTCGGCAAAGGCCGGGATCAACGCCGGATCGGCCGCCAGCCTTTCCTGAACATGCGGATTCTCGATCAACAGCCGCATGCCGGACGCCAGGGCAGATGCCGTCGTATCGTTGCCGGACGCCAGCAGATCGACCGCGATGATCGTCAGCGCCTCGTCCATGGCCAGCAGTTCGCCCTCATCATCCCGCGTCTGCGCAATGACGGTCAGCAGATCATCCCGCGGTGCCAGCCGCCGCGCTTCAATGCCCGCCGCGAAGAATTTCTGCATGTCCACAAATAGCCGCGCACATTCGACCTCGCGTTCCGGGCTGACCATCATGCTGAACGGCTCGACGATGGCATCGGACCATGATTTGAACGTGTCGATCATATCCGGCGACACGCCGATCTGCTCGGCGATCACGATCATCGGAAATGGATGGGCAAAGCTGCGAACAAATTCGCATTCGCCCGCATCGGCAAACTGATCGATCAACTGCGTGGACGTGCTCTCCATCCAGGGCACCATGGCGCGCACCTTCGAGGCCGTGAATAGCCGGTCCAGCAACGCCCGCACCCATGTATGGCGCGGCGGATCAGAGGTCGAGCAGGACGCTTTGGGAAGCCAGCCATCCTCGGAAAAAACCCTGACAACCTCCGATGGCACACCGCCGGGGCGAAGCGTAGCCGGGCTGACGCCGCTGGCGAACAGATCGGGTTGCCGAATGACCTGCATGCACAGGTCATAACTGGTCACCAGATGAAAACCGGTGCTGGGCATCCTGTACACCGGCGACCGCGCGCGCAGTGTCGCATAAAGCCCATAGGGACAGGCCTGCACCTCGGGGTCCATAAGATCAGGCAGATTCGGCATGCACGCTCCCCAAGGCACACGTCGTAGCGCAGCCGCCATCAACGTGCGCGATCGGATGCCCTTTCACAAGAGGGTGGTCATGCACGCCACCCCGCCTTCACGGCCTCAATCGAGATTAGGCCGGCACAACCGCTCCGCATCCTCGATCGAGATCCCCCGCCGTACCGCATAATCGGCCAGCTGGTCCCGGCCGATCCGCGCCACGCCAAAATAATGCGATTGCGGATGGGCAAAGTAGAAGCCCGAAACCGCCGCCGTCGGCCACATCGCGAAGCTATCGGTCAGCGAAATCCCCGCCCGCGCCTCCACATCCATCAGCGCAAACAAGTCGCGCTTCAGGCTGTGCTCGGGGCAGGCCGGATAGCCCGGCGCCGGCCTTATCCCTTCATATTGCTCGCGGATAAGCTGCTCGTTCGTCAGCGTCTCGTCCGCGGCATAGCCCCAAAACTCGCGCCGCAGCCGCGCATGCAGATATTCGGCAAAGGCTTCCGCCAGCCGGTCGGCAAGCGCCTTCAGCAGGATATCGCTGTAATCGTCATGGTCCGCCTTGAACCGCGCCAGATGATCGTCGATCCCCTCGCCCGCCGACACCGCGAACCCGCCCAGCCAGTCGGCCTCGGGATGCACGAAATCCGCCAGGCAGGAGTTCGCCCGCCCCTCCCGCTTCGCCATCTGCTGCCGCAGGAAAGGCAGCCGCGCCATCGGCTCACCGCGCCCTTCGTCGGCGAACAGCAGCACATCATCACCGTCCCGCCGCGCCGGCCAGATCGCCAGCACGCCGCGCGGCCGCAGCCAGCCCTCGGCCTCGATCCGCCCCAGCATGGCCTGCGCATCGCCGAACAGCTCGCGGCACTGCGCGCCCACCACCTCATCGTCGAGGATCGCCGGATAATTCCCCGCCAACTCCCAGGCCCGGAAGAACGGCGTCCAGTCGATGTAGGGAATCAGCTCCCGCACCGTCACATCTTGAATCGACTTCACCCCCGTCCACGCCGGCTTCACCGGCGGATGCGCGGCAAAATCCGGCATAAAGGCATTGGCCCGCGCGTCGGCGATCTCGGTCAGCTTCGATTGCCCACGCCCATGCCGGGCCCGCGCCTCGGCATAATCGGCAACCACGCCCGCCACGAAGTCGTTGCGCAAGGTGTCCGACACCAAAGTCCCCGCCACGCCGACCGCGCGGCTGGCATCGAGCACATGCACCACCGGCCCCTCATAGGCCGGCGCGATCCGCAGGGCCGTATGCACCCGGCTCGTCGTCGCGCCGCCGATCAGCAGCGGCATCGTCATCCCGGCCCGCTGCATCTCGCTGGCCACTGTGACCATCTCGTCCAACGACGGCGTGATCAGCCCCGAAAGCCCGATCATGTCGGCATCATGGTCGTTCGCCGCCTGGAGGATGGTCTGGAACGGCACCATCACGCCGAGGTCGATCACCTCGAAGTTATTGCACTGGAGCACCACGCCGACGATGTTCTTGCCGATATCGTGGACGTCACCCTTCACCGTCGCCATCACGATCCGCCCCTTGCTGGACGATCCGGCCGATTTCTCCGCCTCGATATAGGGCAGCAGGTGCGCCACCGCCTTCTTCATCACCCGCGCCGACTTCACCACCTGCGGCAGGAACATCTTCCCCGCCCCGAACAGGTCGCCGACGACGTTCATTCCCGCCATGAGCGGCCCTTCGATCACCTCGATCGGCCGCGCGAACAGATGCCGTGCCTCCTCGGTGTCGGCCACCACATCGGCATCCAGCCCCTTCACGAGCGCATGTTCGAGCCGCTTCTGCACGGGCCATGACCGCCACTCCGCCGCCACCTTCTCGGCTACTTCTCCGCCCTTGAAGCGGTCGGCGATCTCCAGCAGCCGCTCGGTCGGGCTGAGATTGGTGCCCTTGGGCACCCGATTGAGCACCACATCCTCACACGCCTCGCGCAGCTCCCGATCGATGGCGTCATAGACATCGAGTTGCCCGGCATTGACGATCCCCATGTCCATCCCGGCCTGGATCGCATGGAAGAGAAACACCGAATGCATCGCCCGCCGCACCGGCTCATTGCCGCGAAACGAGAAGCTCAGGTTGGAGACGCCGCCAGAGACATGCACATGCGGCATCCGCCGCCGGATCTCGCGCGTCGCCTCGATGAAATCGACGCCGTAATTGTCATGCTCCTCGATCCCCGTCGCCACCGCAAAGATGTTCGGATCGAAAATGATGTCCTCGGGCGGAAAGCCGATGCCCACCAGCAGGTCATGGGCGCGCTGGCAGATTTCCACCTTGCGCGCCTGCGTATCGGCCTGGCCCTTTTCGTCAAAGGCCATCACCACGGCGGCAGCGCCGTAGCGCATCACCGTCCGCGCCTGCGCCAGGAATTGCGCCTCGCCTTCCTTCAGGCTGATCGAATTGACCACGCCCTTGCCGACCAGGCACTTCAGCCCGGCTTCGATCACCGACCATTTCGAAGAATCGACCATCACCGGAATCCGCGCGATGTCGGGCTCGGCAGCGATCAGCTTCAGGAACGTCACCATCGCCGCCTCGGAGTCGAGCAGCCCCTCATCCATGTTGACGTCAAGGATCTGCGCCCCATTCTCGACCTGTTCCAGCGCCACTTCCACGGCGGTCGCATAATCGCCCGCCATGATCAGCTTCTTGAACCGCGCCGACCCGGTGACATTGGTCCGCTCGCCGACATTGATAAAACGCCTGACACTCATGCCGCAAAACTCACTGCTTCAATCCCCGCCAGCCGCATCGCCGGTCCCGGCTTCGGCATCGCCCGTGGCGGCTTCCCCGCCACCGCCCGCGCCATCGCCGCAATATGCGCCGGCGTCGTGCCGCAGCAGCCGCCAACGATGTTGATCAGACCCTCATTGGCCCAGCCTTCGATCAGCTTCGCCGTCGTCTCCGGCAGCTCGTCATAGGCGCCGAGATCGTTCGGCAGTCCGGCATTCGGATAGACCTGCAGCAGCACATCAGCCACCTTGGCCAGCGCCTGCACATGCGGCCGCAGCTCGGTCGCGCCGAACGAGCAGTTGAGCCCCACCGTCACCGGCTTCACATGGCGGATCGAATGCCAGAATGCCTCCACCGTCTGCCCGGAGAGGTTGCGCCCAGACAGGTCGGTAAGCGTCATCGACAGCATCACCGGCACATCTGCGCCTCGCGCCTCGCCTGCCTCGGCCGCGGCAAAGGCCGCCGCCTTGGCATTCAGCGTGTCGAACACCGTCTCGATCAGGATGAAGTCCACCCCGCCCTCGAGCAGCGCCTCGATCTGCTCACGGTACACCGCCTTCACCCCGTCGAAATCCACCTCGCGAAACCCCGGGTCCTCGACCTTGGGA
Organism: Polymorphobacter sp.; assembly: GCF_051860865.1. Lineage (GTDB taxonomy): Bacteria > Pseudomonadota > Alphaproteobacteria > Sphingomonadales > Sphingomonadaceae > Sandarakinorhabdus. The sequence continues at coordinate 8,081 of NZ_JBIMKZ010000062.1, read as the reverse complement.
GACAGCGACAGCGTCTTGTTCGTGGGCCCGAGGCTGCCCGCGACGAACCGCTGCCGCCCATCCACCGCCTTCGCCCGGTCCACTTCGCCGCGAATAATCGCCGCCGCCGCCAGATTGACCTCGCGCACCAGATGCTCGGCGCCATAATCGGCCAGGCTGATCCGGTTGGCGTTGAACGTGTTGGTCGCAAGCACATCGGCCCCGGCCTCGATATAGGCTCGGGCAATGCCAGCGATATCCTCGGCCCGCGTCAGGTTGAGCAGGTCGTTGTTGCCCTTCTGGTCGCGGTTCAGCGACAGGTCGCCCCGGTAATCGGCCTCGACCAGCCCCAGCGCCTGGATCGCCGTGCCATACGGGCCGTCCTTGACCAGGATCCGTTCGCGCGCCGCCGCGCGCAGGTCATCGGAAACACTCATGCCGCACGTACTCCCAACAGATGACAGATCGCGTAAGAAAGCTCGGCGCGGTTCAAGGTGTAAAAGTGGAAATGCCGCACGCCCTCGCCGTAAAGCCGCCGGCACAGCTCGGCCGCCACCGTCGCCGCCACCAGCTGCCGTGCCGCCGGCTTGCCGTCCAGCCCGTCGAACAGCCGCGCCATCCAGTCCGGCACCGCCGTGCCGCACGGCCCTGCCATCCGCATCAGGCTGCCAAAGTTGCTCACCGGCAAGATACCCGGCACGATCTCGGCATCGATCCCCGCCGCTGCCGCCCGGTCCCGGAAACGCAGGAAGGTCTCGGGCTCGAAGAAGAACTGGGTGATCGCCCGGCTGGCCCCCGCGCCCAGCTTGGCCCGCAGCGCCTCCAGGTCGGCCTCCAGGCTCGCAGCCTCCGGATGCACCTCCGGATAGGCGCCGACCGAAATCTCGAAATCCGCCACCCGCTTCAGCCCGGCCACCAGCTCGGCCGCATTGGCATAGCCATCCGGCCGCGCCTCGAAACACTTCTGCCCGCCCGGCGGATCCCCCCGCAGCGCCACGATATGCCTTACCCCAGCTTCCCAATAGCCGCGCGCAATCTCGTCGATCTCGTCACGGCTGGCGTCCACGCAAGTCAGGTGCGCCGCCGCCGGCACCGCGCTCTCGCTGGCGATCTTGGCGACCGTCGCATGCGTCCGCTCGCGCGTCGTCCCGCCCGCCCCATAGGTCACCGACACGAAGCGCGGCTGCAGCGGCGTCAGCGTCTCGAAGCTCTCCCAAAGCGTCGTCTCCATCGCCGGCGACTTCGGCGGGAAAAACTCGAAGCTGACCGCAATGTCGCCCGGCACATCGGCATACAGCGGCCCGTCAAACCCAACACTCACGCGACATTCCTTTCGCCAATCCAAAGCGTTACCGCCAGCGTATCCTCGCCCGGCAGATGCGCCGCCACCCGCGCCGCCAGACCCGCGGCGCCCATCCAGCCGAGCACCGCCTCATCGGCAAACCCCAGCCGCAGATGCCGCCGCTGGCTGCGCAGCTCCTCACGAGTATGCGCCGCCAGGTCGACGACCAGCAGCCGCCCGCCGGGTCGCAACACCCGCACCGCCTCGCCGATCACCGCCGCCGGGTCATCGGCAAAGTGCAGCACCTGATGCAGCACCACCGTGTCCACCGTCGCGTCGCCGCGCGGCAGCGCATACATGTCGCCGTGCCGGACCTCGGCATGGCCAAGCCCCGCCGATTCGATCCGACCGCGCGCCAGCCGCAGCATCTCCGGGCTGCGGTCCAGCCCCAGCGCCCGCGTCGCCGCCGGTCCCAGCAGCTCGATCATCCGCCCCGTGCCGGTGCCGACATCGATCAGGTCACCCAGCCCGCTGCCGTCCAGCGCCGCAACAATCGCCGCCTCCACCTCCGCCTCGCGTGTGTAGAGCGAGCGCTCGCGGTCCCAGTCCTCGGCATGCGCGGCAAACCAGGCGTCCGCCGCCGCCCCCCGCTCGGCCCGCACCACCGCCAGCCGCGCCAGATCGTCCCAGGCCCAATCGGCCCCCTCCAGCCCGTCGATCACTGCCAGCACCGGCGCCGTGACCCGCGCCTCGCCCAGCCGCACGAACACCCAGGCGCCCTCGCGCGCCCGCGATACCAGCCCGGCCTCGGCCAGGATTCGAACATGGCGAGACACCCGCGGCTGGCTCTGCCCCAGCACCAGCACCAGCTCGCCGACGGACAATTCCATCCGCCGCACCAGCAACAGAATGCGCACCCGGCTCGGGTCCGCCAACGCCCTGAAAATATCCAGCAACCGCTCCATGTCGCATCACATAAAGACATCTTTATATGTGTCAAGAAGCACAGAGCCCTTGCCGCCGTCCCCCGCCTGTGCAAGGCGCGTGTGATGCGTTGTCTTCCGCGCCTGGCTGCGCTTCTGGCCCTCCCTCTCCTCGCCACCGCCTGCGCCACCCCGCGCAGCCTGAGCCTGGAGACCGCACAGGCCGATCCTTGGGAGGCCAGCAACCGCCGCGTCTATGCCTTCAACAAGAATGCAGACCGTTATGTGATGAAACCGATCAGCAGCGCCTATCGCGCCGTCGTCCCCCAGCCCGGCCGGCGCCTGGTCAGCAACGCCTACAACAATTATGGCCAGCCCCGATATTTTCTGAACTACCTGCTGCAGGGCAAGATAAAGCGCGCCTTTCAGACCTTGGACCGCTTCCTCCTGAACACGACGCTTGGCGTCGGCGGCCTTGCCGATGTTGCCACCGATCTCGGGCGGCCGGACGATCCGACAGACTTCGGCATGACCTTCAGCCAATGGGGCATCGCCGCCGGCCCTTATGTCATGCTGCCGTTCCTCGGTCCCAGCACGCTGCGGGACGGGGTCGGCGTGCCCTTCGATTTCTTCGTCGATCCCGCCGACATCGCGCGCAATCGCATCCTGAGCCCGAGCATCTGGTGGCGCGCCGGCCTCATCGGCGGCCGCCTGATCGATGCCCGCTCGCGTCTCACCGATTCCGGCGCGGACGGGCTGCTCGCCTCAAGCCTCGATGAATATGCGACCATCCGCTCGGCCTTCCTGCAGAGCCGCCGGGCCCAGCTATACTATGGCAACCCGCCGCTCACCGCCGAGGAGTTGGAATATTATGGCGACGATGCCGTTCCGGAAAGCACCGAAGCCCCCGCACCCGACACGCCCGCACCCGATAGTGCTGCCCAGGCCACGCCCGAACCGGCCGAGCCCGCCGCCCCCTGACATGAGCCTGCCTATGCCCCTCCGCACGCCTGTAGCCCTGCTACCCCTCGCCCTGCTGCTCGCCAGCTGTGACAAGCCGGCAGACGCGCCAGCCTCCACCGAGGAGGCGGCGCTGGTCGCCAAGGCCAATGCCGATGTCGAGGCAGCGATGGCCGAAGCCGGTGCCGCCACGCCAGCCGCCCCGGCTCAATAGCCGGCGCGCACCGACAGCATGAACGTCCGCCCCGCCTCGGGAAAGCCCAGCGCCAGCTGGTAGTTGCGGTCGAAGATATTGCTGGCGCTCGCCGCCACCTCCAGCCCCGGCCGCGGCGCCCACGCCAGCCGCAGATTGGCCAGCAGATGCGCCCCATCGCGCGTCCATTGCGTCCCGGCGGTGTTCACCACCCAGCGGTCGCCGGCGATGTCAAGGCTCGGCAAAACGGTCACGTCCGCCAGCGGCTGCCAGTCAAGCCAGACGAAGCCGCTCAGGTCCGGCACCCCTACCGGTCGAAACGCCGGCAAATTGGGGTCGCGGATATCGCGCTTCACAAAGGTGGCACTCACCCCGCCGCGCAGCCCCGCCGCAATATCGGCCGACACCGCGCCCTCGGCCCCCCAATAAGTGCCTTTGCCGACATTACGGCTCTGGCTCACCGCCTGCGGCTCGCACCCGGGCACAGGCACCGAGGGCGCCCCCGTCGAGGCGGTGCACGTATAGAACAGCGCCGGCACCCCGAAGATCGCATCGCGCACATCGGCCACATAAATCGCCGCCTCCAGCGCCACCCGGCCGGACTGGTGCCGCCCGGCCAGCTCGATCTGCGTCGCCCGCTCGGCCTTCAGATCCGGGTTGGACGTCGCCCCGCCAAACCGCGACGAGAATCGGTCGAACAGCGTCGGAAACCGCGCCCGCGAAGACACGCTCAGCGCCAGGCGGTTGTCACCATCGGGCAGCCATTCGAGCTGCCCCTGCGCATTCCAGGCATCGCCGCTGCGCACCGGGTAACCGAACACCGTCGCCGCCCCGCCGCCGGGCGGCACGCCAAACTCCTCCGCCTTGTGCAGATCGCGCCAGTCATAGCCGAAGCCGGTCCGTAAATTAACCGCCGGCGCCAGCCTCAGCACATGCTCGGCCGCCACGCTCCAGGTCGTTTCCAGCGAGGTCTGGCGCGGCTCGATGAAGCCGGAGGGAAACCCCTGCTGGAACTCGACATGCTCGTCGCGCCGCACATGCCCGGCAAGGGTCAGCGCCTGCCGATCGCTCAGCTCGACATCGAGCCGCAGCGAGCCGCCGGTCGCCTCGTCCTCATAAAAACTGTTGAACGCTCGTCCAAGCGTCTGGGTCGTCTGCGCCCGCGTATCGAAGGACCGCAGCAGATTGTCGAACTTGAAGCGAAACACCCGCGCCTGCATCTTGGCCGTGTCGCCTAGCGGCGCGGCGGCGAACAGCGCGATCTGCTCGAGATTCCATTCCGGCCACGACCAGTAGCGCTGCACCGGCAGCGGCACCGTCGTTTCGACCGGCGCGTTCTTCGATCCCTCCTGCCGCGTATAAGAAATCGCCAGCTCGGTGCCGTCGCCCGGCGCATAGCCGACTCGGGCATTCACCCGCCAGTCGCGGTTGTCGGAGAGGTCGCGCCGCCCCGCCGCCTGGTTCGCCGTCGGCACAAAGCCGCCCGCCGTGGTGAAGAAATCCCGCTCGACATGCGTGCCGGAAACCTGCGCATAAAAGCCGCCCTGCCGCACGCCGACATAGCCGAACTGCGAATGACCGGCAGCATTCAGCCCGCGGTCGAAGGACAGGCTGGCCCGCGCCTCCGCCTGCCAGCCGTCCCGCGGCGTCCGCGTCACTAGGTTGATCGCCCCGCCCAGCGCGCCCGGCCCGTCGATCACCGACACATAGCCCTTGGCCACCTGCACCTCGGCGATGTCGCCGGTCAGGAACCGCCCGAAATCGAGCCGGTTGTCGGCCGGCAGATAGACCCGGATGCCATCGATAGACAGCGGCACCTGAAACCGGTCGAAGCCGCGCACGAACAGCAGCCGCTCATTGCGCGAACCGCCGCTGTTCGAGGTGGTCACCCCCGGGATCAGCGCCGCCGCTTGGTCGAGCGTCTGCCGCTCGAATGACAAGATCGCCTCCGACGACAGACTGCCCGCGCCGATCGCAATCCCCGGCGCCTGCGCCCCCGTCACTGTAATCATGCCCAGCGCAAATGCCTCCGGCTCCCCCAACTCCGCCCATCGCGCCTCCGCCCATCCCGGCGCCGCCGAAACGGCCCACAACAACCCCATCGCCGCCCCGACACCGCGCATGAATCCCGCTTCCCTTTGACCGAATCGCTATATATGGCTGTATATAACGAACCTCGTCGGAGACAAGCCATGCGGGCATCGCTCATAGCCGTCACAGCCCTTCTCGCCTTCGCCGCCGCGCCGGCCTTGGCCCAGATGGGAACCCCTGACTGCAAGGAAATTTCCAACGCCAACCTGCCCACCGATCTCGCCGCCTGGGCCAGGCCCCCCATCCCGATCGCTGCCAGCGCCAAGACCACCAACGCGCCGTCGCTTACCCCCGGCACTCCTGCCAGGCTCACCCTTCACCCTTCGGCCGGCGTCACCCTCGCCCAGCCCGCCGGCAAGGTCCGCACGCCCGCCAATGTTCACGCCGGCCTCATTCGCGTCCGCATCCCCGCCGCCGGCACCTGGCGCGTCTCGGCCTCCCAGCCCTTATGGATCGACGTCCTCTCCGGCAGCACCGCCCTGCCCTCGGGCAAGTTCGGCGCCCTCGCCCCCTGCACCACCATCCACAAGGTTGTCGAATTCGACCTGAATCCCGGCGATCACCTGATCCAGCTCAGCGGCAACCCCGGCCCGGATGTGGAACTGATGGTCAGCGAGAAGAAGTGAGCCTCCGGCGGTAAGGTAAAGTGCCTCCGGCGGCTGGGGCCGCAGGCCCCAGACCCCAATCATTGGGTTAATCCCGCGAGATCTTCTGGCGTCGCCTTGCGGAGGCCGGATTATCGGGGTCTGGGGCCTACGGCCCCAGCCGCCGGAGGCATCTTGTTACCGCCGGAGGCCGCAGGCCCCTAGCCCTTCAACCGTCCCGCAATTCCCGCGCACAGCCCGCCGCTCGCCTTCTCCAGCCGCGCCTGCAGCGCCCGATAGTCGCCAAGCACGGCGCGGCCAAAGTCGCTCAAGGATGCCCCGCCCGGCCCGCCGCGCACGGTCAGCACCAGCGGCTCGGCGAACAGCCGGTTCATCGCATCGACCATCAGCCAGGCCCGGCGATAGCTCAGCCCCATGGCGCGACCGGCGGCCGAGATCGAGCCGGTGGCGGCGATCGCATCGAGCAGGTCGGCCTTCCCCGGCCCGAGTGCGATCTCGTCGCCGGCCATCAGTTGCGCCTTGATCTTCCAGCTCATGCCCCATCATGGACGCCGCTGCCTAAAAGAAAAAGGGGCCGCGGCTTGCACCGCGACCCCCTTCATTTTCAGAAGCGTCTGGAAGGCGGGACTTAGAAGTCCATGCCACCCATGCCGCCCATACCGCCCATGCCGCCGCCGGGCATGCCGCCACCGGCCTTGTCGTCGGCGGGTGCTTCGGTGATCGCCGCTTCGGTGGTGATCAGCAGCGAGGCGACCGAGGCCGCATCCTGCAGCGCCGTACGAACGACCTTGGTCGGATCGATGACGCCGGCGGCCACGAGGTTCTCGTAGACATCGGTCTGCGCATTGAAGCCGATCTTGTCGTCATTGCCGTCGAGCAGCTTGCCCGAGACAACCGCGCCATCATGGCCGGCGTTCTGGGCAATCTGGCGAACCGGCGCAAACAGCGCCTTGCGGATGATGTCGACGCCACGGGTCTGGTCGTCGTTGGCGCCCTTCAGCCCCTCGATCGCCTTGGTGGCATAGAGCAGCGCGGTACCACCGCCCGGAACGATGCCTTCTTCCACGGCAGCGCGGGTGGCGTGCAGCGCATCGTCGACGCGGTCCTTGCGCTCCTTGACTTCCACTTCCGTGGAGCCACCGACCTTGATCACTGCAACACCACCGGCCAGCTTGGCCAGGCGCTCCTGCAGCTTTTCCTTGTCATAGTCGGAGGTGGTGATTTCGATCTGTGCGCGGATCTGCTCGACCCGGCCCTTGATCGATTCCGCCTCGCCGGCACCGTCGACGATGGTGGTGTTGTCCTTGTCGATGGTCACGCGCTTCGCCTGGCCGAGCATCGGCAGCGTGACATTCTCGAGCTTGATGCCGAGGTCCTCGGAGATCATCTCGCCCTTGGTCAGGACGGCGATGTCTTCCAGCATTGCCTTGCGGCGATCGCCGAAGCCCGGCGCCTTGACCGCGGCAACCTTCAGGCCGCCACGCAGCTTGTTGACCACCAGCGTGGCCAGGGCCTCGCCTTCGACGTCTTCGGCGATGATCAGCAGCGGCCGGCCGGACTGGACGACGGCTTCGAGCACCGGCAGCAGCGCCTGCAGGTTCGACAGCTTCTTCTCATGGATGAGGATATAGGGCGAATCGAGCTCGACCTGCATCTTCTCGGGGTTGGTGATGAAGTAGGGCGAGAGATAGCCGCGGTCGAACTGCATGCCCTCGACGACGTCGAGTTCCGAGTCCATGCCCTTGGCTTCCTCGACGGTGATCACGCCTTCCTTGCCGACCTTGTCCATCGCCTTGGCGATCATCTCGCCGATTTCGGCTTCGCCATTGGCGGAGATGGTGCCGACCTGGGCGATCTCGCTCGAACCCGAAACCGGCTTCGAACGCGCCTTGAGGTCCGCGACGACCTTGGTAACGGCGAGATCGATGCCGCGCTTCAGGTCCATCGGGTTCATGCCGGCGGCGACCGACTTCATGCCCTCGCGCACGATGGCCTGGGCCAGCACGGTCGCGGTGGTGGTGCCGTCACCGGCGATGTCGTTGGTCTTC
>NZ_JBIMKZ010000061.1:0-18542 GCF_051860865.1 Polymorphobacter sp. | reverse complement strand
CCCCCCCCCCCCCCCCGCCGGAGGCCCTCCTACTGGTCCAGCTGCGAGGCCAGTTCGATCGGGCGGGGGGCGGTTGTGGCTTCGGGGAGGATGTAGACGATACCGACGGTGTTGGCGAAGAGGGGGCGGATGACATCGTCGTAGAAGGCAGCGGGGACGTTGATGCAGCCGAAGGAGATGCGGTTGTCCTGGGTGGTGGGGCTGGCGAGGCGGTCGGCGCGGCGGTCCTTGGGGCTGCCCTTGACGACGCGGTGGAGGGACAGGCCGGCGTTGTAATCGACCCAGAGCAGGTCCTGGACAAAGTCCTGGCCGAGCGAGGCGGTGAACCGGCCGGCCGGGGTGATGCGATCGGCGGGGCCGATCTGGGCGGCGGTGCGCAGGCCGATGTCAGCGGGCGCGGTGTCGCCGGGGGTGAGGCCGAGCAGGGCGGGGGCAGAGGCGATCAGCGTGCCGTCCGGGGCGTAGGCGAGGACGCGGGCCTGCGCCTTGTCGATGACGAGGAAGGGCAGCGCGGCGTTGTCCCTGGCGGCGATGACGGCGGCGGCCTTGTGGACGGCGGCGGGCGAGGCGTGCGCCGGCAGCGCGGCGAGCGCTGTGACCAGCAGCGACGCGAGCAGGGAGAGCCGCCGGGTGGGCATCAGTTGTTCGATCGCCGGGTCGGGTAGACCGGGACGGCGGGGGCGGGCACGGGCGCCGGGATGCGTGCCGGGGCCTCGATGACGGGCGCTGGGGCCACCGGCGCAGGAACCTCGACCACGGGCATGCGGACGCCGTCGCCGAGGACGGCGAGTTGCACGCCGGGGATATCGACGGGCGTTCGGACCAGCAGCGGGCCGGCGACCAGCGGCGCGGTCAGCGCGAGCGGGGTCAGTGGGGTTGGTGTGGGCGTTGGGGTCGGGGTCGGTGTTGGGGTGGGCGTAGGGGTCGGGGTTGGTGTGGGCGTTGGTGTGGGGGTCGGAGTTGGAGGCGGCGTGGGGGTGGGTGTCGGGGTCGGGGTCGGGGTCGGGGTCGGCGTGGGCGTTGGTGTCGGGGTGGGGGTCGGGGTTGGTGTGGGCGTGGGGGTCGGAGTTGGAGTCGGCGTGGGTGTCGGGGTAGGCGTGGGGGTAGGCGTGGGTGTCGGCGTGGGAGTCGGCGTCGGCGTGGGGGTCGGTGTGGGGGTTGGTGTCGGAGCTGGGGTGATGGTGCCGGTGGTGCGGTTGCCGGTTTCGCAGCAGGACGAGGCCAGCGCGTAGAGGGCGGCGTCGGCGCCGGCGAGGGTGTAGCCGCTGTAGCTGACGCCTATGGCCATGCCGGCGGCGGTGCTGTCGAAGCTGGCGGTGGCAGTGGGACCGGCGACGAGGGTGACGCCGGTGGGCTGGCCGGAGGTGGCGGTGGTGTTGAAGCCCGAGAGGACGACGGCGGCGGTGCCGTCCTCGACCTTCAGCGCGGTCGGGAAGACAAGCATGCGGGCATCGACGACGGCTTCGAGCGACAGCGTGAACAAGGGCGCGAAGTTGATCGGTGCGTCATAGGCGACCGGATTGTAGGCGATCTGGACCAGTGCGTTGGGGCCGGTGACGACGATCGGCGGGGCCGAGGACCCGAAGCTGATGGTGCCTGCGTCTGCGCCCGGGCCGGTGCCGCCATAGCCGGCGATCAGCGTCATGCCAGGCGTGAGACCGAGGCTGCGCTCGGGGATGGCGGTGCCGCGGGTGAGGACGAGGGCGCCGCTGATCGACAGGTCTTCGGCGGCGCAGAGCGCGAGATTGCCGTTGGTGACGGTGATGGCCGAGATGGCAGCGACGGTAACGTTGCGGCCGGCATTGATGAGGATGCTGCCGCCGGTGGTGGTCATCGCGGCGTTGATGTTGGCATCCCGGCCGCAGCAGGCGATGATGTTGCCGTTGGTGGCGGTGACGGCAGCATTGACGACGAGATCGCGGATCGCCTCGAGGCGCAGCGTGGTGACGCTGGAGCTGGCGGTCCAGGTGACGGCCTCGTTGATGAAGATGTCGCCGTTGCCGACGGTCGATGTGTAGAGATCGCGCAGCGGCGGGGCGCCGTCCGTGGACAGGTCGGTTCCAGGCATGGTGCGGATGGTGACGCTGGTGGTAACCAGCAGCGCCGACAGCGCGGCGCCCGAGATGTTCTGGCCCGCCTGGACGATGAAATCCTCCGGATCGATCAGCCATTCGCCGTTGAGCCCGCCGGGGGTGGTGGCGAGCGTGTTGACGCGGGCAGTCTCGGCGATGCGGACGTTGGCGGCCGAGGTTTCGACGAAGCTGCCGGCGGCCTGGATGGTGCCATCGAGCGTCAGCGTGCCGCCGGCCATGTCGGCGAGCAACAGGACGGTGCCGCCGGCCGTGGTGGTGAGGCCATTGGCCTCGATGATGCCGCTGTTGTTGACGACGGTCTTGAGCAACGCGCCGGCGGCCTGGGTAGTGAGCAGGACATGGCCGCCATCGGCGCGGATCAGGCCGCCATTGTCGACGAGCGCCTGGGCGGCGCCGCGATCGATGCTGAGATTGAGCAGGCCATCGCCGGCGAAATCAAGGGTGATGGCCTCGCCGGCGGCGAGGGCGACGGTGCCGAGGCGGGCGGCGACGGTGCCCTGGTTGCTGACGCTGCCGCCGAGGAGCGCGACGACGCCGCCATCGGCGGTGATGGTGCCGTGGTTGACGATGCTGCCTCCGGCCCCGGTGAACTTGTAGTTGGCGGCCATGAAGTCGGCGTCGGTGATCGACAGGGTGGAAGCGACGAGGCCGCCGACATTGACCTGGGAATCGCGGCCAAAGACGATGCCGGCACCGTTGACGAGGAACACCCGGCCGTTGGCGGTGAGGCTGCCCATGATGGCGCTGGGATTGCCGCCGGTGACGCGGTTGAGGGCGACGGCGCTGGCGTTGGGCTGGACGAAGCTGACGGCGTTGGCGGCGCCGATATCGAAGCTCTGCCAGTTGATGGCGACATTCTGCGTGGTCTGGGTGATGGTCAGTGTATTGGGGGCGGCGGCGATGCTGGCGGCGCCGGCGCTGACGCTCCCGCCGGTGGGCAGGCTCTGGGCGCGGGCCGTGGTGGCGCCGAGCGCCAGCACGCTGGCGGTGATGCAGAAAGCGGGGCGGAGGCGCTGCCAGGCCGAGCGGGGGGTGCGACGGATCATGGGGCTATCCTTCAGAAGAACTTGGCGACCTGGAGCCAGAAACGGCCCGAGCGATCGGGGGCCGAGGTGGCGGGGCCGGTGCCGAGTTTGCGCGCATAGGCGGCGCGGATGGTGAAATTGCCGGGGGTGACCCAGCCGGCACCGGCGCCGTAGCCGCTGCGGTGGAGAATGTTGTCGCCGGGGAACCAGGGGGTCTTGGCGAGGCGGATGGCGCCGGTCTCGATGAACGCGAACAGCTGGAGGCGGCCGGGCAGACCGGCGAAGTTTTCGGCGAGCAGCTGGCGGGCTTCGGCGGTGGCGATATAGCCTTCGTCGCCGAAGGCCTCGCCTTCCGGATAGGCGCGGATGCCATAGGCGCCGCCGAGCTGCATCTTCTCCGAGCTGTCGAGGTTCCTGGTGGCGAGCTGGCCGCGGGCCGAGCCGAACAGCGAGAAGCCGCCGATAATGGTCTGGTCATGGCTGACCATGGCGCGGAACACGCCGTAGCCGCCCTCGGCGCGGGCGGTGAGGGCATCGAAGGCGCGGTCGGCGGGGGTCTTCAACGTCAGATCGCCGTAGCTGGCGCTGACCGACCAGGTGGAGAAGCCGGTGGCGTGGCGGTGATCGCCGGCGAGGCCAGCGGTGAGGACGCGGGTGGTGCGGTCCGACTCGGTGCCGAAGGTGCGGGCGCGGTCGGTGAACCATTTGGCGTCGGCGCCGAGCAGCGCGCGGACATTGTGGCGGCGCGAGCGGAGCAGCGGATAGGTGGCGAAGACGCTGACGATGTCGGCGGTGCCGCTGGCATCGAGGCTGGCGAACTCGCGGCCCAGCTCATAGCCGATGTGCGAATAGGCGACGCCGACGGTGGCGGCGCCGACCGGGGCCTGCCAGGCGACGCGGCCGTAGATCAGCGACTGGGTGGAGGCGAGCACGCGCAGGCTGAGCTGGTCACCGCGGCCGGCGAGGTTGTTGAGGAACAGGGTGCCGCCGCCGCGCCATTCGCCGGTGTAGCGGTTGCCGCCATTGTCGGCTTCGACGACGCCGCTGACGGTGTCGCCCGGGGCGATGTCGACGCGGAGATCCGAGGTGCCGACGGCGGTGCCCGGCGACAGGGTGGAGCCGATGCTGATGCCGGGGACATCGGAGAGGATCAGCAGGCGGCGCTCGAGCGGGGCGCCGGCGACGATGTCTCCGGGGTTGAGGCCGGCGAGAATGCCGTTGGCGACGCCGGGGGCAAGGCGGCTGCTGTTGTTGAGCGAGACGGCGCCGTAGCGGCCCTCGATGACGGCAATGGTGACGGTGCCGGTGCTGACGTCCTGCGCCGGCAGATAGGCGCGGGCGACGAAATAACCGCGATCGGTGTAGTGCGCGGTGATGCGCGCGGCCATGGTCTGCAGGTCGGCGAAGCTGAGGGTGGTGCCCGGCGTGAAGCCGGCGGCGGCGACCAGCGTGGCCTCCGGATAGACGGTGGCGCCGGTGACGCGCAGCGCGGTGACGGCGATGGCGGGCCCGGCCTGGGCAGGGATGGGGGCGGGATCGGGGCGATCGATACGGATATCGGGCGCGGCGCGCTGCTGGTCGATGACCGGGGGCAGCTGCTGGAGCTGGCTGCCGGCGCCGGGGATCGACTGGGCGACGGCGGCGCTGCCGAGGGCAGCACTGATCATTGGCACCGACAGTGCCAGTTGCTTCATTTTCACGAACAAATCTCCGTGTCCCAGACACGGACGCCAATACCGGTCAAACCCCCTTTGGGGTGCGCAAGGTATTAAAATCCGTTAAGACTTACCTTGCTTACTCTTCGATAGTAACGGAAATTCCAAACACTGGGAAGCAAATAATCTTTGCTTGTAAAACGTCAATCTTACTTAGAAAAATCGATGGTTAAAATTCAACTTATTCTAATAATTAACAAGTCAACTTGCTTAAATAATATAATTTTGTCTCGTTAATTATTGAACAGATATGGCCAAGCTGCGAAAAATAATGGATTGAAATTTTAGTTGGTCAGCGCAGCTGAAAGAAGATATTGTTTCGCTGAGGGCGATATCGGCGGGTCAATTGGAATTGCCGGGCTGAGCCTGCGTATTTATACATGCGGCGGGCAGCATCGGCAGGCCCTAAGTGTGGATTTAGTAGCGGCAACGGTGTCAGCCGGGTGCTACAGATCAGTCCATTTGCGCAGCAGATTGTGGTAAATACCGGTCATGCGGATGACGGTTTCGTCGCTGTGGCCGAGCGTCTGCGCGACCTGCTGGATGGCGGTATCGAGGCCGAACAGAAGCTGGCGGCTCTCGGTATCGCGGACCATGGACTGCAGCCAGAAGAAGCTGGCGGTACGGCGGCCGCGCGTCACCGGCGCGACGCGGTGGACCGACGAGGCCGGGTAAAGGACCATATGGCCGGCCGGCAGCTTGACCGCTTGGGTGCCGAAATTGTGCTCGATCAGCAGTTCGCCGCCGTCGTAGGATTCGGGGTCCTCGAGGAACAATGTGGCCGAGAGATCGCTGCGGATGCGGAAATTGCTGCCGCGCTGGATACGCACGGCATTGTCGACATGGTTGCCGAAGGCCTGGCCGCCTTGATAGCGGTTGAACAGCGGCGGGTAGATGCTGTGCGGCAGGGCGGCGGCGATGAACAGCGGCGTGCGGCCGAGCGCATCGAGGATCAGGCCACCGGCCTTGCGGGCGGCGGGCGAGGCCTCGACGAGCTGGGTGTTGTGCTTGGCGAGGGCGGACTGGTGGCCAGAAGTGACGTTGCCGTCCACCCACTCGCCTTCATCGATCACCCCGCGGACCTCGGCGATGCCGGCGGCATCGAGGACAGCGGGGATCTCGATCAGCATGCGGACAGCCTATCCGATCATCAGAAGCTGTAGAAGACGCTGAGGACGGCCGAACGGGTGTCGCCGGGGACGGCCCAGCCGCCGCTGACGGCGCCGCTGGTGGCGTTGACGTTGTTGCGGATGCCGGTGAGGTATTTCTCGTTGGTGAAATTCTGGATGTTGAGCTGCGCGGTCAGCCCTTGGGCGAAGGCATAGGAGACGAAGGCGCGGTGGATCAGATAGTCGTCGGACTGGAACTGGGTGGCGTTGACCAGCGATGACTGATTGGTGGCGAAGCTGCCCTGATAGGTCAGGCCGTAGCCGAGCTCGAGGCCGAAGGGCAGGCGGTAGCTGGTGAACAGGCTGCCCGAATGCTTGGGCGTCTGGATCAGGCTATTGCCGAACTGCGGGTCAGGATTGCCGGCGGTGTTGCCGCAGCCGGTGCCGCCGGGATTGGACAGGCAGAAGTCCGAGACGCTCTGGAGCACCTTGCTCTTGAGATAGGTATAGTTGGCAAACAGCGTCCAGGCCGGGGTGACGGCGCCCGAGACACCGAGCGCGATGCCATCGACGCGCGAGCGGCCATCGAGGACCTGCAGGCTGGCGGGCAGCGCCGGGTCGTTGGAGGGAATGCGAAAGTTGCTGCGCTCGTTGCGGAAGACGGCCGCGGTGACCTGCAGGGCGCGGTCGAACAGGTCGGCCTTGGCGCCGATCTCATAGTTTTTCGCGGTTTCCGGCGCGGTGGCGCAGGGATCGGCCGCACCCGGCGCCGAGACGGTGCCGCAGCCGAGGCGGACGGTGGCCGAGGACGGGGTCTTGGCGTTGCCATAGGCGATGTAGAGGCTGACATCCTCGACCGGCTTGTAGACGGCGCCGAGGCGATAGGAAAACAAGGTCTCGTTGTTGATTTGCGGGGCCTGCTGGGCATCGGTCAGCGCCGTGCTGCCGGGCGGCACGAAGGTCAGCGGGATGTTGCGGAACTCGGCGTCGTTGCTTTCATAGCGGACGGCGGCGTTGAGCTCGAACTTGGGGCCGAGCTCGAGCGTATCGAAGGCGTAGACGGCCTTGTTGGTGGTGGTGCTGCGCGAGCGGGCGGTGACGATGCGGTTGATCGGCCCAGTATAGACGGTGTTCGGGTTGGCGATGACGATCTGCGGCAGCGTCTGGGCGTTGCCGGCGGCGTCGCGGATCAGCGAGCCGGATTCGATGCTGTAATCTTCCTTCATCCACGAGGCGCCGATGACCAGGGTGTTGCGGATGCCGCCCTTCTGGCCCGAGACGATGCGCAGGTCGGTCTGGTTGACCATCACGTCATTGACGGTGTCGCGAACGAGGCCGCGGGGGCCGGACGGCTGGTAGCGGCCCGGGGCCAGCGTCGCCGGGCAGGCGATGCCGGTGGTGGCGAGGCCCGTGGCGCCGACCGGCTGCAGGCCGGTGCCGCTGAGGCAGAAGGTGCCTTGCGGGGCGCTGGTGACGTTGTCCTGGGTGACGCGCTGCCAGCGGGTGAGGTTGCGCAGGGTGACGCTGTCGCTGAACTGGTGGCGGACGGTGGCGGTGAGGCGATCGACGTTGATCAGCTGGACGTCGAGATTCTCGATGCCGAAATAGTCGCTGCGATCGGCTTCCGGCAGGGTGCCGTCGTTGACCAGGCTCTTGAAATAGGGGACGCCGAACACTGGCGTGTTGTCGTCATGCTGGTGGACATAGCCGAGCGTCAGGCTGGTCGGGCCTTCGATGCCGATGGTCAGCGACGGGGCGATGCCCCAGCGCTTGAAGCCCTCGACATCGCGGCCGGGGACATCGTTCTGATGGTACATGGCATTAAGGCGGAACGCGACGAGCTCGCTGACCCGCCAGTTGCTGTCGACGGCGGCGCGGTAATAATTGTCGGTGCCGATGCCGGCGCTGAGGATGGTGAGGTTCTCGGCCTGGGGGGTCTTGCTGACGATGTTGATGGTGCCGCCGACCGAGCCCGAGCCGTTGAACACCGAATTGGCGCCGTTGTAGACCTCGATCTGCTGAAGGTTGAACGGATCGGTGCGGCTGTACTGCGCGCTGTCCCGCACCCCGTCCTGGGTAATGTCGTTGTTGGCTGAATAGCCGCGCAGGTTGATCGAATCGCCGTAGCCGCCGCCGCCCTCGCCGGCGCCGAAGGTGATGCCGGGGACGGTGGCGAGGACGTCGCGGAGCGTCAGCAAATTCTGCTTGCGGATGACCTGGTCGCTGACGACGGTGACGGTCTGCGGGGTGTCGCGCAGCTCGGCGGTGGCCTTGGGGGATTCGAGCTTGGTGCCGCGATGGCCGGTGACGACGATGGTGGCGGGGGCATCTGCTTCGGCAGCGGCTTCTGCGGCGGCCAGGTCGGCGGCGAGCGCGGGAGCGGTGTGCAGCGCCCCGACGCAACCGAGCGCGAGAAAGGCGGTGGATGCAATGCGGGAGTCCCCGCGGGCGGTGAATTTCGACATCCGTGTTTTCCCTGTTATGTGTCCTTCGCGGCGTTAATGCGACTTATTCGCAGAGTCAACGCGATTGAAAGTCATTCGCAAAAATAATGTCGAGAGCGACGCTGGGGTATCAGCCGAGCATGGCGGTGAAGGCCGGCGACTGGGCCTCGGTGGCGCCGTCGGGCGTACGGGTGACGATGAGCGCCGCCAGCTGCTCGCGGATGGCGAGCGCCATGCCGGCCTCCTGGCCGAGGACGGTCAGCGCCGTGGCCCAGGCATCGGCGTGCATGGCGCTCGCGCCGATGACGGTGACCGAGGCGACATTGTTGCGGATGGGGGCGCCGGAACGGGGATCGATGCTGTGGCTGTCCCGCCGGTTGCCGGTGAGGCGGAAGCGGCGATAGTCGCCCGAGGTAGCGATGGCGAAGCCGCAGAGCGCGATGCGGGTGGGCGGCAGGGCAAGGCCGGGGACGGCTTCGAGATCGACCCACCAGGGCTGGCCATCGGGCTTGAGGCCCTCGCCGCGCAGCTCGCCGCCGGCCTCGACGAGGAAATGCTGGTACCCCTGCCCGCGCAGCCAGTCGGCGACCGCATCCACGGCGTGGCCCTTGGCGATGCCGGAGAAATCCAGCGCGACATTGGCGGTGCGCCGGGCGCGCGGGCCGTCCACTTCGATCGCGCGCCAGGCAGGGGCGAGACGCAGCGCCGAGCCAGTCTGGTGATCGGGGCCGAAGCCCCAGAAGGCGACCAGCGCGCCGATGGCGGGATCGAAGGCGCCGTCGCTGCGCGCCGCGATGTCCAGCCCGCAGCGCAGCACGGTCATCGTCGCCGGGGGCAGCGTCTGCCACTGGCCGGGAGGGCTGCGGTTGAAGCGGCTGATGTCCGACGCCGGCTCCCAGTTGCTCATCTCGGCGACAACGCCATCGAACACCTGCTGGATGCCGGCGTAAAGGGCGGGGAGCCGGGCGGCGTCGACTACGACGAGCCGGGCCGACCAGCGTGTGCCCATGGTGTCGCCGGCCAGGGCATGGACTTGCCCCAAGGGCGGATCCATGCGCCCGCCCGCGAGGGCGAGCGGGACGGCGACGCGGACCGCCAGGCTCGGGCCGTCGTTCAGGGGGCGAGCACTTCGAGCGTGGTGACGTAGCTGGCGCGGCGGGCGGGGGCGGCGTCTGCCGGGGCGGCAGGTGCGGCGGCGTTGGGGCTTGCGGGGCCGCCTTGCGGACGGCCGCCGGTGCTGGCGTTGAGCCAGTACATGCCCGGCTGCGGCCAGGTGATGACCACCCTGCCCTGCGCATCGGCCTTGAGCGTCATCTCCTCCGACGCGCTGCGGTAGCGGACGCCACCAGGGATGACGGTGACGCCGAGGCCGGCGGCGGGTTTGCCATCGAGCAGGAACTGGAAGGTGGCGGCCTCGCCGGTGACGAGATCATTGGGGTGAGTGACCGGGACCATCTCGATGCCGGTGCCGCTGGTCTTGAACACCGTGGTGGTGGGGGCGCCGACGGTGACGAAGACCTCGTTGCGGTTGACCATCTCGGTGGTGCGGACGTTGGTGGCGCCGGCGGGGATGGCGGTCTTGAGCGTGGCGGGGGTGGTGCCGCGCGGCAGCCTTTTCTCCTCGCCGCCGAGCGTGTAGCTGCCCATCAGCATGGTGGCGCTGTTGTCGATCCGATAGGTGCCCTTTTGCTTGAGCTGGACATCGAAGGTGCTGCGGTAGCGGCCGGTAGCGGCGTTCTCGATCTTGAGTTCGGTGCCGTCCGGGGCGGTGGCCTTGATGTTGTCGGTGCGCATCGGCTGGTGATCGAAATAGAAGATATCGTTGGAGATGGCGGCATCGACCGTGACCCAGACATTGTCGCCCGACAGCACGGTGGCGGAGGGGAGCATCCACTGGCGGTGGGCGGCGGCGGGGGTGGCGACGGCGAGCATGGCTGACGCGGCGAGGAGGGCGAGGCGCTTGTGCATGGCGGGGGGTCCTATTTCCTGAAGCTGAGGGTGACGGCACCGAGCTCGGTGCTGCCGGCGGCGCGGACGGTGGCGCCGGGCTTTGGCGGCCAGGCGAACGGCAGGCGGACACTCTCGCGGCCGCCGACCTCGCGGGCAGCCTCGACGACCAGCGTGTAATTGCCGGCGGGAAGCGTGCCGGGGGCGAGGCTGATCTTCTGCTCGCCCGGCGCGCGGGTAGCGCCGGTGATGCCGTCGGCCGGGAAGGCCATGGAGCGGCCGGCGGCGCGCCAGAACTGGCGGAGGTCCGCCAGCCATTTGGTGCCCTCGTTGTTCTTCAGCTTGGCATCGTACCAGACCGACAGGGCGCGCGGTGCGGCGCCGGGCTGCTCGAGCCAGATCGCCACATAGGGGCGATGATATTCGGCGACGGTGAGGCGCGGGATGGTGACGGCGAGATCGAGCGTATCGGCCAGCGCCGGCTGGGCGGCGAGGCCGAGGACGAGGGTGCTGGACAGCCTCACGGTGGGGCGGGGGGGGGGGGGGGGGGGGGGCATGGGCAGGCTCCTCAGTGGATCAGGACGGCGGCGATCAGCGCCGGGATGACGAGGCCGACGGCGACCAGCGGCCAGGTAGACGGGCGGCGGCCGGCGTGCAGCTGAAGCAGGAAGAAGCCGGTGGCAGCGAAGATGACGCAGGCGACGGCGAAGATATCGATGAACCATTTCCAGGCGGTGCCGGTGTTGCGGCCCTTGTGGAGGTCGTTGAGATAGGAGATCCAGCCGCGGTCGGTGGTCTCGGCGGTGACCGCGCCGGTGGCGCGGTCGATGGCGATCCAGCCGTCGCCGCCGGGGCGGGGGAGCGGCAGATAGACCTCGTCGTCCGACCATTCGGCGGGGCCGGTGGCGGGTTCGCTGAAGGCGTCTTCGAGCCAGGCGGCGACCGGGGGTGGCAGCGGGGCGGCCGCATCGGCCGGGGGGGTTACGGCGAGCTGCTCATGGATCGAGGCGGGCATGGTGGCGCTGGCGGGGGTGACGACCGGGGTGCCCTCGATCTCGCCGGCATGGTTGAGGGTGATGCCGGTGACGGCGAACAGCAGCAGGCCGACCAGGCTGACCGCGGAACTCATCCAGTGCCAGGTGTGCAGCTGCTTCATCAGCAGGTGCTTGACCGTGTTGCGGGGCTTGCCGCGCGCGGCAACGGGGGTGGACATCGGGGGCTTTGAACCTGCGAGAAGACGTCACCGCCGTACCGCGAACGATTCGCAGTTGCAATGGTTTTGGTGGGGCGTGCGGGATAGACGCCGAGAAGCGGGGAGGAGGGCGATGGGGGATGGTGCACCCGGCAGGATTCGAACCTGCGACCTGCGGTTTAGGAAACCGTTGCTCTGTCCTGCTGAGCTACGGGTGCTTGGCCTCTCGAATGCGGGGCGGGACGGGGACGATCAAGCGAAAATCGCATCAGGCGTCGCTTTTGGCCAGCGGCGCGAACGGCAGCGGCAGCACGGGCACGCCGTCTTCCAGCAGCGAGCGGACCTCGGCGGCGCTGGCCTCGCCGTGGATGGTGCGGGCCTCGCCGGTCTCGTGGAGCGCCCGGGCCTCGGCGGCGAAGCGCGGGCCGACCCAGTCCGAGCGGGATTCGACCAGGCGCTGGGCGGCGAGCAGCCGGGCAGCGTCCGACGGCTGGCGGTTGCCCTTGGCGGGGACGGCGGGGGCCATGGCCGCCTTTTCGATGCTGGCGTCGCCGCACAGCGGGCAGCTGACGAGGCCGCGTGTGCGCTGGTTGTCATAATCGCCGGTCGAGCCGAACCAGGCTTCGAAGACATGATCGGCGCTGCATTTGAGATCGAAGACGATCATGCGACCGGGTCTGGCCCGGTCCAGTCCCGGCCGTGGCCGAGGCTGGGCATACGGGCGCGGGCCTCGGCGACGGCGGCCAGGTCGATCTCGCAGGTGGCTTCGCCGGGCGCCTCGCCCATGTCCAGCAGCACCTCACCCCAGGGGGAGACGACGAGGCTGTGGCCATAGGTGGTGCGGCCATCCTCATGCTCACCGGTCTGGGCGGCGGCGATGATGAAGCAGCCGGTCTCGATCGCCCGCGCCCGCAGCAGCACATGCCAGTGGGCCTTGCCGGTTTGGCGGGTAAAGGCGGCCGGGACGGCGATCATTGCGGCGCCGGCGCGGGCCAGCGCCTGGAACAGCGCCGGGAACCGCAAATCGTAGCAGATGGTCAGCCCCAGCCCGCCCCAGGGGGTGGGGGCAGCGACGGCACAGTCCCCGGGGGCATAGGCTGAGGATTCGCGGTAGCGCTCGCCATGGGGAAGGTCGACATCGAACAGGTGGATCTTGTCATAGCCGGTGACCACAGTGCCGCTGTCGTCGATGAGGAAGCCGCGGTTGCGGAAACGCTCCTCGGGTCCGGCGAGCGCAACGCTCCCGAGCTGGACCCAGATCCCGTGCTCGGCGGCGGCGGCGCGGGCGGCGGCGAGGACGGGATCGTCTGCTTCCGTGCCGATGGTGGCGGCGAGGCGCGCGCGGTCCTTGTCCAGCCTTCCGCTCATTTCCGGGGTGAAGACCAGGCGGGCCCCGGCAGCGGCGAGGCGGCCAATGGCGGCGGCCAGCGCGGCGGCGCCGTCATGCGGATCGATGCCGGTGTTGGGCTGGACGAGACCGATTGTGAGCGTCATGCGGATCGCTCAGGCGAGCAGCGAATCCAGTTCGCCGCGACGGTCCAGCGCGGCGAGATCGTCACTGCCGCCGATATGGGTGCCGTTGATGAACACCTGCGGCACTGTGGTGCGGCCGCCGGCTCGCTCGATCATCTCGGTGCGCTTCGGCCCGCCCATGCTGATGTCGATCTCGTCGAACGCGGCGCCCTTGCGCATCAGCAGCGACTTGGCGCGCGTGCAATAAGGGCACAGCTGCTTGGTATAGACTTCGATCTTGGCCATCTGATGCTCCGAATCCTGGGTGCCGGCGAACGTCATGCCCCCGCACCGTTGCTCATACCCTGTCGCGCACGACGCGCGCCCAGGTCAAGACGTCCACCGTCGCAGCCCCGGCCTGAAGCAGGGATGAAGCACAGGCCGATGCGGTGGCGCCGCTGGTCAGCACATCGTCGACGAGAACCACATTTCGTCCGACGATGCGCTCCGGACGTGGCACGACAAAGGCGCCCTTCACATTGGCGGCGCGCTCCGAGGGGTTGAGGCCGACGCTGGGCAGCGTCGGGCGGACGCGGACCAGCGCATCGACATGCAGCACGCCCAGCCCGGCCCGGGCGAGGCCGCGCGCCAGCAGCGCCGACTGGTTGAAGCCGCGCCGCCAGAGTCGCCAGCGGTGCAGCGGCACCGGCACCAGCAGCACCGCTGGCCCCAACAGCCCTGCCCCGGCCCGCGCCATGTGCGGCACCATCATCGCCGCCAGATGCTGGCGATCGGCCAGCTTGAAGCGCAGCAGCGCGGTGCGCGCGGCGCCCTGATAGGCCAGCGCCGCCCGGGCGCGGCCCCAGGGCGGCGGCGCCGCCTCGCAGGCGCCGCAACGAACGCCGGTGCCGCGATCATAGGCGAAGGGCGTGCCGCAGCTTTCGCATTGCGGCGACCCCAGGAAATCGAGGCCCTGCCAGCAGCCCCCGCAGAAGCGGCCGTCGCCGTCGACGATGACGCCACAGCCGGCGCAGCGCGGCGGCAGCACCAGGTCGAACAACGCCGCCAACGGCTGCAAGGCACTCGACTTGGCAATACCGGCAAGGTCCATGGCGGCGAGTTTACGCCTTTGCGGGCGCGATGCCATCGATTACCGCTCGGCCATGCCCCCCGAACACTCCCCCACCCGCCCCCGTGCTCGCCCCCCTGCAACCCCCGCCGCCGAGCCATTCGACCGGGCGCTGCGCCGCCGGCGGCATGAACGCGCGCTCGATACGTTCGCCGCCGCCGACTTCCTGCACCGCGCCATGGCCGACGAGACCGTGGCCCGCGTCGAAGCGCTCGGGCGACCATTCCAGACCGTGCTCGATCTCGGCGGGCCGCTGCCCGTCTGGCCCGGCGCAGTGCGCGCTGCCCTCGCCCCCGGCGCCGGCACCACGCTCGTCGCCGACGAGGACCGGCTGCCATTCGCCGACGCCGCTTTCGACCTGGTGATCAGCGTCGGCGGCCTCGCCACCGTCTCCGACCTGCCCGGCGCACTCCTCCAGGCCCGCCGGCTGCTGCGGCCCGACGGGCTGTTCGCCGCCGCCATCGTCGGGGGTCTGACGCTAGGCGAATTGCGCGAAGACCTGATCATCGCCGAATCGACCCTGACCAGCCGTGCCGCGCCGCGCATCGCCCCCATGGTCGACCCCCAGTCTGCCGCCGGGCTGCTCCAGCGCGCCGGCTTCGCCATGCCCGTCGCCGACAGCGAACGCCTGACCGTCCGCTACACTCGCTTCGACCGGCTGCTCACCGACCTCACCGCCATGGGGGCCCGGTCGCCCCTCGCCGCCCGCTCCCCATTGCGCCGCGACGTCCTCGCCGAAACCGCCCGTCGCTTCGCCGCCCGCGCCGATGCCGAGGGCAAGACAGCCGTGACGGTCGATTTGGTGTACCTTGCCGGCTGGGCACCGGGGGCGACGCCGGGCGTGGACAGCGACCTGTCCCAGGCGATCGGCCGGGCGATCTAAGGGACAGAAGGCAGGAAAATTGCCTCCGGCGGCTGGGGCCGCAGGCCCCAGACCCCATCAAATGGGCTCGGGACGCGGCGAGAGCGGTCGTGGTGACGGTAAACAGCAAATCTTGGGGTCTGGGGCCTGCGGCCCCAGCCGCCGGAGGCCCCTAACTACCGCCGGGGGCTCGTTACGCGGCGTGGTTCGGGACGTGGTCGCTGGGCCAGGGGTCGGTAACGTCTTCGAGGATCAGGTCCAGCGTTTCGCAGCGGGCGCGCAGCGTGATGTCTTCGGAGAAGACCAGGGTGAGATAGGGTTCGGCCCATTCGAGGGTGAGCAGGTTGAGGATGGTGTCGGGGGTGCGCGGCCAGTGGCGTTCCTGGACGCCGAAGACGGTTTCGAGACGCAGGGCGCTGCGGGTGCGGCTGGGGGTGGGCGCTTCCCAGCGGTAGCGGGTGAGCATGAGGACGAGGCGGCGGGCCTTGGGGTCGAAGGCGATGTCGGCCGGGCGGAGCAGCGCGTCCTGGACGAGGGCGGCGAGCGGCGGCAGGTCTTCGGGGGATTGGGCGAGGAGTGAGAGGCGGGACGTTTCAGCCATCGGAGATGCGTTCGATGTCGGCGCCGACGGCCTGGAGCTTTTCCTCGAGGCGTTCATAGCCTCGATCGAGGTGGTAGACGCGGTTGACGACGGTTTCGCCTTCGGCGGCGAGGCCGGCGATGATGAGGCTCATCGAGGCGCGGAGGTCGGTGGCCATGACGGGGGCGCCGGTGAGGCTGGCGGTGCCGCGGACGACGGCCGAGCGACCGCGCACGGTGATGTCGGCGCCCATGCGGGCGAGCTCGGGGACGTGCATGTAACGATTTTCGAAGATGGTTTCGGTGAGCACCGAGGCGCTGTCGGCCATGGTCAGCATGGCCATGAACTGGGCCTGCATGTCGGTGGGGAAGCCGGGATAGGGGGCGGTGCTGATGGTGACGCCGTGGAGGCCATTGGCGCGCTTGACAGAGAGGCCATCGGCGGTGGGGGTGATTTCGACGCCGGCGTCGCGGAGCGCCGAGAGGGTGGCGCCGAGATCGGTTTCACGGGCGCCGACGAGTTCGACCTCCCCGCCGGTGATGGCAGCGGCGCAGGCGTAGGAACCCGCCTCGATCCGGTCCGGCATGACGGCGTAGGTGGCACCGTGGAGCGCCTTGACGCCAGTGATGGCGAGGGTTTCGGTGCCGATGCCGGTGATGCGGGCACCCATGGCGACGAGGCAGTTGCAGAGATCGACGATCTCGGGCTCGCGGGCGGCATTTTCGAGGATCGACGGGCCCTTGGCGAGGACGGCGGCCATCAGGGCGTTCTCGGTGGCGCCCACCGAGACGATGGGGAAGACGAAGCGGCCGCCGGGGAGGCCGCCGGCGGGAGCTGATGCTTTTACGTAGCCGGCGGCGAGCTCGATTTCGGCGCCGAGGGCTTCAAGCACCTTGAGGTGGAGGTCGATGGGTCGGTTGCCGATGGCGCAGCCGCCGGGCAGCGAGACGGTGGCCTCGCCGGCGCGGGCGAGCAGCGGGCCGAGCACGAGGATGGAGGCGCGCATCTTGCGGACGATATCATAGGGGGCGACGGTGCTGGTGATACGGGCGGCGCGGAGCGTCATCACGCGGCCGAACTCGTCCGGGTGGGTGCCTTCGATCATCGTCGAGACGCCGTGGTTGTTGAGCAGGTGGCCGAAGGTATCGATATCGGCGAGGCGCGGCAGATTGCGCAGGGTCAGCGGCTGGTCGGTGAGCAGCGCGCAAGGCATCAGCGTGAGCGCGGCGTTCTTGGCGCCGGAGATGGGGATGCGGCCCTTGAGGGAGCGGCCGCCGCGAATGATGATCCTGTCCATGTATCCGCGTTTAGCGCGGGTCGCCGGCCGGCGCCATTGTTTGCGAAAGGGGTGCCGGCCGGCGGATCACGGACTAGAAGCGGAAGTTCAGCCCGGCGCGGACCGGGACATCCCAACGGGCGCCGGCATTGTTGATGCCGGCGAGGCCGAGGCCGGCAAGGGCGGTGTCATCGCCGCGCAGGCCGCTGGTCCAGCGGATACCACTCTCGATATTGAGATCGACGCGCGAGGCGATCGGGATGGCGACGCCGATGTCGCCGCCGACGGTGCCCGAGACCGAGTTCTTGTAGAAGGGCACGTCGTTCAGCGCAATTCCCGCGCCGGGCACGGCGAAATCGGCGTTGATGCGGTTGGTGAAGGTGACACCGGCGCGGCCGGCGACATAGGGCTGGATTTCGCCACGGCTCAGATACTGGCGGTAGCCGACCTCACCGGTGAAGGCGCGCAGGCGGCTGAAGCTGGCGTTGATCGGCAGGTTGGCACCCTGCGACGGGACCTGGACTTCACCGACCGGGCCCGCACCGCGGCCGATGTTCTGGTAGCGGAAGGCACCGAAGATTTCGCCGCCATCGCGGACCGCATAGCCGAGCTCGACGTTGGCGCCGATACCGCCGTTGTAGAAGCGGCTGTTGGGGGCTTCCTCGATGGCCAGCGTGCCGGCAGTGCCGGTCAGCGCGGGGTTGAGGGTGCCGAGATTGGCGACCGGGGCGTTGGCACCGCTGTGCAGGTTGCCGGCGACGGGGAAATCGACACCGCCCATGATACGGGCGCTCCACTGGCCCTTTTCAGGGGCGGCCTGGGCGGCGGATGCCGACAGGGCGACCGCGGCGATGGCCGAGGTCAAAAGAAGATTACGCATAGAACACTCCACTGGTTACAGGCCCCGGCGAAAGACGGCCGGGGGCTATGCCTTTGTGGTGATTGGTTTTCCAGTTACAACCCGCGCGCCTGGGGGTGCGACAGGAGGTGTCAGAGCCTCGGCAGGGTGACGCCGCGCTGGCCCATATATTTGCCGGCACGGTCGGCATAGCTGACCTCGCAGGGCTCGTTGCCCTGCAGGAACAGGAACTGGCAGGCGCCTTCATTGGCGTAGATGCGGGCCGGCAGCGGGGTGGTGTTGCTGAATTCCAGCGTCACATGGCCCTCCCAGCCGGGCTCCAGCGGGGTGACGTTGACGATGATTCCACAGCGCGCATAGGTGCTCTTGCCGAGGCAAATGACGAGGACATCGCGGGGGACGCGGAAATACTCGACGGTGCGGGCGAGCGCGAAACTGTTGGGCGGAATGATGCAGACGTCGGTCTTGCGGTCCACGAAGCTATTGGGGTTGAAATCCTTGGGGTCGACGACGGTCGAGTTAATGTTGGTGAAGATCTTGAACTCATCGGCGACGCGGGCATCATAGCCATAGGAGCTGAGGCCGTAGCTGATGCAGCCCTCGCGCTTCTGGCGATCGACGAAGGGTTCGATCATGCCGTTGTCGAGGGCCTGCTGGCGAATCCATCGGTCTGATTGTACTGACATGAAGAGCCGGCTCCGCAATGTGGTAGTGGGTAGCTTAGTGTTAACTTTCAGGTGATTCGCCATGAATGATATCGCCGACCATCTCGATAGCCTCGACGCAATCGATTCCATAGCATTGAAAACGGCTTATCTGGCGCTGCTGGTGCAGGCGACGGCGGGCGGACTGGAGGTGC
>NZ_JBIMKZ010000060.1:0-18997 GCF_051860865.1 Polymorphobacter sp. | reverse complement strand
CACCCGCTGCCGGATCACCGGCAACCAGGCCACCGCCTGGCGACAGGCCAAGTTCCCGGTCAACATCCGGTCGGGCAATTTCACCGGGGTATCCTGTGGGAACACGGTCGACAAATTGAAGGATATTCCAGCGGCAAAGCGCTGTTGAGCCGGATCAGGACGAAAGGCCTGTTGCCCCCCGGCTCAGGCTCTGCTACCCGCCGCTTCCTACCGGCTGGAGCTTCGGCTTCGGACACCTGATCGTGCGGTCGTGGCGGAACTGGTAGACGCGCAGCGTTGAGGTCGCTGTGGCCGAAAGGCCGTGGAAGTTCGAGTCTTCTCGACCGCACCAGACAGTCTAAGTAGTTCATATAAAAGGGACAACCTCCCCATAAGGGGTAAAATCTGCACCCTTTTCCCAGGGGTTTGCTCGACGAGCCGTAACTTCAAGTGTCGTAGAGACGCTACAATCTACTCTGATTCCTTTCCGGACATATCGGCGACCGGCAGAAGCGGGCAGCAACTGGCAGAAGCCATCCTCACCGAGGCGCGTGTCGTGGCGGAGGCAGGCAGCTTCTACGGCCCCTGCGGCGACGGTCACCTCCGCATCTGCTTCGGGTCACAATCTACGGAACGAATAGTCGAGGCCATGGCACGCCTTGCGCGGTTCATGAACGCCCGACCGTTAGCATACCCTATCCCAGCGATCGCCTCGCGGGCGGTGGATGGTGCGCTTGGGCTTACCGCCGGTATCTGTCGGACCAGCGCTATCTGAGCTGGGAAAAGACGCCCGCGAGGCCAGCCGTGGGTTTTGGGGCTTGCTAGCGGATCAGATCTTGGCGCCCTGGGATTGGCGTGCAGCTCGTCGTCGCGGCAATGGGGCTTCGAGAGCCACAGCCGTAGTGGCGCCGGCGGCGCGGTCCAGCCTGCTTTCGGGTGCCTCGGAGCCTTCTGCGCGCCAGTGCGGTACCAAGCGGTACTGCCGCCAGATGTCGTCCTGCGAGGAAGCCATGTTCTACCTTAGGGACTGTGGTCTGACCGGCATCGACGGTGACAGCGATGGCATTCCCTCCGAAAAGCTCTGCCGCTGAGCGGTCGGCGTTGCCTGATCCTCTACTGCCCCGTTTCTCATCGAGCCATAACGAGCGGCGGCGGGGGACTGGGCTGATGCCAGACGAGCGCGGACAAGCCAAGCCAGGCCGAGAACATCAGCACATAGGGCCAGCGGCGTGGCCACAGCCGGGCCACCAGAAGCGTCGTTGCCGCCGTGCCCGCCAGCGCGAGCAAGGCCGAACTGGCAGCCAGCGTGCCCGTGCCGGTGAGCGCCGTCTGGATTGCAGTGCTGGCCCATTGCGCGGGCAACAATACCAGCAGCCAAGCCGGCAAGTATGAGGCCGTGAAGAGCATGGCCGCTTCGCCAGCGACCACGAACAGGGCCATCAACCAGCCGTTCCGGGGGATAGCGCGGGAAAAGAGGGTTCCGCGCGCAGCGAAGCTGGCGCTGGCGATGATCATGGCAAACCCGGTCGAAAGCGGGTGTGGCGATGGCGGCATGCCCAGCGCCCGCGCCAGCTGGATCAATCCCACGCCGCCCAGCAGGGCCAGAAGCACGCCGATCCACCAGCGTCCGGCGATAGCCGCTGCGATCATGGCAACACCCATAAGACCGACCGCCAATATCGGGCCCCCAACCGTGGCCAGCGGTGCTGGCGCCGTCGCATCACGCAGCAACAGCATGGTCACAACCGGCAGCACGACACCGGCCAGAATCACGGCCAGCCAAGCCAAAAAGCGAGTGTGTGAAAGGGCTGTCATTGCCTATACAGTGGGGGACACCTCCTGCTCTGTCGAGCCAGGGCTGCAGACATGCCCGATGCGCCGACGGCGCTGGCAGCTAGCTTCTGGGGGCGCTGGCGGTTGCCGATGAGTGACAACTGAACTCTTGCGAGGACGCATCTTATCATTGGCGGAGCTGTGGGTTCACCAGCCTCGACGGCGATGGAGACGGGTCCCCTACGAAAAGCTGGGCCGCTAATGACAGCGGCCCATTGCATAACGGCTTACGAGGTTTCGCAAGACCCTATTTCCGATTTGCGGTCGCAGCCAAACTCAAGCTGCTCCGGTGAGGCGTAAAGGTTCCTCAATAGTTGAAGGTGAGGGTGGCGCCGATGCGGCGGCGGTTGCCGAGCGTGGGGACATAGTCCGACTGGAAGGGGTTGGCGATAAAGAAGGCGTTGGACGCATATTTCTTGTCGAACAGGTTCTTCGCCCAGACCGAGGCCGACCAGCGGTCGCCGCCGATGCCGAGGCGGACGTTGGTAAGGGTGCGGGGCTCGACCCAGGCGGTGT
This sequence comes from Polymorphobacter sp., assembly GCF_051860865.1. Taxonomy (GTDB): domain Bacteria; phylum Pseudomonadota; class Alphaproteobacteria; order Sphingomonadales; family Sphingomonadaceae; genus Sandarakinorhabdus. Next base: position 16,669 of record NZ_JBIMKZ010000060.1, on the reverse strand, counting down.
TGATCTCGTCGGTGAACTGGCGGGATTGGCCGGCGACGTCGACGCGGCCGAACCATTCCAGCGTTTCGGTGATCGGCCCTTCGGCCGACGCGCCGATGTTCCATTGCCATTTGGAGGTGCGTTGCAGCTCGTTGCCGCTGATGTCGCCGTTGGCGCGGCAGATGGCGGGGTTGCAGAGGTTGGCGCGGGTGATGCGGTTCGAGATGGTGCCCTCGTCGTATTTGGCGTCGATATAGGCGAGGCCGGCGTTGAGGGTCAGGCCTTCGACCACTTCAAAGAGGCCGTCGATCTCCACGCCCTTGGATTTGGCGCTGCCGAGGTTGGTGACGATGGTCGGCGTGTTGGCCGGCGCGCCGGTGGGGGTGGTGGCGAGCTGGAGGTCGCCCCAGTTGATCTGGAACAGCGCCAGGTTGAACACGCCGCGACCGCCCATGAAGCTGTTCTTGACGCCGATTTCATAGGTCCAGTTGGTGTCCGGACCGTAGAAGCGCTCGTCGGGGATCAGGCCGGCGAAGCTGGAGGTGTTGACGCCGCCGGACTTGAGGCCCTTGGCGACCGAGCCATAGACCAGGTTGTTGTCGGTGATCTTGTAGCCGAGGTTGAAGCGCGGGGTGAAATAGCTGTCCTTGAACTTGAACGCACGGCCGGTGTTGACCTCGGTGATGGTCTTGTCCTCGTCGGTGTAGCGGCCTTCGGCTTCGAAGGTGAGGCGGCCTTCCAGCATCGGGATGGCGATGCGGCCGAACACGGCCTTGAGCTTGGTGTCGATCTGGGTGGCGGTGGTCGCGACGCCAGCGGCGCGCAGTTCGGCGAAGCTGCTGTAGGTGGTCAGGCTCTTGGGGAAGGCGGCGAAGGCGACATCCTCGCGGTCCTTGCCGTCGAGCAGGAAGCCGCCGAGCATGACCAGCAGGCCCTTGTCATCGGCATATTGCAGCCGTGCTTCGTGGGTATCGTAATTGAAGTTGCCGCCGGGGGAGACGATCAGCGTGTTGGTGGCCGCCGAAATCGGATCGCGGTCCGAGTTGCCGAGCGAGAAGACATCGCCCTGGATGTGCCCGTAGAGATAGTTGGCGGAGATCTTGTCGGTGATGTCCAGCGCCACGTTCACGCGCACTGCATCGGTGCTCGAGATCAAGCCGTAGGTGCGCGGATCGACGACGATGCCTTGCGTGCCGCTCGGGCCGGGGATGGGCACGCTCGGGATCTGGCCGCAGAACAGCGCATTGCTGGGCTGGCCGAAGAAGGTGCCAAGGCTGCAATTGGTGTCGGCATTGCCGCGGGTGATGCGGAACTGGGCGCGGGATTCGGTCTCGGTGTTGAAGTGGTAATAATCGGCTTCGATGGTCAGCGCCTCGACCGGGCGGGCGCTGAAGCCGATTTGCGCGGAGTATTTCTCGTAGCCGCTGGTGCGTTCGTCGGTGCCGGGGCTTGGGGCTTGGGCGGCTTGCGGGTGGCTGTTCTTCCAGTCCCCGCCGAAGCGCGAATAGCCGCCGGCGGCGCGTACCGAGAGCTTGCCGTCGATGACCGGGAGGTTGACCTTGCCGTTGACATCGAATCCGCCCCATTGGCTGGCCTCGATGGTGCCCTGCGCGGAGAGCTGGGTGAGGCTGCGCGACGCGGTGATATAGTTGATGGCGCCGGCGAAGGCGTTGGCGCCGTAGAGCGCAGTCTGCGGGCCCTTGACGACCTCGATGCGCTCGAGGTTCACCGAGCCGAGATCGAAGGCATATTGGCGCGGGATGTAGATGCCGTCGAGGAACACCGAGACATTCTGTTCGAGCGCGGTGATGGCGAACTGGGTGGCGCCGCGGATGGTGGGCGTGCCGAAGCCGCCGTTCGAATAATCCTCGAAGACCAGGCCCGGCGTCAGCAGCGCGACATCTTCCAGCTCGTTGATCGAGCGGCGCTGGATGTCCCTGGCGGTGAAGGCGGTGACGGCGACCGGGATGTCCTGCGTGCGTTCCTCGACCTTGCGGGCGGTGACGACGATGGCGTTGGCCTCCTCGGCCGGGGCTTGGGCGTAGGCGGTGCCGGACAGTGCCAGAGCGGCGGTGGCGGTGCTGCGCAGGACGAGCGCGAGCGTCTTGTTGGTGTGCATGATGGTTCCCCCTGTTGATTGTCGATTGATCAGAAGCGCAGTGGCGTATCGAACTCCTGCCAGCGCGGGCGGAGCAGCTCGGGATATTCACGCGCGGTTCGCTCCAGGAATTCGCGCGGCAGGTCGGCGGGGCCGTTGAGCTTCCGGCCGTCGAAGAAGCCGAGCATATGGCCCTTGATGTCCCCCATCCCGAGCCACTTCGGGTAGGGAAAGACATAGGTCCCGGAGAAATGCGTCGGCAGCGAGGTGATGCGCGGGTTCTCGAAATCGCTGAGCTTCACCCATTGGCACGAATTCTCGATATGGGTGACCGGCCAGTCGGGCGGTGCGGTGCGGACGCTGTCCAGCTTCACCAGATCGTCCTGGATGCGGAAGCTGCGGAACGGTTGCGTGTAGGTCTTGCCGTCGCTGCGCAGGTTGCGGAAGCCCCTGGGTGCTGCGAGCGTGCCGGGATCTTCGAGCAGGACGGTGGGCATCGTCGTGACGCGCTTGCCGGTGAGTGGGTTTTCGATGGTGTCGGCGAAGCGGCCCGTCTGGAGATCGCGGATGTAGGAGAGGTTGTGGGCGTGGATGCGATATTCCAGCCCCTGGAGGCGGCGGAAATAGCTGTATTCCATCCCTTCGTAGCGCATCAGCGGGAAGGGTTGGCGACCCTCGGGGATGACGAAGGCGAGCCAATTGTACCAGGTGACGGTGGTTCCTTCAGTTTCGGCGAGATCGCGCTCGATGCGGAGGTGATTGCGGAAGGCTTCGTCCTCGTCCTCGAAGACCATGTATTCGGAGGTGACCTTGGACAGCGCCATGTCCCCGGCCGGGGTGCCGCGTGGCACGGTGATGGCGGCGGCCGCGGCGGCGGGCGCGAGGCCGAGCGCGGCGCCGAACAGGCGGCGGTTGAGGCTGGACATCGGGGTCATTTGTTCAGGCTCCGGAGCGCGGTGTTGACGAGAAAGGCCATGTCCCACGCCGGATCGGCGCGGCCGTGCCGCATGATGACGAGATCGGCCGAGGGGACGATGTGGACGATGCGGAAGCCGCCGCCTTCCATCATCAGGACATCGTCGGCGAGGAAGGGCTCGGACTGGGGGACGACGCCGGGCGTGCCCTCGAAATAGGTGCGCATCGGCACGTACGGCGTGCCGCGCCAGAGGCCGAGGCCGAAACTGGGGTTGGCGGGCGACGGCGTCGCCATGGTGCGCGCCCAGCCGGCGGGAAGGAGTTGTCGACCGTTCCAGCGGCCGTCCTGGGCGAGGAGCAGGCCGAGGCGGGCCCAGTCCATGGCGCGGGCGCGCATGCAGCACATCATGCGGGCGACGCCGCCCGGACGATCGAGCTGCACATAGGCATCCGACGCGCCGATCGGGGTCCAGACGCGGTCCGACAGGAGTTTGTGGATGGGGGTGCCGGTGGCGCGCTCGATGACATGTGCGAGGAGCTGCATGTTCTCCTGCGCGACATCGAAGCGGGTGCCGGGTTCGTGGGTGCGCTCATAGGCGAGGGCGGCACGCACGACATCGCCGCAATAGGCGAGGCAGAGGTCCTTGTTGCCGAGGATCTGGGTCATCGGCAGCGTCGGAGCGACTTCGAGGCCCGAGGCGTTCTGGGCGAGGTTGCGGACGGTTAGCTGGCCGCGCGGATCGTTGGCCCAGGCCGGGATGTGCTTGCCGATGGGATCGTCGAGGGTGAGGGCGCCGTCCGCGACGGCGAAGCCGAGGACGAGCGGTGTGATGCTGCGGGTGATGGCGCGGCCGTTGACGACGGTCTCGGGCGTGGTGTCGTTCCAGTAGGTTTCGAGCTGGACCTTGCCCTTGTGGATGACGATGAGCGCGTTGCTGCCGTGCGCCTGTGCCCAATCGGCCATGGCCTTGAGGGCGGGGGCGGGGATGGTGGTGCGGGTGGCGCGGGGCAAAGGCGCGGGGGTGGCGCCGGTGATGGGCTGAGCCGGCCAATAGAACCAGGGCGGCGGCTCGAAGGGGTCTTCGGGTGCTGAGGTGAGCCGCCAGACGAAGACGGGATCACTGTAGGCGGGATCGAGGATCGCCTTGTCGGGATCGGGGACGCCTTCGGGGTAGGGCTGGGTCTGGGCCGGAAGATTTTGGGCGGGCAGCGCCAGCAACGCGGCGAGGAGGAGGGTGCGGAAGATCATGCGGGCAGCGCGCGGAGCACGGCGTTGGGGAGCGCGGCATCGTCCCAGTCGGCCATGACAGGCCCGGTGCGGACGATGACGAGCTGGCGCGAGGGGACGATGTAGACGCGCTGGCCGCCATAGCCGTCGAAGAAGACGAGATCGGGGGCCGAGTAGGGCGCGCTGTGGGTGACGCCGAAGGGGCCGCCGGGGCGGTAGGCGCGGACCTTGTTCCAGGGCGAGCCGTGCCAGATCAGCTGGCCATAGGCGGGGTTCGGGCCGGGGGTGAGCAGGGCGGTTCGGGCGGCTTCGGTGAGCAGCGGCGTGCCGGGGAGCAGGGCGCGGCCGATGCGCAGCCAGTCCCGGGCGGTGGCGATCAGGCAGCAATAGCCGTGGGGCGTGCCGCCGGGGCGGTCCATCCACAGGGCGCCGGGATGTTCGGCGATGCGGGACCAGAGGCGGCGGGAAAGCAGCGCTTCATAGGGCTGGCCGCTGGCCTTTTCGAGCACGGCGACGAGCAGCTGCGGGTTGACGTTGTTGTATTCGAACGCGGTGCCCGGCGCCTTGACCTGCGGGGCGGTGCGGGCGACGGCGGCGATGTCCGAGGCGTTGAACAGGCGGTTGGCGAAGCTGTCCCGCCCAGTTTCGCCGGGCGGGGGGAGGGCGAGGCCCGACGTCATGTCCAGCAGGTGGCGCAGGGTGATGGCGCCGAGCGGTTGGGGGATCCAGGTGCCGAGCCAGTTGGCGGCGGGTGCGTCGAGGCTGGGGATCAGGCCGTCCGTCAGGGCGAGGGCGACCATCAGGCCGAGCACCGACTTGTGCATGGACTGGGACTGGGTGCGGGTGGCGGGGCCGGCGCCGGGGGCGTAGCGCTCCAGCAGCAGCCGGTCCTTGTGCCAGACGAGGAAGGCGACGGACTTCGCGGCGTCCGAGAGGGTGATGGCGTCGGCGAGGGCGGGGGTGGTGGCCGGGCCGGGGGCGATTGCGTCCGGGTTAAGGGAGGGGGGCAGCGGCGCTTGCGGCTGGAACCAGTCCACGGCGAGGGGCAGGGCGTCGGCGGAAATGGCGCCGGTGCGGGCGGCGGGTCTGGAATCCGTCGCGCAGCCGGCGAGCGCCAGCGACGCAGTCAGCAGCCCGAGATACGCCGCCTTGTGCATCAGGCGACGGGCCGCTCGAACTGGGCGAGATCGACCGACAGCAGCTGCGGATATTCGGCCTTGGCGCGCGCCAGGAATTCCGGCGGCAGTTGGTCGACGTCCCGCAGTTTGTAGCCGGACCAATAGGCGAACATGTGGCCGGGCGCGTCGCCCATTTCCATCCAGGCCGGCCATGGAAAGACGTAGGCGCCGGAGACATCGGTCGGCAGCCAGTCCAGCGTCCGGTCCTCGAACAGGGCGACGGGGGTGGATTCGGTGCCCATTTCCAGGAAGGTGCCGGGCCAGTTGGCAGGCGGCACGCGGATGCCGTCAATCTTGACGATCCCGGACTCGCGGCGAATCATCCCATATTTGGGGCGCGGCGCGGCGCGCGGCGAATCGAGGGGTACGATGCCCTCGGGGCTCGCCCACATGCCCGGGTCTTCGATGAGCGCCATGGTTTTGGGGCGAACGTCCCGACCGGTGACCGGGTTCCTCACCTTGTCGGTGAAGCGGCCTGTATCGAGATCGCGGGCGAAGGACAGATTGTGGCCGTGCAGCCGGTAGCGGTTGTCGCCGATCTTGCGGTGGCGGGAGAGTTCGATGCCTTCCCAGCGGACGACCGGCTGGGGGGAACGACCGACGGGAACCGCGACCATGATGAAATGATACCAGTGCAGGATGTCCGCCTCGTCGGCGAGGCTGCGTTGCAGGCGCCAAGACTGGCGGAAATGCTCGACCGGATCGAAGGTCAGGAATTCGGAGGTCCAGCCCAGCGCGCCGTGGCCGGAGGCGCCGACGCAGCCGGTGGCGGATGCAGGCGCAGTGCCGAGCGCGAGGCCGGCGCCGGCGAGGCCAAAGGCGGTGCGGCGGCTGAGGGTCGAGTTCAAGCGTTCGGCCTTGATGCGTTGACGACGCGACCATTGATGCGGCTTTTCGGGTGTCGATCCAGCAACTTGTCACGAACGGGCGTTCGTGACGGCGGGTCTGGCACGAAACGCGGCTGGTGCGGTGGTGTCAGCGGCCGGTGAGAGCGGCTTCGGTGAGCAGCACGGCCTGGCGGTAGCTGCTGCTGACCGGGATGGCGGTGCCGTCGGCAAGGAGGAGCTGGACGGTCTTGCCCGGTTCGATGCGGGCGACGCGGCCGAAGGCGACCCAGTGCGAGCGGTGGACGCGCAGCCCGTGGCCGGGGGGCAGCTGGTCGAGCGCGGCGCCGAAGGAGTGACGGATCATCCTTGTGCCGAAGCGGCCGCGCAGGCGCAGATAATGTTCCTCGGCGCTGATCGCCCAGAGGTCGGCGAGATCCTCGATCCCGGCGGTGCGGCAGAAGTCCGGGAGGACCGTGGCCTGCGGGCTGTCGAAGGGAGGCAGGGCTGGTGCGGCGGCGTGAGGCGGACGATAGACAGGATAGCGCAAGGTCGAGATGAACAACAGGTTGAGGCCGGTCCAGATGAACAGGCCCGGGACATTGATGAGCAGGAAGCGCAGCACTGTGTCCACGAGTGGCGCCTCGGCGAGGCTGGAGGTGCGGGCAAGATGCGGGGCGGCGAGCGGAATGAGATCGTAGATCAGCCGGTTGAACGGGCGGAACACGATCAGGCTGGTGGCGAAGCCGAGCATCAGCAGCAGCGCCAGCGGCAGTCGGTCGGTGCCGGGCAGGCGGGCGATGAGCGTGGTCATCAGCCAGGCGGTGAAGGTGCCGGGGACGGTGAACAGCAGCGCGAAGAGGAGCGAGACACCGAGATCGAATTCGTCTGCAACGGCAATCTGCAGGAACGTCTCGATGCAAGACACGATGACCGGCGCGACAACGAAAAACAGGAATCGCGGCGCGAGGCCGATTCCGCCCTCCGGCGAAGCAAGAGGCGCCCCCGACTGCATCGGTCTGTTCTAGGCCTTGCCGGGCGGGATCGCCAAGCGGCAAACGTTGCCGTGAAGCAACGAAAGCCGGAGCGGATGACGTGCTCCTCTCGCCTCTGCCACATACTCAACGGCTTGGTGCCTTGGCTCGGCTCCGCCGTTCTGCTCATTATGGCTGGCCTTGTGGCGCCTCTGCCCCCGCCTCTGCGGAAACTCTCCGCGGCAAGGTTGTCGGCGTAACCTAGGGCAATACCGTCGAGCTGCTGGTTGATGGCCGATGCCGATACAAGATCCGCCTTGGCGAAATCGATGCACCCGAAGGCGGCCAACCCTTCAGTCGAACATCGAGGCTGATGCTGTCCAACATGGTGTTTGGGCATACCGTCTCCGCTCGGGTCTCAGCAGCGAACAGCGGCCCGGAGCGGTCCCACCACAGCCGTACTGGCTCATGGCAGATGTCGATGCCGCGCTCGGCCGGCAAATCCTCGATGTTCCGCAGTGAAAGCGGGTATTTGACGTACATCATCACCACCAGATGGATCAGTTCAGGCGAACTGTTGAAGTAGCGAAAAGGGCTGCGGCTCATGCGCCGCCGCCAGGCCCTGCTCCGCTCGGCACAAGTTCCTTTGACAACGCCTTGACAGGGCCCCTCCAGTTCGACTTGCGGTTCAGGTCGAACTGGCCATAAGCTGTATCGCTCGTGGGAGGTACGAGAATGCGTGGGACTGGCGACAGCTTGTCTGATTTCGAGCGTTTCCGTAGCCTCGGCTATCGTGGCGCGCTTGTTGCCTATTTGTTTGTCCCTTTGTTCTTCGGCATCGTCTTTGGCTGGCTGCGTGTCAGCCGCACATACGATTGGTCGTTCGCCTCTGCGCTGGCCTATTGGATACTAGCGGTGCAGATCTGCTGGTTGGTCCAGGGGGGCGCCACCTGGTTCGTCCAGAAAATGCTGGGCCCGTGGAATCCTCCGTTGATCCTGCTGCTCATACTTGGGACCATGGCCGGGACGCCGTTCGTCGAGATCGCCATGCGCACGCTGGTTGAGACTTATCAGTACCTCGTCATTCCCCCTGAGCTGCACAAACCGCTCAAGCCGGCGACCTTGGCCACGCTGTTTCAAGCGCATTTCATCGGCTCATTCATTTGGGTTGTGAGCAATCTGGCGATCGTCCACGTGCTGGGACTGGCACGGTTCGGCTTCACCCCGACGCGGGACCAGCACCAGCGCGCCGCCGCGGCTGATGCTCACGGCCAGCCGGAGTTCGCCACACGGCTTAAGCGCCCGGTAGGTCCGTTGTGCATGCTCAAGGCGGAACAACATTATCTGCGCGTCGTCGGTGATCACGGCGAGGACCTCATCCTGTACCGGATATCGGACGCCGTCCGCGAGGTTTCTGCCCATGTCGACGGCTTGCAGGTCCATCGCTCGTTCTGGGTGGCGCAACGTGCTGTTAGCCATAGCGAGCGAGATGCGCGCGGCCTGGCCCTGCGGCTTCACAACGGCATACTTGTGCCGGTAAGTCGCTCGTGTCGTGCCGAGGTGATTCGCGCTGGCTTTGCACAGGGGCGGCCGCGGGTCGCTTTTACTTGGCGCGATGCCAACGAGGCTGCATTTGATGCAGCCGATCCTGACTCTCGTGCAAATCCGGTCGCCGGCCCTCGCGGCTGACCGCTAGGTCGCGGTCCTCGAAACTGAGGACCAGGGATCATCATGAGAATTGCCATTTTGAGCGGAGCGCTTCTGGCCGTCGCGATGGCGGGCCGCGTTGTGGCCCAGCCTATTGAACAATCGGCTGGTGCCAAAGCGTGGATACAGTGCCGTGCCTGTCACAACCTGGCAGCCGGCGCACCACACAAGCTCGGCCCCAATCTTCATGGCATCATTGGCCAGCCCGCCGGTAGCCGCGCCGGCTTCACCTATTCGCCCGCACTCAAGACGTCCGGTCTTGTCTGGGACCGCGCCACCCTTGATCGCTGGATCGAGCGACCGTCCGCTGTCCTTAAAGGACACCGAATGGTCTTTATCGGTATCGCCGATCCTGCCCGCCGCGCGGCACTGATCGAATATCTCGCCAGCGAGGGCGGCGGCTGACGCCATTCGTGCAGTCGGTGCGGTCATCGGGGAAATTACACTTCACTTCAGACCTTTGCTGGCTTTGATCCAGTGAAGGCATTCAGGAGCATCAACTGTGCATATCAACAGACGGCTAGCGATCAAGGGCTCGGTGGCCGCCGCCGCCGCAGCGCTGGTACCTGCGACGGTGCGAGCCGCCGAAAACCATGATGTGGTCGTAATCGGCGGCGGCCTCGCCGGCCTCAACGCCGCACTTAATTTGGCCGACAGCGGCGCCAAGGTGGTGCTGTTGGAAGCCTCGGGGCGGGTAGGCGGTCGCTGCTACACCGCCGACGAGGCCGCAGGCCGCCCCGAATATGGTGCTTCGCAAATCGGGGCCAGCTATGCCCGTGTCCTCGATGTCTGCAACCGGTTCAACGTCGCGCTGGCGCCGGGTGCCAATATCAATGCGCCGATGTGCTATATTCTCAAGGGACAAACCATCGCGCGCGGTGACTGGCCGGCCTCTCCGCACAATCGCACCGTCGGCGACGAGCGCGAGGTACTACCGCAGGCGCTGGCCGGCTATTTCATGCGCAAGCACGGCCATTTTTCCAGCCCCGAGGATTGGCTCGCGGCCGACGCCCGCCGCCTCGATGTCCCATTCCGCCAATGGCTGCGGGGCGTCGGTGCCTCGCCGGCAGCGATCGCGCTGATCAACGCCGGGCTGGTCGATCCCGATGTCGACCGTGTTTCCGCTCTCGCCCTGATGCACGAACATGCCTATTCGCTGAGCGAGCTCGACAGCTTCGGCGACAAGACGCTCGACCGCTTCGAGGCCTATTCGCGCATCTCGCAGCATGTGGTGAAGGGCACCTCGCGCGTCCCCGAGGCGATGGCCGCCTATCTCGGCGACCGGGTCCGCGCCAACAGCCCGGTCGACAGCGTCGACATGGACAGCAGCAGCGCCACCGTCACCTGCGCCGATGGCCGCGTTTTCAAGACCGGCTTTGTCGTGATGGCCATACCGTTCCAGCAAATGCGCAAGATCGCCATTACGCCGACGCTCACCGGCGACATCGGCAAGGCCGTCGCCACGCTCAGCTACCAACGCCAAAGTCAGGTTTTCTTCCATCTCAAGGGCACTCCCTATTGGGAGCAGGACGGCCTCGATGCCTCGTTCTGGACCGATGGCCCGGTCACATTGGTTCGCCAGCAGATCGGCTATCAGGGTGAGCGCGAGCTGGTGACAACACTGGCCTTCGGTGACAAGGCGACCGCGCTGGACAAGCTGCCCAAGGCCGAGCGGGCTCGCTGGATGATGGAGCACCTGGCCGAGCTGCGTCCTTCGATGAAGGACAAGCTCGAACCCATCGCCGTGCAGTCCTGGGAAGAACAGCCCTATATCAACGGCTGCCGTCACTCCTATCTTCCGGGCCAAATCAGCGATTTCCACGCGGCAATGACCGTGCCGCACGGCAGGATGATGTTCGCCGGCGAACAGGTCCGCCGCCTTGCCATCGGCATGGAAGCGGCGATGGAATCGGGCGAGGCCGCTGCCATCCAGATCGTCGAGGCCGCCTGATGCGCGCCGCTCTCGCCCTGATCGCCCTTCTCGCACTCGCGCCGGCGGGTGCGGCCGACACAGTTTCGCTCGGAGCGGAGTGCGCCGGCTGCCCGCAGATGATGGTCATTCCCGCCGGCAGCTTCCTCATGGGAGCGGAAGGCGGCGAGGAAGGCCGACCGGAAGGCCCGGTCCATCCCGTCACCATCAAGCGCCGCTTTGCGCTGGCAATCCATGAGGTCACCCAAGCTCAGTATGGCGCGTTCATCACCGCCACCGGCCATGTCTCGGGCAATGATTGCCGGTCGTGGGATCCCCAGGCCAAGACCGTTCAGGATCGACCCGGTGCCGACTGGCGCAAGCCGGGTGTCGGCGGAGCGACGCAAGGGGACCATCCGGTCAGCTGCGTCAGCTGGCTGGATGCCAAGGCGTACACCGGCTGGCTGTCCAGAGTTACCGGCAAGCAATATCGCCTGCCGACCGAAGCCGAATGGGAATATGCCGCCCGCGCCGGCAGCACCGCCGCTTATCCTTGGGGCGATGATCCCGATGCCGCCTGCGGCCATGCCAATCTCTACGATCTCGATGGCCAGCAGCCCTCAATAAGCTGGCCCCATGTCGACTGCCGCGATGGCTTTGCCGGCGTCGCACCAGTGGGCAGCGTTCAACCCAATGGCTTCGGCCTTCACGACATGGCCGGCAACGTCTGGGAATGGACGGAGGACTGCTATGTGGCGCCGTTCGCCGTCGATGTGCCGACGGATGGCAGCGCCTACCAGCTTTCAGGCCCCTGCCCTCGCCGCGCCGTGCGTGGCGGGTCGTGGATCACCCAGGCCGACCGCAATCGCACCGCCTGGCGTGGCCGCGATCCGGAGGGATTCGTCAGCTGGATCTTCGGCTTTCGGGTCGCTCGCGACCTGACGCCAGCCGAGACCATCCGCTGATCCTGTCGTTCGTGCACATGCTGGCGCGTTTCGTGAAAGCCGCGTGGTCAGCAGCGCCCGACAATGAACAGATGACAATAAGCAATCACAGGGGAACAACATGAAACAGGCATCTGCAACCACCGCCGCAAGCCTCCTGACGCTAATGATGGCGTCGAGCGCGCTGGCCCAGACCCCGTCGACGCAATCGGCGCTCGCCGACGCCGACGCCGCCCTGCCCGGTGAAATCATCGTCACCGCTCGCCGCCAAAGCGAACGCCTCCAGGATGTCCCGGTCGCCGTCACCGCGGTCAGCGCCGACCTGCTACGCCAAACAGCGGCAACCGGCCTCGCCGATGTTGCCAAATACACGGCCGGATTCACGTTCGAGAACGGCGTCGGCATTCTCAATTCGCCGGTCATTCGCGGCCAGGCGCAGAGCCGCATCGGCAATCCCGTGCAGAATGTCGCCACCTTCTTCAACGGCATCTACATCCAGCGCGGCTTCATGGTGGACAACGACCTGCTCGATCTTGAGCGCATCGAGATCATCAAGGGCCCCCAGGCTGCGCTCTATGGCCGCAACGCCTTCTCGGGCGCGATCAGCTTCGTCACCGCCCAGCCTTCGCTCACCGACATCCGGGCACGGGCAGAAGTGACTCTCGGCACGGATGAAAGACGAGACTACAAGGTCAGCATTTCGGTGCCGATTATCAAGGACAGGCTGGCGGTGAGCGCCGGCTATGTGAACACCCGCTTCGACGGAACCTGGGAGAACGCCCATCCGCTCGCCAACGCCGGCCTCGCTACCAACGGCAATCTCGGTGGCTACAAGAACGAGAGCTGGCTGATCCAGGCCACCGCGCGCCCACTCGATACCGTTCGCATCGACGGCTTCTACTTCCGTCGCGAGGCCTATCAGGAGGCGCTGCCGGCCTATCGCATGGCACCGTCCGGCACGCTCGTCTCGCAGTTTAGTCAGATGAACTGCGATCGGTTCGAAGCCAGCGCGCCCGCGGCCCGTGGCCAATTCGCCAGCTATTGCGGCGCGTTCACCGCGGCGCCCCAGACAGTGGCCGGCGAACTGCTGCCGAACAACGTTCACCTCGTTGATCCCCGCGCCTTCTCACTCAATGGCACCAGCACCATCTACAGCGGTACCGTCACCATCGAAGCCGGCGATGTGCTGGAGTTCATCTACCAATATGGCAGGGTCGAGGGCGAATCGATTGCGATCGGTCAGCTCTCCCGCGACGCCGTCAGGGGCACCCCGCTGCTGACGGGCAACTTCGCCCCGTTTGCCGGCCGCCTGCTGCTCGATCAGCGCGGCGGCGGCGGCATCACCGCGGACAGTCATGAGATGCGCGTCAACTGGACCGCCAGCGACCGGCTCTCTGGCAAGGTGGGCGGCTTTTATTCCTCTACCCGCGATTTCGACGTTGGCGGTTCATTGGCTGCCTTTCCCAATAACCCCAACGACTTCATCTTGACCAATTTTCCCGCGGGCGAGTTGTTCCCCCCCGGTCTTTCCGCGACGCTGCGTGAAGACAAGAGCTTTGCAATCTTCGGCGCGTTCGATGCGTTTCTTTCGGAAACGCTGCGCCTGTCGGCCGAAGGGCGCTATACTTTCGAAGACCGGCGCGAACAGGCCAAGACCTTTCCCGCCTTCACCCCCGCCGGCGCGCAACTGTCGCGCTCCTTCAAATATTTCACCCCCCGCGTCGCCCTGGATTGGAAGGTCTCGCCCGATCAACTCGTTTATGCTTCAGTAGCGCGTGGCGTGAAGTCTGGAGGCTTCAACGGCCGTGCCATCTCGCCCACCGTGCTGACCTATGAGCCGGAAACCAACTGGACTTACGAGATCGGCGCCAAGACCCAATGGCTCGATCGCCGGCTGACGCTCAATGTCTCTGCCTATCATGTCGATTGGCAACAGCTTCAGTTCAACTTCCAGGATCCCGGCGGCACCATCGGAACCGCTGCCGTGCTTGGCAACATCAAGGGCGCCAAGGTCTGGGGTTTCGAAGTCGAAGTCAACGCCCAGGTCACGCCGGAACTCAATCTCAGTATTGGCGGCGCCTGGAACGACACCAAGTTCGTCGACGGCACCTTCGATCTGGAAATCCCGCGCGCCAATTGCCAGCCGGCCACACTGTCAGCAGGCACCTGCCCCTATAACGGCGACATTTCCGGCAACCGGCTGGCCCGCTCGCCCGCCGGGCAGTTGTTTGGCGCCATTACCTACGCGCGCGAACTGTCCCGCGACCTGCGCACCACCGCACGCGTCTCCGGCAGCTGGCAAGGCAAGTCCTTCGTGGACAACCGCAACAACAGCTGGATGCCCTCCCGCACCATTGTCGACGCCTCGCTGGCGCTCGAACACCGGAATGTCAGCCTGCGCGTCTGGGCGCGCAACCTGCTTGACAACAAATACGCCTCCTTCGCCACCACCACCTACGCCAGCTCCGGCGGCGGCAGCGGCGCCTCCTACGGCGTCATCGCCGGCGAACGCCGGACGATCGGCGTGACGGCCGCACTGAACTACTGAACTGCACTGGCGGTAGAGTTGCCGTCTCAGCCGCCAGTTGCACGCCCACTGGTTCAAACGAACACATATGGTTTGGCAAATCCAATCAAATGCTCCCTCTAAGCCCTGCGTGTCGCATGATCGTAGCCAACTTACCGCGCGGCTATGTCAAATTTGCATTGCCCACGCGGCTGTTTCGATACCCCCGGCCCTCAGATGTCATGAGATGTTGCACCAACAGCAATTGAGGACAGCGGCGAAAAATCGCCGTGTCACTGGGGGTTCATGCAATAGTTTTGCGCGCAAATATGATGCCACTGATTGCCTTAGCGGTCGTCGCGTCGCCGGTAACCGGAAAGGCGCCATCCGCTTCAGAAAGTTCAGTGCTGCTGCCTTGTCTCGGGTGACGTGACCCCCGTTTTTTCTTCCAGTTGGAGGTAGGGTCCGCCCCAGGAAGAAGCGGACAGATGAAGCGGAAACGGTTTACATAAGAGCAGATCATCGGCTTCCTTGAGGAAGCTGAGGCAGGCGCGTCGGTGCAGGATCTGCGACGGCGGCACGGCATGTCGAGCGCGACCTGCTACGCCTGGAAGGCCAAATTCGGCAGCCTGGAGGTATCCGATGCGAAGCGGCTGCGGGCGCTTAAGGAGGGAACGCTCGGCTCAAACGGCTACGCGCGAATTCGGCCTCAACATAAACTGATGTTTCAGCCCCTCGAACCGGCGTGGGGTTTCGGGTTGAGCCGTGACATGGGCGGTTCTGGTTACCGCCGGCTCACACGCGGACGGCGGCGCCAAGCAACACTGCGCCTGTGTCCGCAAGGAGATGGCCTCGGGCAAACCCGGGGCGGTTGGATGGTACATTGTCGCGGATATCGAGGCCGCTATTGCTGGGACCTTACGGGATTATGGCGTTTGCATCCTCGACAGATCGAGCATGGCAGCGGGCATGGGACGTCCCGTACCAGACCATGTCATACTGCTGGATTAAGTCGGTTGGTTCAATCCTTTGGCCGTATCGATATGCCACGGCTGGCATTGCGCACTACCGAACCGAACGGATCGCCGCAGCCGCAGCCGCCGAAAGCATCGCCATGACCGCCATGATGGCGAACAGAAGTTCCAGGTTGCCGGTCATCGCCACGACCGCGCCGGCCAACATCGGCGCGATTGCCTGCGGCCCGGAGTTGGCGACGTTGAGGATGCCGAGGTCACGCGCCGCATTGCCGGTCTTCGGCAGCACGCGGGCGATCAAAACCGCGTCCACCGCCATGTAAATGCCGAACACCGCCCCCATCAGCGCCTGAGCGACATAATAGCCCTGCAGCGACCGACCGAGCCAGAACAGCATCGCCGTCGGTACCAGCAGCACCGCCGAGGCGATAATGAACGGCCGAATGCGCCCGGTCGCGTCGCAGAGCACGCCACCGATCAGCGAGAAGATCAGCAGCATCACCGTGTTCACCGTGACCACCTTGGTCGCCTCGCGCGCCACCAGCGCAAGGTCGCCGCCGCCGAAGCCGACATGATCGCGCAGCAGAAACAGGTTGAACCCGAGGATGATGTTGTAGCCGAGCAGCACACTGAACCGGCTGGCGAAGGTCCACCAGAAATCCGGGTGCGTGCGCAGCCCCGGCAGGTTATCGAGCATCGCCCGCAGCGCGCCACCCGCCGGCGCGGGCCCGACAGCGCGCGACTCGTCGCGCGTGGTGAGCGCGAACAGCGGCGCCACCACCGCCAGCACCCCGGCTAGCGCCAGATAGCCGATTCGTGTGCTGGGGCTTATTCCGGCAATGCTGACCCCCAGCAGCACCCCCAGCATCGTCATCGAGCCGCAAAGGCCGGACATCTTGCCCTGCAGCGCGGGCGGCACCCGCTCCGGCAGCACTGTGCTCAGCGCCGCATGGGCACCGCTCAGCACCAATACCGCCAGACCGAAGAGCGCCGCCAGGCCGGCAACCGAGTGGTTGAAGGCGAGCAGCACCAGCACCAGCGCCGCCCCCAGCCCGCCCCAGAAGATCCAGCTGTTGCGGCGGCCGAGCCGGCCACCTGGCGTGCGGTCGGACAGGCTGCCGAGGATCGGCTGGGCCACCAGCGCAATCGATGCCCCCACCGCCATCACCCCGCCCAGCGTGCTGGCGGACGCGCGCGGATCGGGCACCAGCTCGGCGATCTGGCGGGCCACGATCATGTTCATCAGTCCGCCCCAAACGGCGTATATTCCCGCGGTCGCCGCCGGAAGCGCCACCCACATCCAGCGGCTCATTTCGACGGCGCCGGCCGCAGGATCAGCCAGAGCCCGCGTCATGCCTCGCGATTTCGGGGTGCGAGCAACGCCTCGATCCGTGCACTGTCTAGCACTTCCTGATGCTCGAGGATCAGCCCCT
>NZ_JBIMKZ010000059.1:705-20004 GCF_051860865.1 Polymorphobacter sp. | reverse complement strand
GGCGGCCGCAGGCCCCAAACCCCAATTATTGGGTTGATCCCGCAGGGCCTGGTTGCCGTCGCCTTGCGAAGGCCGGATTATTGGGGTCTGGGGCCTGCGGCCCCAGCCGCCGGAGGCACTTTCTCTTACCGCCGGAGGCCACTTTGGTTGGATGTCGATGCGACCTAGATCGGGACGTGGGTGCCGATGCCGAGGTCGCGGGTTTGCAGGCGGGTGGTGCGTTCGGCGAGGTGCCATTGGCCGTCGAGGCGCACGGCGCGGTCTTCATAGCGGCCGACGGCCCAGAGCCGGCTCTGGCCGTCGGGGCCGGTCATGAACACGGTCAGGCTGGTGTCGATGCGGGCGGCGTTGTCGCCGTCCAGATCGATGACGCTTTGGCCGAGGTGGCGGAGCATCTGGTCGGGGCGCAGGACATGCTCGGGGAGTGCCTCGAACAGGGCTTTCAGGCCGGCGCGGTCATGATCGAACCACAGCATCTGACGGCGGATTTCCGGGCTCCAGACCTGCACCCTGTACTGGAAATCGGGGGTGCAGAGGCGGAGGAAGGCATCGAAATCGCGCTTGTCGAGCAGCAGGGCGGTGCGGGCCGGCAGGTCGATGGTCATGCGGGCACGGGGTGCGGCGCATGGGCGTCGCGGTGCATCAGCCGCGCCCATTCGGCGTAGAAGCTGCGGAGTGGCGCGTCGTCCTGGCCGGTCAGGCCTTCGTCACGAGCGATGATCTGGTAGCGGGCGGCCTGGTGGCGGAAGCTGGCCTCGCAGGCCTCGGCGGCGAACATGTCCTCGGGGACGTTGCGGCCCATTGGTCCCCAATATTGGTTGAAATGCCGGTAGCGGACGCGCCGGTCGGCGTCGGTGTCGCCTTTGAGGCCGAGGCCGCGCATTTCGAGGATGGTCTGGGAGGGCGATACCGGGATCACCGTGTCGATGCGCATGACCGTGCCGCGCGAGAGGATCGCGCTCGATGGGAACAGCACCGAGAAGCGGAAATCGGCGGCGTCGGTGCCGGGCAGGGGCGGCACGTCGCTACCGCGTCCGGCGAAGCCCTGATAGCCGCCATAGGCCGCCACCATCTTGCCCGAGCCGGCATGGCCGTTGCCGTAGATACGGATGTGGCGGTCGGCCATCGGCATGGCGTCGCGCTGGGTCTTGCGGAGCACGACATGCATGTTCTCGTGGTAGAGATCGAGGTTGGTTTCCTGCCAGGCTTTCCAGTTGCAGTTGAGCAGGCTGCGGGAGAAATGGATGGCTTCGAGGCTGCCGCCGCCCATGATCGGCTCGAACGGGGCCAGCGCGCCGGCGAGGCTTTTGTCGAGCGCTTCGGCGGTGCTGTCCATGGTGATGAAAACGAGGCCGAGGCGGATTTCGGTGCGGATCTCGCGCAGCCCGAGGGTGCTGCGGTCGAGCCCGCTGGCGGCATAGCCTTCGGCGCGGGGGACGGCGATGCAGCTGCCCTTCGCGTCATAGCTCCAGTGGTGGTAGAAGCAGGTGATGCGGCGGGCATTGCCGGCGGGGTCGCTCAGCAGCCGGGCGCCGCGGTGCGAGCAGGCGTTGATGAAGGTGCGGATCTGGCCGTCGCCGTCCCGGATGCAGAACAGTGGCTGGCCGGCATGGTCGAACGTCCGGTAGTCATAGGGCTCGGGCAGTTCGCTTTCGTGGCAGGCCAGTCGCCAGCCGGGTGTGAAGATGCGTTCCATCTCGTCAGCGAAGATGGCGGGATCGGTGTAGACCGTGCCCGAGACCAGCCCTTCCGGGGGAATCGGGGGCGGGGTTTCCCAGGCGCTGGCGTCTCGCGCGGCCATGCATTGTCCTTTTGCTGTGGCCTAGTGCTAGCGTCGGGGTGGACAGCCGGCAAGTCTAGGGCATCAGATGCGGGCGGCCCTCGCTTACCAGGCCGTGGAGGAAATCGATGACGGCGCGGACGCGGGGCATGCTGCGGTAATTGGCATGGACGGTCAGCCAATAGGTGCGCATTTCGCTGACCTGCTCGGGCAGCACGGCGACGAGCCGCGGGTCGCGCGTTGCGGCGAAGCCGTGGAGCAGGCCGATGCCCAGCCCGGAGGCGACCGCCGTATGCTGGACGTGGACCGAGCTGCTGCGGAGCGCGATGTGCGAATCCTTGGCGATGGCGTCGAGCACCTTGATTTCGCTGAAATCGACGAGATCACTGACCGACCAGACGAAATCATGGGCGGCGAGATCGCTGACGGCGTGGATCGGCGGGTGGCGGTCGAGATAGTCCTGCGAGGCGTAGAGGCCGAGCCAGTAATCGGCGAGCCGTTGGGAGACGAGGTTGCCGTGCATGGGGCGGTGCAGGCCGACGAGGATATCGGCCTCGCGCTGGGCCAGGCTGAAAGCCTTGGATTCGGGGATCAGGCTGAGCTCGATTTCCGGATAATTCTCGACGAAGCGGCGGACCTGGGGGGCGATGACATAGGTGCCGAGGCCGGCCGGGGTGGCGAGCCTGACCGGGCCGGCCAGGCGCTCATCGGCATGGGCGACATCCTCGGCGGCGGCCAGCATCTCCTCCTCGACGCGCTGGGCGTGGCCGAGCAGACGCTGGCCTTCGAGCGTCAGGGCGACGCCGCGCGGCGACCGGTCGAGCAGGCGGCTGCCGACCGAGGCTTCGAGGGCGCTGATCCGGCGGGCAACCGTGGTATGGTCGATGCCGAGGCGCTTCGCCGCCGACACGAAGCGGCCGTCGCGGGCCACGGCGAGGAATATCCGGACATCATCCCAATTCAGCATGACTTTCCATGCACATTTGTTCTGCATGGATGTCAATGGCTGGGGGGGCTGTTCGGTGTAAATATCGGGGTTCGACGCAGTGGCGTCAGGAGGGGACACGCTTGACTGCCTATTCTCCTGCAAATCCGGGGGGCGCGCAGGCGCTGCTGGCGCGGGCGGCCAATGCGCCGCTGCGCTCCTGGTATGCGGTGTTCGTGCTGATGGTCGTCTACATCATCTCGTTCATCGACCGGCAGGTGATCAGCCTGTTCGTCGAGCCGCTGAAGCGGGACCTGCTGCTGTCCGACACGCAGATCAGCCTGCTGCAGGGACTGTCTTTTGCGCTGTTCTACACATTGCTGGGGATTCCGATCGGCCGCATTGCCGACACCGTCAATCGGCGCAATTTGATCATCGTCGGCGTTGGGCTGTGGAGCCTGATGACGGCGGCGTGCGGGCTGGCGCGGAGCTTTCCGCAACTGTTCCTGGCGCGCATGGGGGTGGGCGTCGGCGAGGCGACGCTGTCCCCGGCGGCGTATGCGATCATTGCCGACAGCTTTCCCCGGCACCAGCTGTCGCTGGCCTCCAGCCTGTACACGCTCGGCGCGTTTCTGGGGCTGGGGCTGGCGCTGATTCTGGGCGGGGCACTGATCGAGGTGGCGGAGGGTTTCGGCGCTGTCCAACTGCTCGGCGCGCAGTTGAGCAGCTGGCAGCTGGTGTTCATCATGCTGGGCGGGCTGGGGATTTTCGGTATCGCGCTGATGCTTACGATCCGCGAGCCGGCGCGGACCGGCCATGTCGCCGGCAATGTCGTGTCGTTCCGGCTGACGGTCGCCTATGTGCGTGCCCATGCCCGCACCTTCACCAGCCTGTGCGTCGGCTTCTCCTGCTTCATCCTGATGTCGAGCGCGCTGGCGGCCTGGTCGCCGTCGATCCTGATCCGCATCCATGGGTTCACGGCACCGCAGGCCGGCTATTCGGTCGGCCTGTCGGCGCTGTTCGCCAGCGGGCTGGGGTGCATGCTCGGCGGCCTTGTCATCGACCGGGCGGTCGGGCGCGGCATCATCGATGCGCCGCTGCGGCTCGGCGCGGTGTGCGGGGTCGGGCTGCTGGTAATGTGCGTCGGGCTGGCCTTTGTGACCAGCAGCGCGATGGTGCTGGCCTGCCTGGCGGGGGCCTATTTCTTCCTGGCGATGCCGCTCGGCGCGGCGCCGGCTGCGGTGCAGATGGTGGCGCCGGCGACGATGCGCGCCCAGCTGTCCGCCTTCTATATTTCGGTGATCAATCTGCTCGGGCTGGCGCTGGGTCCGACATCGGTGGCGCTGTTCACCGATTATGTCTTCAAGGACGAAGCGCTGGTCCATCTGTCGCTGGCGGCCACGGCGGCGGTGTTCATGCCGATGGCGGTGATTCTGCTATCCTGGGGTCGATCTGCTATCATCATTACCGACAAGGCGCTTGGAGAGGCCATCCGGGCGCAAGAAGGAGGAGCCAGACCATGATCATGGAAACCCAGTTCGCCCATGCGCAACTGCCGCCCGCCACCGCCGACGATCTCGCGCGGCAGGCGTTCATCCAGTCGTTGAAGCTGCATCTGGCGCGCAAGATGGTGCCGGAAATCCAGACCGTCTACGAGCGCCGCGTCGAGCCGGCCTTCATCAAGGCGCATGGCCGGCCGCCCGCCACGCCGCACGAGGTGAAGGACGTGATGGAGAATGAATATCAGTACCGGATGTGGGGCTCGCTCTACCGGACCGCGCAGGAACTGCTGTGGAACTCGGTGATGGAGCCGGTCAGCCGCAACGCCGAGGCGATGGCCGAGCGCGCCCGCATCGCCAATCCGATCGGCTCGCTGACGCTCGATCCGGACCTCGAGATCCCGCGCTATGTCAGCGCCGTCGATATTCATTGCATGCCCGGCGGCTACCAGACCGAACGCTTCGAGGGCGATGTGACCGCCGGCGCGCTCTATGACCGCGGCGTCCATGTTTATGGCATGGGCGGGCTCGGCCCGCGCACCGACCGGATGGGGCGGCTGATCAGCAGTTTCCTCGCCGAGCGCTTCCCTGATCTCGCTGTCGAGGGCCGGCCGCTGCGCATCCTCGATCTCGGCTGCTCGGTCGGCCATTCGACCTTGCCCTATGCCGAAACCTTCCCCGGCGCCGAGATCCATGCCATCGACGTCGGTGCGCCGATGCTGCGCTATGGCCATGCCCGCGCCGAGGCGATGGGGGTGCCGGTGCACTTCCGCCAGATGAATGCCGAGGCGCTCGATTATCCGGACGGGTATTTCGACATCGTCCTTTCGCACATCCTGTTCCACGAGACCTCGAACCGCGCCATCCGCAATATCCTCAAGGAAAGCCACCGCGTTGCCCGCAAGGGCGGGGTCGTCGCCCATGTCGAGATGTGCTTCCTGTCGTCCCTGACGCCGTTCAACGGCTTCATGATGCTGTTCGACGGGCCGAACAACAATGAGCCGTTCTGGGAGACCTACCGCAAGATGGATCCGCATGAGCTGATGGCCGGCGCCGGCTTCGACCCCGCACAGACCTTCTTCCAGCAGTTTTCGCGCGCCTATGACGGCCAGACGGTGTTCAGCGAGGGCGTTGCCGATGCCGGTCGCGGCACCTGGCAGCTGATGGGCGCGGTCAAATGACCGCGCTGCCGCGGGCGCGGGGGACAAGGCCGGTCTTCCTCGAATCGGAGCAGCTCGATGATTTGCTCGCCACGCTGATGGCGCTGACCCAGGAAGTGGCGGTGTTGCGCGAGCGCTGCGATACCAGCGAGCGGCTCCTGGCCGAGCGCGGCGTGCTGCCGCTGGTCGAGATCGAGGCGTACCGCGCCACGGCCGACGTGGAGGCCGCGCGCGAGCAATGGCGGCAGGATTATCTGGACCGGGTGCTCTACGCGATGCGTGCCCGCGGCGAACAGCAGGCCGAGGGCGCCACCATCGAGCGGTACCAGCAGGTGATCGCCGAGGTCGGGTCCTGATCGCATGAGGTACACCAAGGCCTATGTAAATTTGCCGGACGGGCAGATCCATTATGCGATGATGGCCGGCGAGGGCGTGCCGATCGTCTTCATCCACAAGACGGTCAGCACGTACCGGATGTGGCTGCCGGTGATGCGGGCGCTGGCCGGCAAGGCGCCGCTGATCGCGCTGGAGACGCCGGGGTTCGGCGAGAGCTTCGATCCGCCCGGTCCGGTGCCGATCGAGCGCTATGCCGACTGGCTGGGCGATGCGATTGCGGCGCTGGGCATTCAGCGCTGCCATCTCGTCGGCCATCACACCGGTGCGGTGGTGGCGCTGGCGCTCGCCGACCGGCGGCCGGCGCTCGCGGCGTCGCTGACGCTGATCGGCGTGCTGCCGCTGACGCCCGAGGAGCGCGCCGACCATGGCACGCGCTTCGGCACGCCGTTCCGGCCCGAGGCCAGCGGCGCCTATCTGCAGGATACGTGGAACTATGTCCGCTGGGCGGGGGCGGATTCGCCCGATCTGGCCAACCGCGAGATGAGCGCGATGCTGCGCTCGTGGCGGACCCGGTCCTGGACCTATGGCGCGGTGTGGGATTATGATTTTGCCGCCGCCTTTCAGCGTGTCCAGGCGCCGCTGCTTATCATGAGCGCCCCGGACGACGTGCTGCATCCCTATTTCGAGCGGGCGCAGGCGATGCGGCAAGATGCCCTGCCGGTGCTGCTCTCGGGCGGTGTGAATTATCAGACCGATCTTGTGCCGGAGGAGATTGCCAGCGCGCTATGGACCCGTGTAAGCAGCCTAAGCCAAGAATAATAAAGATAAAATACGTTCGGGTTATTCGTCAACAGGGAGAATACATATGAATACGACTTCCGTATTTTTGCGCACATCTGCGCTCGCTGCACTGCTTGTCTCCAGCTTCGCGCACGCTGCTGAAGCGGAACAGGCCCAAACTGCTGCCGTCGATTCCGCGCCGGCCGCGCGTGATGCCGACGAGATCATCGTTACCGGCCTCAAGCGCGACCAGCGGCTGATCGAGGTGCCGGTGGCGGTTTCGGTGTTCGGCGCCGAGCAGATCCAGCAGGCCGGCATCCAGCGGCCGTCGGACTTCCTGCAGTTGACCCCTAACGTCAGCTTCAACCAGTCGATCAACCGCACCGATTTCTTCGTCAACATCCGCGGCCAGACCTCGGTCCGCAACGCCGAGCCGTCGGTGCGCATCATCGTCGATGGCGTGCCGCTATCGCAGCCGTCCGAATTCGTTCAGGAACTGGTCGATATCGAGCAGATCGAAGTGCTGCGGGGCCCGCAGGGGGCCTTTTATGGCCGCAACGCCTCGGCCGGCGTCATCGTCATCAAGACCAAGGACCTGACCGATGACTGGTCGGGCGAAGTGCGCGGCGGCTATGGCAATTTCAACAGCATGAACGGCAGCGTCTCCTTCGGCGGGGCGATCGTGCCGGGGGTGCTGAAGGTTCGCGCTACCCTTGCCGCCAATGATACCGACGGCCCGTTCACCAATATCAACACCGGGGAGAAGCCGCAGCGCTACCGCGAATATATCGGCCGGTTCCGCGCCATCTACACGCCGACGCCGGAGCTTAGCGTCGATTTCCGCGTCAACCTCCAGAACGCCAAGGGCGGCACCTATGCCTATCTACCGCAGATCGCCCGCCACCCGCTGACCCCCAATGGCACCGTCGTCGGCGGCGTGCCGATCACCGAAGTCGACACCAACAATGTCGACATCCCGATCGTCTCCGACGTGGTGTCGAGCCTGCGCCAGAACATCTTCAGCACCGCGGTGAAAATCGACTATGATTTCGGCGGGGCCACGCTGACCTCGGTCACCTCCTGGGCCAATGTCCATCAGAAGTCGGGCGGCAAGAATCTGCCCTATGGCAATGCCGCCGATGCCAGCACCAACTTCGGCGCCTGGGCCGGCATCTTCGGCGACCAGACCCAGAACAATGATGACGAATTCTGGCAGTTCGACCAGGAGCTTCGCCTGAGCTCGAACAGCGACGGCGCGTTCAAGTGGCAGGTCGGCGCCGAATTCCTGTGGACCGAATGGCGGCGTTTCCGCAACGTCGCGCTGAACGGCCGTATTCCGGCCGGGCAGACGCTGCTGGGCTATAACGGCATTGTCGGCGGCCAGCGGACGCTGATCGGCGGCGGCGCGGTGCCGCTGGAGCCGAGCCAGCTCTATGGTGTCGACTCCCCCTATGCGTCGCGCGTCTATACGATCAACGACAAGGGCGGCCATAACATCGCCCCCTTCGCCAACATCCAGTATGACGTCACCGACCAGCTCGAGATCGGCCTGGCGGGCCGCTATGATATCGAGCAGCGTTACACCACTTCGCAGGGCACCGACGCGATCAGCCCGTTCAGCGGCCAGTCGTTCAACCAGTGTGTGCGTATTCTTGGCCTGAGCCTGGCCGAGTGCACCGACGGGCGCAGCCGGGTGTTCCGGCAGTTCAGCCCGAAGGTCAACATCACCTACAAGATCGACAATTTCGGCTCGGTCTATGCGAGCTGGGGCAAGGGCTTCAAGACCGGCGGCTATAACGACATCGGCAGCCGCGAGATCATCGTCCGTTCGAAGATCCCGGTGTTCCTGGCGGTGCCCGGCACCACGCCCGAGCAGGCCCGCGCCCAGGCCGAAGCCTCGGTGTTCAGCCAGGACAGCTTCGACAAGGAAGTCGCCACCAACTATGAAATCGGCATGAAGGGCGAGCTGTTCGACCGTCGCCTGAGCTTCACCATTGCCGGCTTCATCACCGACCTGAGCAATACCCAGCAGTACCGGTTCGATCCCAACGCCTCGATCGCCTCGATCGACAGCGTCGATGCCTCGCGCATCAAGGGCTTCGAATTCGACGTGCAGGCGCGGCTGACGGACACGTTCACGCTGTTCGGCGGCTATGGCTATGTCGACAGCAAGATCACCCGCTTCCTCGCCGATCCGCGGCTTGTCGGCAACCGGATGCCCAACACCGCCAAGTACAACTCGGTGCTTGGTGGCCAGCTGGCGCAGCCGGTGACCGATACGCTGACGGTTAATGCGCGTGCCGAATGGACGCGCAGCGGCTCGATGTGGTTCGACATCCAGAACACGCCGAACACCGATCGTGACGCCATCGACCTGGTCAATGTCCGTCTCGGCGTCGGCACCGAGCGGTTCGAGGTCAGTGCCTGGGCCCGCAACCTGTTCAACAAGAAATATGCGACCGAGGCCGTGGTGGTGTTCCCGCACATCAACGTGCTGACCCAGGCCTTTACCCGCCAGGTCGGCGTGGAGGCGCGCTACCGCTTCTGATCGTTCAATCCTGATCGGGCCGGTCCTTCGGGGCCGGCCCTTTCTGTTTCGGGGACCCGACCATGAAAAGCTATGAAGCCCTGGCCGCTGCGCTCGCCGCCGAGGGCGTCGACACGGTTTTCGGCATGCTCGGCAACGGTGTCCTCGATCTCAGCCGCGAGCTTGCCGACCGGCACGGTATCCGCTTCGTGCCCGCCCGGCACGAGGAAGTGGCGGTCGGCATGGCCGATGGCTATTCGCGTGCGACGGGGCGCATCGGCGTGGCGATCATCTGCTTCGGGCCGGGGCTGGCCAATGCATCGGCGACGTTTCTTGCCGCGCGGATGTCGGGGTCGAAGCTGCTGGCCATTGTCGGCGGGGCGCATGGGGCCGACCCGCACAACAACATGAGCTATGAGCAGCTGCCGCTGCTGCAGGCGACGATCGGCATGGTGCAGGACAGTGGCTCGCCCGCCACGCTTGCCCGGGACATCGGTACCTGCTTTCGCCATCTCCGCCACGGGCATGGTCCGATCGCGCTCCATTACCTGGGTGGGCGCGAGGCGATGCCGGAGGGCTGGCAATATCAGCCGGCGCCTGTGCGTGCCGCGCCGCCGCTGGCGCCAGAGGCCGCCGATATCGAGACGCTGGCCGGGTTGGTCGAAGCGGCGGCGCGGCCGCTGATCCTGGTCGGGCGCGGGGTGTATCTTGCCGATGGCAAGGCGGCGGCGCGGGCGCTGGCCGAGGCGGCGGGCGGGCTGCTGGCGACGACGCTGCTGACCAAGGACTGGCTCGACGATGATCCCTATTGCGTGGGGCTGAGCGGGGGCTTTTCGGCCGCCGGTGCGGCGCGCATCTTGAACGAGGCGGATCTGGTGGTCGCGCTGGGTGCCTCGCTCAATGATTATACCTTCGGCCATGGGCTGCTCTATCGTGGCGTCAAGGTCGTGCATGTGGATGTCAGTCCGGCGGCGATTGGCGACTATCGGCAGCCTGATGTTGCGGTGCTCGGTGATGCCCGGCTGGTGTGTGAGGCGCTTGTCAGCCGGCTTGGCCGGATTGACCGGCCCGGCTGGCGCGATGGCGCCGTGGCGGGACGGATTGCCGGGATCGACCGCTGGGAGGGGCTGGACATGGCGGAGGCGCCAGGCGCGGCCAACCCGCGCCGGATCGTCGAGGTTGCCGACCGGCTGCTGCCGCGCCCGCGTATCCTGACCACCGATATCGGTCTGTTCATGGCGGTGCCGGCGGCGCATCTGTCGGTCGACAGCCCGGCCGATATCGTCTTTCCCTGGCAGCTCGGCCGTGTCGGCTGTGGGCTGGCGGTGGCGATGGGGGCGGCGATGGGGCGGCCGGAGGCGGTCGCGGCCTGTTTTGTCGGGGACGGCGGGATGATGGCGTCCACCAACGCGCTGGCGACGCTGGCGGACGAGAAGCTGCCGGTGGTGCTGTTCGTCATGGACGACAATGGGCTGGGCGCCGAACGCCGGCTGTTCCAGATCGCCGGGGTCCAGTCGACGATTGCCGACCAGACGACGCCGGACCTTGTCGCGATTGCCACGGCCTATGGCATCGAGGCGGTGCGCGTCACGAGCGGCGCGGCGCTCGAGGAGTATCTGGCGGCGCGGCCGGCCGGGCAGGGGCCGCTGCTGGTGCATGTCATTATCGATTCAGCCATTCCAACCAGCGAAATGGACGCGGCCTATTATACGCGGCCGCACAACTGAGGGTCAGTCCAGCTCGGCGCCTGAGGCCAGATTGTCCAGGAACAGGCTGAGAAAGCCGCACATGAACATCGCCGGGATGACGGTCATCGAAAAGGCCATCTGCCAGCCGGTGGTCTGCACCACTTGCGCCACCAGCACAGGGGCGCCGGCATAGCCGATGTTGAGGCCGACGCCGGCGGTGATCGCCGCCGCGGTGGCGCGCAACCGGGTCGGGAACATCTCGGTCTTGATCGTCTGGATCAGCGGCATCGAGCCATAGCCGAACATTGCCAGGCCGGAGAACCAGAGGATGTTCTCGGTCCGGGTTTCCGGCAGCCAGACGAAGCCGGCAAAGGCGGCCGTGCCGATCCAGGTCCAGATTGTCAGCGTGATCCGCCGCGTCAGCACGAACTCGCCGGTGAAGGAGGAGGCAAAATAGCCGACCAGCCCGATGCCATAGGCCAGCCCGACAACCGAGGCGGCCTCGGCCGGGGAATAGCCGCGCAGCTCGTTGAGGAAGGTCGGGAAATAATAGGCACTGCCGGCATAGGAGGAGCCGAAGCAGAAATAGATCAATGTGATCAGGATGATGCGCTTGCGGTACGGCGCCTGCATCAGTTCGGCGAAATTGGCGCGGAACGGCGGCGTGTGGCCGGCACCGGCGGCGCGAAACAGCTTGCTCTCGGGGAGCAGCTTCAGGAAGATCAGCGACAGCGGCACCACGGCGAACGCCACATAAAAGGGCGCGCGCCAGCCATAGGCCTCGATCAGCGGCGCGGTCGACAGCGAGGCGAAGAACCAGCCGAGCGGAAACCCGCATTGGAGCCCCCCGATGATGACGCCGCGCCAACGTGCCGGCGAACTCTCCGCGGCATAGGTGGTGACGATCGGCGACACGCCGGCCGAGATGGCGAAGCCCAGCACGCGCAGGATGCCGATCGTCGTCAGGTCGGTCGCCACCGCGTGCAGGCCGACCAGCAGCGAGGAGACGCCGACGCAGAAGGCCAGCGTCTTGCGGCGGCCGATCCGGTCGGCCATCACGCCGAGGATCAGCGCCGCCGGGGCGGCCGAGACGAAGCCCATCGCCATGATCAGGCTGATCGTCGGCAGGCCGACGCCGAACTCGCCCATGATGCCGGGAATGGCATAGCCGAACAACGACTGGTCGAAGCTGGAGAAGGTCCAGGCCAGCAGGCACAGCCCGATGACCGGCAGCACCGTACCCCAGCGATAGGACGAAATGGCCTCAGGCATCGAGGGCTTCCGCGTCCACTTTCTCGGCGCGGGCCTGGATGAAGGCGAAGCGATGCTCGGGATTGCGGCCCATCAGCCGCTCGACCAGATCGGAGACATCGGCACGGCCGATCCCGTCCTCGGGCAGGCGCACGCGCAGCAGCGTGCGCTTCGCCGGGTCCATCGTCGTTTCCTTCAGCTGCCCCGGTGCCATCTCGCCCAACCCCTTGAACCTGCTCACCTCGATCTTGGTGCGGCCGGCAAAGCTGGTGCGCATCAGTTCCTCGCGGTGGGCGTCGTCCCGGGCATAGGCGACGGTGCCGCCGGCCGCCAGCCGATAGAGCGGCGGCTGCGCCAGGAACAGCCGGCCATCGCGGACCAGGCCGGGCATCTCGCGGAAGAAGAAGGTCATCAGCAGCGTGGCGATATGGGCGCCGTCGACATCGGCGTCGGTCATGATGACGATCCGCTCGTAGCGCAGGGCGTCGGGCTGGTAGCGGTCGCGGGTGCCGCAGCCGAGCGCCTGGATCAGGTCGGCTACTTCGCTGTTGGCGCTGATCTTGGCGGCATTGGCGCTGGCGACATTGAGGATCTTTCCGCGGATCGGCAGGATCGCCTGGGTCAGCCGGTCCCGTGCCTGTTTGGCCGAGCCGCCGGCCGAATCGCCTTCGACGATGAACAGTTCGGTGCCCACGGCGTCGTCGCGCGCGCAGTCGGTGAGTTTGCCGGGCAGGCGGAGGTTGCGCTTGCTGGTGGCGGTCTTGCGCTTGATCTGCGATTCGGCGCGCCGTCGCAGCCGATCTTCCATCCGGTCGAGCACGAAACCGAGCAGCGCCCGGCCCCGCTCCCCCGATCCCGTCAGCCAATGGTCGAAATGATCGCGCACGGCGTTCTCGACCAGCCGGGCGGCATCGGGCGAGGTCAGCCGGTCCTTGGTCTGGCTCTGGAACTGCGGATCGCGAATGAACAGCGACAGCATGATCTCTGCGCCGGAGAACACATCCTCACCGGACAGTTCAGCGGCCTTCTTGTTGCCGGTCAGCGTGGCGAAATTGCGCAGCCCGCGCAACAGCGCGGCGCGCAGCCCGGCTTCATGGGTGCCGCCCTCTGGGGTGGGGATGGTGTTGCAGTAGAAGCTGGCCGATCCCTCGCCATAGAGCGGCCAGGCGCAGGCCCATTCGACAGCCCCCTTGTTCTCCGCCAGGTCGGCGCGGCCGGCAAAGGCGTCGGGGGTGACCATGTCGCGGCCTTCGAGCCGCTCCTTCAGATGATCGGCGAGGCCACCGGGGAAATGGAACGTGGCGGTTTCCGGCGTGTCGCCGTCGGAGACGGCCGTCTTCCAGCGGATTTCGACGCCGCCGAACAGATAGGCCTTGGACCGCGCCAGCCGGTACAGCCGCGCCGGCTTGAAGCGCGCCGTGTCGCCGAAAATCTGCGGATCGGGGGTGAAGCGGACCAGCGTGCCGCGCCGGTTGGCCACCGCACCCAGCCGTTCGAGGCCGCCGAGCGGCGCGCCGCGGCTGAACTGCTGGCGATAAAGCTCGCGGCCGCGCGCCACCTCGACGGTCAGCGCCTCGGACAGGGCGTTGACCACCGAAATGCCGACGCCGTGCAGCCCGCCCGAGGTCGCATAGGCCTTGCCGCCGAACTTGCCGCCCGAATGCAGCATGGTCAGGATGACTTCGAGCGCCGACTTGTCGGGAAAGCGCGGATGCGGATCGATCGGGATGCCGCGGCCATTGTCGGTGATGGTCAACGCGCCATCGGCCTCCAGCGTCACCTCGATCCGGCTGGCATGGCCGGCGACGGCTTCGTCCATGGCATTGTCCAGCACCTCGGCGGCGAGATGATGCAGCGCCCGCTCGTCGGTGCCGCCAATGTACATGCCTGGCCGCCGGCGCACCGGCTCCAGCCCTTCGAGAACCTCGATATGGCTGGCATCATAATCGGCGCTGGAGGCAGTGGCGGCGAACAGGTCACTCATCATCTTCTTCTAGCGCGTGCGGGCGCGTGAACAAGCGGCGAACAGCCGGTGTGGCGGGGCCGTTCATAAAAAAAGATGAAAACCAGTTCATTTTTGCGTTGCAATGTCGGCTGCTGCGGTGCAACATAATCAGGCCATATTGGCAATCCTCCCCAAGGATAAACTATAGGGCCGGTGCTATGCGCCGGCCCTTTTTTCTTGGGTTTCCGCCAATTTCACATATGTGGAACGCCGAGGGGCCGCGATGATATTTTATGATGCAACGCAATAAAAACGCATGAAAAAAGCCGCAGGCGAGGCCTGCGGCTTTCGTCATGCCGATGCCGAAGGGGCGATCAGGCGCTATAGTACATGTCGAATTCGACCGGCGAGGGGGTCATTTCCCAGCGCTGGACGTCTTCCATCTTCAGCTCGATATAGGCGTCGATCTGGTCATCGGTGAACACGCCGCCCTTGGTGAACACGGCGCGATTCTTGTCGAGGGCGCCCAGGGCTTCACGCAGCGAGGCGCAGACCGTCGGCACCTTCTTCAGTTCGCGCGGCGGCAGATCATAGAGATTCTTGTCCATCGGGGCACCCGGGTGGATTTTGTTCTCGATGCCATCGAGGCCGGCCATAAGCAGTGCCGTGTAGCACAGATAGGGGTTGGCCATCGCATCGGGGAAGCGCACTTCGACGCGCTTCGACTTGGCACCGGTCCCATAGGGGATCCGGCACGAGGCCGAGCGGTTGCGGCTCGAATAGGCGAGCAGCACAGGGGCTTCGAAGCCCGGGACCAGCCGCTTGTAGCTGTTGGTCGACGGGTTGGTGAAGGCGTTGCACGCCTTGGCGTGCTTGATGATGCCGCCGATGAAGTACAGCGCCATTTCCGACAGGCCGGCATAGCCGTCCCCGGCGAACAGCGGCTTCTTGCCGTCCCAGATCGACAGATGGGTGTGCATGCCCGAGCCATTGTCGTCCTTGATCGGCTTGGGCATGAAGGTCGCGGTCTTGCCATAGGCATGGGCGACCTGGTGCACGACGTACTTGTAAACCTGCATCCGGTCGGCGGTGGTGACCATGGTGCCGAAGGTCAGGCCGAGCTCGTGCTGGGCGCTGGCGACTTCATGGTGATGCTTGTCGCAGGGCAGGCCCATCTCGATCATTGTCGAGACCATTTCGCCGCGCAGGTCGACGGCGGAGTCGACCGGGGCAACCGGGAAATAGCCGCCCTTGGCACGCGGCCGGTGGCCCATGTTGCCGCCTTCATATTCCTTGCCGGAATTGGTCGGCAGCTCGATGTCATCGAGGTGGAAGAAGCCTTCGTTATAGCCGAGCCCGAAGCGGACATCGTCGAACACGAAGAATTCGGCTTCCGGCCCGATGTAGACGGTGTCGCCGATGCCGCTGGCCTTCAGATAGGCCTCGCCGCGCTTGGCGGTCGAGCGCGGATCGCGGCCATAGAGCTGGCCGGTCGACGGCTCGACGATGTCGCAGATCAGGATCATCATCGGGGTGGCCGAGAACGGATCGATATAGATCGCGTCGAGATCGGGCATGAGGATCATGTCGCTCTCGTTGATCGCCTTCCAGCCGGCGATCGACGAACCGTCGAACATGAAGCCATCGGTGAGCATGTCTTCGTCGATCACGCCCGCAACCATGGTCAGGTGCTGCCACTTGCCCTTGGGATCGGTGAAGCGGAGATCGACCCACTCGATCTCCTGGTCCTTGATCTGCTTCAGCACATCGGATGGGGTCGTCGCCATTTCTCTTAAATTCCCTGTTGGTCAGAGGTTGAAACTGATGGTTGCTACTCAATACCAGCCTGCAGGAATGATGCCTGCCGGTCTGCTCCCGATCTCAAAGCGCGTCCGAGTCGCGTTCGCCCGTGCGAATGCGGATAGCACTTTCGATCGCGGATACAAAAATCTTGCCGTCGCCGATCCGGCCGGTCCGGGCGGCATTGGCAATCGCCTCGATGACGCGCTCTGCCTGGTCGTCATCGACCACCACTTCGAGCCGCACCTTCGGCAGGAAATCGACGACATATTCGGCGCCGCGATAGAGTTCGGTATGGCCCTTCTGCCGGCCGAAGCCTTTGGCTTCTGTCACGGTGATACCGGACACGCCGACATCGTGCAGCGCCTCTTTCACCTCGTCCAGCTTGAAAGGCTTGATAACCGCCTCGATCTTTTTCACCGTTCACTCCCCGAATACAGGCTCCCGGAACAAGGGCGGCTACGCGCAGGAGCCTCCTACCTTTTGCCGGGTCTGTAGCCATAGGCAAGCGCTGTTACCATAACAGGCCTGCCAACAGCTTCTCGAAATATCATAGCAAGTTCCATGCCAGACCGCACGGCATGATTGTAAAGGGCAGCCGCCGGGCAGTTTATCGGCATTGCCCGTAATAGCTGCTCGTCCGATGGTCATCTGCCCAAAAACACGGCAGTGGCGGTGTGTTCTTCAGATGATTTCGCCGGCCGCCTGCGCCCGGGCGATCCGGCTGGCCTCGGCCGCCGGCAGACTGCGATAGACGAGCCACAGGCAGGCCAATGTCACCGGCGCCATGAACAGCAGCGCCAGCACACCGGTGGCAAGATCGCCACTGGTCCTGGAGATGAAGCCGGTGAAATAGGGACCGAGCCCGAGCCCGACCAGGGTCGTGCTGAGGAACAGGGTCGCGGAGGCCGCGCCGCGCATCCTCGGCATGACGAGGTCCTGGACCGTGGCGCCGGCGATGCCGAGCCATACGCTGCCGAACGCCAGCGGGATGTTGAGCAGCAGGAACGCGAGCAGGCTGTCGGTGGTGAACATCGCGGCCATGAACGGTGCCGGCACCAGGGTTGCCAGCGAGGCGACGGCAATGCGGCCGCTCGGGTGCCGTTTCTTCGCCCAGTCCGCCAGGAATCCGCCGCCGATGGTGCCGAGAAAGCCGCCGGCCGCGGCCCAGCCGCCGACGATCAGCGCCACCGCCTGGGTGGTTGCGTACCAGGGCAGGTCGCCGCCCGCCGCGGTCATCGGCACCACGAAGGTGCGGATGGCATAGGGCACCACCCAGAAGCCGACCGAATAGCCGACGAACGACATGGTGCCGAAGGCCATGATCGTCAGCAGGAAGGTCGGCGTGCCCCAGATCAGCGCGAACGCCGGGGGGTCGTGTGCCCGCAGCGACTGCGCCCAGCTCGCGATGGCATAGCCGCCGAGGCCGAGCGCCACCCATTGCGGGGTGTCGCCGGTCAGCGTGATCAGAAGCCAGGCCAGCGCGACAAAGCCTGCCGCCACGGCGATGTTGGTCGCCAACACGCGGCCGCCGAGCGCGGCCAGGTGGAAGAACGTCAGCGGGGGGATGACGCTGGACAGGTCGGTCCAGAGCTTGCGGCCGATGCCGTGCACCGGCGGCGGTGGCGGCAGGCCCTCGGCTTGGCCGCGGATCGGCTCCTTGAGCGTCGCGACGAGCAGCGCCAGCAGCAGGCCGGGAATACCGACAGCGAGGAAAGCGGCCTGCCAGCCAACGAGCCCGAGCGGCCCTCCGACCGGCCAGGTGGCATTCCAGGCCTTGACCACGACGGCGCCGATGAAAAACGAAACGCCGCCGCCGAGGTAGAGGCCGGAGGAATAGATTGCCAAGGCGGTGGCGCGCTGGCCCTTGGGGAACCAGTCTGACAGCATCGAATAGGCGGCCGGGCCGGCAGAGGCCTCGCCGATGCCGACGCCGACACGCGCGGCGCTCAGCTGGAGGAAATTGGTGGAAAGTCCGGACAGGGCGGTCATGCCGGACCAGACGAACAGCCCCAGCGACAACAGCCTGACGCGGACCCAGTTGTCGGCCAGCCGGCCCAGCGGGATGCCGAACATCGCGTAGAACACCGCAAAGGCGGTGCCATAGAGAAAGCCGAGATCGCTGTCCGACAGGCCGAGGTCGCGCTTGATGTCCTCGGCGAGGATGGCCAGGATCTGGCGATCGATGAAGTTCATCGCATAGACGACGACCAGCACGAACAGGACATAGCGGGCATAGGCCCCGCCGACGGGGGGCATGTCGGCCGGCGTGGTGGTGGTCTGGCGCGCGACCGACGAATCGTCGGCCGCGGTATCGGGCTGCGCCATGGCCATCCTTTGTCAGAGCGGAAGCTGACTCCGATTAACAGCGATGCAAGGCGCTGAAAAGCATGAGGGTCAGTTGGTCGGCTGGATGTCCGGTGCGACTGGCGCCTGATGCGATGTCGCGCTGACGCTGGCGACCATAGTCGCGCTAGCCAGCGCCATGATCATCAAGGGCCGTCGATACAAACGCGCCATGCCATAAAGCCACACGCCGATCCGGGCGGCTGCATTGCGCATCGTGGCATCATAGGGATTCATCGCACAACCCATATGTTCTCGTTGTTACAATATGAGGGGTGACACACCAGCAAACACACGAAGTTGCCGACTCCCCCCGAGTCGCTGTCCTGTGGATAACATTGGACAGCCGGGAGCGCGAGTCCGACTGTGTCGGGCGGGCCACAGGAATGACAATTCTTTGCGTAACCGGTGACTGCGACGTTCATGCACGCCCCCTTTTCCCCCGCGGCGCCCGTCCCTACCTAGCGATCAGTGCTGTTGCCTGAGGAGACCATGATGACTACTGCGCCCGAGACTGCGCCCGAGACTGCGGTTGCCACGCTGGCCGGCGGCTGTTTCTGGTGCACCGAGGCGGTGTTCGATGCCGTCCAGGGCATTCATCATGTCGAATCGGGTTACATCGGCGGCCAGATCGTAGACCCGAGCTACGAGGCGGTGTGCAGCGGCACCACCGGCCATGCCGAGGCGGTGCGCATCACCTATGACCCGGCCGTCATCGGCTATGGCGACCTGCTCGATATCTTCTTCGCTACCCATGATCCGACCACTCTCAACCGCCAGGGCGCCGACACCGGCACCCAGTATCGGTCGGCACTCTTCCCTGCCAGCGAGGCGGAAGCCGAGGAAGCGCGTGTTGCCATCGCCCGCGCCCAGGCGCTTTGGGATGCGCCGATCGTCACCAGCATCGAGCCCGATTCGCGCTGGTATCCAGCCGAGGCCTATCACCAGGGCTATTTCGAGCGGAACGGCACGCGCAACGGCTATTGCGCCGCCGTCATCGCCCCCAAGCTCGCCAAGTTCCGCAAATCCTATGCGGCGCGGCTGAAGGCTCGCTGAGCGCATAAACGGCCGATGACAGCCGCGCGGCGGCACGGCATGGTGCGCCATGCCCGCCGCGGTGCCCGTCCTTTTCGCGCCTCCGGCGTTGCGTGCGACGGTGCTCGGCTGCCTGTTCTTTGCCGGCTTCGGCT
Source organism: Polymorphobacter sp. (assembly GCF_051860865.1). GTDB lineage: Bacteria > Pseudomonadota > Alphaproteobacteria > Sphingomonadales > Sphingomonadaceae > Sandarakinorhabdus. The sequence goes on along the minus strand of NZ_JBIMKZ010000059.1, from coordinate 777 downwards.
GCCTGGTCCCATTCCTGCCGCTCTGGCTTGAAAAGGCGCAAGGCTTCACCGGCTCGCAGATCGGCCTGGTGC
>NZ_JBIMKZ010000059.1:0-695 GCF_051860865.1 Polymorphobacter sp. | reverse complement strand
CCCGCGTCATCGCCGGACCGCTGACCGCCGCCTGGGCCGATGGCCGGGCCGACCGGCGGGCGCCGCTGTTCCTGTTCGCCGCAATCCTGACTTTAGGCTTCGGGGCATTGTGGTTCGTCCGCAGCTTCGTCGCCGTCTTCGGCGTGATCCTGGTCATGGACGTCGCCTTCTGGGGGCTGGTGCCGGTGGTGGAAGCCACGCTGCTGCGGCTGACACGCACCGGCTGGCCGCGCTACGGCGTGGCGCGGGGGCTGGCGTCGCTGGCATTCGTTATCGGCTCGTCCTCGGTCGGCGCGCTGGTCGGCGGCTTCGGCCCCTGGGCGGTCTGGGCATGGCTGCTCGGCGTATCGATAATGCTCATCCTCGCCGCCTTATGGATGCCGCGCGAGCCTGCGGCCGGCCAGGGGCAGGCGCCGTTCGCCGCCCGTCTCGCCGCCGGCATCGGCCTGATGCGCGACCGGCGCTTCGCGCTGCTGGTGGCCGCGCTCGGCCTCATCCAGTCCACCCACAGCTATTTCTATGTCGCCGGCACGCTGATCTGGACCAACGACCAGCAGATCCCGGCATCGCTGGCCGGCAACCTCTGGTCGATCGGCGTCATCGCCGAAGTCGGCTTTCTCGTCTTCCTCACCCGCTGGGCCGAGCGCTTCACGCCCGAAACGCTCATCCTGATCGGCGCGCTTACTGCCCTCGTC
>NZ_JBIMKZ010000058.1:0-20230 GCF_051860865.1 Polymorphobacter sp. | reverse complement strand
CGGCGGCTGGGGCCGCAGGCCCCAGACCCCAAGGTGGGGCCGGGTCCGAACCATCGAAGGTCAGCGAAAGCCCGTTCATGGGGTCCGGGGGGCAAGCCCCCGGCCGCCGGAGGCCCCTTCTATATCTCTACCTGCGACCCGAGCTCGACGACGCGATTGGTGGGCAGCTTGAAGAAGTCCATCGCGCTTTCGGCATTGCGCATCATCCAGGCGAACAGCGCTTCGCGCCACAGCGCCATGCCGGGGCGGCTGGAGGCGAGCAGGGTCTGGCGCGACAGGAAGAAGCTGGTTTCCATCATCTTGAGCTGGGGGCCGCAGTTTTCGATGCGTTTGAGGACGCGGGGGATATCGACCTTCTGCATGAAGCCGTAGCGGATGATGATCCGGTAGAAATCCTGGCCGAGTTCGAGCGTGCCGATCCGGTCTTCCTGCGAGACATAGGGCACTTCGTCGATGACGACGGTGAGGATCATGATCCGCTCGTGCAGCACCTTGTTGTGCTTGAGGTTGTGGAGGAGCGCTGGCGGCACGCCGGTGGGCGACGAGGTCATGAACACAGCGGTGCCGGAGACGCGGGTGGCGGCCGAGGCGGCGGACTTGATGAACACCTCGATCGGCATGGCGCTTTCCCGCAGCCGCTCCTGCATCAGCTGGCGGCCGCGGGCCCAGGTGGTGAGGCAGGTGAAGCCGATGAGGCCGATGACCAGCGGGAACCACCCGCCATCGGGCACCTTGGTGAGGTTGGAGGCGAAATAGGTGATGTCGACGACAAGGAAGGCGGCGAGCAGCGGAAGCGCCCACCAGCGCGGCCATTTCCAGATGGTGAGGATGGGCACGGCGACGAGCAGCGTGTCGATCAGCATCGTGCCGGTGACGGCGATGCCATAGGCGGCGGCGAGGTTGGACGAGGAGCGGAAGCCGAGCACGAGCAGGACGACGAGCGTCAGCAGGGTCCAGTTGACGATCGGGATATAGACCTGGCCCTCGGCGGCGGCGCTGGTGTGGGTGATGCGCAGACGGGGCAGGAAGCCGAGCTGGATGGCCTGGCGGGTGACCGAGAAGGTGCCGGAGATCACCGCCTGGCTGGCGATGATGGCGGCCAGCGTGGCGAGCAGGACCAGCGGCAGACGCGCCCATTCCGGCGCCATCAGGAAGAAGGGGTTTTCGGCCGAGCCGGGATTGTCCAGCAGCAGCGCGCCCTGGCCGAGATAGTTGAGCATCAGCGCCGGCAGCACGATCCACATCCAGGAGATGCTGATCGGTCGGCGGCCGAAATGGCCCATGTCGGCATAGAGCGCCTCGGCGCCGGTGACGGCAAGGACGATCGAGCCGAGGGCGAGGAAGGCAAGGCCGGGATCTGAGACGAGGAAGACGCCGGCCCAATAGGGATTGAGGGAGAGCAATATATCCGGACGGTTGATGGCGTTGACGACGCCGAGCACTGCCAGCGTGGCGAAATAGAACATCATGATCGGGCCAAACAGCGCGCCGACCCGCGCCGTGCCGCGGCTCTGGAAGAGGAACAGGCCGATCAGGATGATGATGGCGATCGGCACCACCAAGGGCGACAGGCCGCGCTGGACGACGGTAAGGCCCTCGACGGCCGACATCACGGTCATCGCCGGGGTAATCATGGCGTCGCCGAAGAACAGCGCGGTGGCCATGACGCCGAGCAGCGCCAGGTAGCGCGAGCGGCGGCTGCCCGGGGACAGCCGCGAGATCAGCGCCAGCAGCGCCAGGCTGCCGCCTTCGCCGCGATTGTCGGCACGCATGATGACGGTGACATATTTGACCGTGACGACGAGCATGATCGACCAGAAGATCAGCGAGACGACGCCGTAGATATGCGGCGCGTCGACGGCGATCGGGTGATGGCCGACGAAGGTTTCCTTGAAGGCATAGAGGGGGCTGGTGCCGATATCCCCGAAGACGATGCCGAGCGCGCCGAGCGCCAGGCGCGGCGTGGTCTGCTTGGGATGGGCCGGGGGGACGGCGCCGTCAGGCGCTGGCACCAAGGCCTTGTCAATCGACATGAGGGTCAGTGGTCCCGCTGGGAAGCCGGCGGGCGGTAGCATAGCCGGCGGCGTGCCGCAATGCAGCAGGGCCGGCGGCTCTCATCGCGCGTGGCGGCGGATGAAACCGATGATCGCCAGGCCCGGCGCGAGGCCGAACAGCGAGATCGCCGCATCGAGCGCATAAAGCCCGCGAATCTTGCCCGCCGTGTCGGCCAACGCCCAGAGCGCGATGCTGAGCAGGCTGACCATCGCATAGACGAAGATCAGCAACGAGATCAGCCGGTCCGGCCGGGCGCGGCTGCGGTGTGCCCAGCGCCAGGTAGCGGCGACGGCGGCAAGGAAAATCATTAGATAGGCAAGTTCGGCGGTTGCCATGTGCGGCGCCGGCGCTGGCACCGGGCCGGCGGGGTCGGCGAAGCGCATCGCCCGCCACTGGCCGAGATAAAGCGCCGCCATGACGATCTCGGCAAGCAGCCAGATCTTGATGAGGACGATCGCCGGCTTCATGCCGTCGTTATGCGGATTTGCGCGCCGAGGCGCATCTTTAATTTGGGGATCATCGGGCTGATATCGAGGTTGTTGCCGAAAGGAGAGCATATGCCGGGTTTGATGGGTCGGACAATGATGGCGATGGCGGCGCGCACAGTCGGCCGGTCGCTGGGCGGTGCGTCGGCGGGGCCGATCGGGCTGGCGGTCGGCGTGGCACTGCCGGTGCTGACCCGCAGCCTTGGCCCCGCCGGCATGGTAGCGCTGGCGGTGGGCAGCTGGGCGGTGCGCCGTGCGGTCGTGCGCAACGAGAAGAAGCGCACGGCTGTGCAACCTGTAGTGGTCCCGCCGGTGACGCCGACCCCCGGCCTTTAGGCGGCGATTTCCCGCAGGATTGCATCGACTAGCGGCTGGCCGGGCGGGGTGAGGCGCAGATACGTTGGCGTAGCCTCGATCAATCCGGCTGCGACCAATGCGGCGATCCGCGTCCCATCGGTGGCGGACTCTAGCGGGGTGCCGGTCTGGTGGTGGAACCACTCCCGGTTGATTCCGGCCGCCAGCCTGAGCCCCATTACCAGCGCCTCGGTGGCGCGTTCCGTCGGCGTTAGCGCGGGGTCGGTGGCGATGCCATGGCCCAGCTCTCGGATCTGGGCCAGCCAGGGCTCAGGCTTCTTCAGCCGCTCGCTGGCCCGGCCCAGCCGGCGGCCATGGGCGCCGGGGCCGATCCCGACATAGTCCGAATAGGTCCAATAGGCGATGTTGTGGCGCGATTCGGCGCCGAGGCGGGCATGGTTGCTGGTCTCATAAGCGGCGAAGCCTGCGGCCGCCGTCATCTGGCGGGTCAGCGCGAACAGATTTGCCGAGGTATCGGCATCGGGAAGGATGATCTGCCCCTTGGCGTGCAGCGCGGCGAAGCGCGTGCCGGGCTCGATGGTCAGCTGGTAGAGCGACAGATGGTCGGTGCCGAAGGCCAGTGCCCGGGCCAGCTCGGCCTCCCATAGCGGTTCGGTCATGCCGGGGCGGTCGTAGATCAGGTCGAAGCTGACGCGCGGGAACTGCGCCTGCGCGACATCGAGGGCTGCCAGTCCTTGGGCGAGGTCATGGGGGCGGCCAAGCAATTTCAGCGCCGCGTCATCGAGCGCCTGGACGCCGAGGCTGAGGCGGTTGACGCCGGCGGCGGCGAAACCGGCGAAGCGGGCGGCCTCCACCGACGAGGGATTGGCCTCCAGCGTGATCTCGATGTCCGGATCGGCCGGCCAGTACCGGCAAGCAGCGTCGATCAGCGCCGCCACCGTGGCCGTCGGCATCAGCGACGGGGTGCCGCCGCCGAAAAAGATGCTGGTCAGCCGGTGGCCGGGAAGCAGCGCCGCCTCATGGGCGAGGTCGGCGAGCAGGGCAGCGGTCCAGGCCGCCTCGTCGACGCCCGCGCGGACATGGCTGTTGAAATCGCAATAGGGGCATTTGGTGACGCAGAACGGCCAGTGGACGTAAAGCGCCAGTGGCGGCCTCATGCGCGGTCCGGCAGCAGGGGCAGCAGCAGGCGGAAGGCGCGGGCGCGGTGGTTTTCCGCCTCCTTTTCGGCGCGGGACATTTCGCCGAAGGTCTGGGTGCGGTTGTTCATCAGGAACATCGGGTCATAGCCGAAACCGTTGCTACCGCGTGGCGGCCAGACGATCGCGCCGTCGACCCGGCCCTCCACCGTCTCGACATGGCCATCGGGCCAGGCGAGGCTGAGCGCGCAGATGAAATGGGCGGTGCGCGGCCCGTCGGCGCCGATCATCTCATGGACCCGGGCCATCGCCTCGTCGAAATCCTTGTCCGGGCCGGCCCAGCGGGCGGAGTAGATGCCCGGTGCGCCGCCCAGCGCATCGACGCACAGGCCGGAATCGTCGGCGAGCGCCGGCAAGCCCGCGCCGCGCGCCGCCCCCAGCGCCTTCAGCTCGGCATTGGCGATGAAGGTGTCGCCGGTCTCCTCGGGCTCGGGCAGGCCCAGGCTGGCGGCCGAGACGACGCCCAGCCCGTGCGGCGCCACCAGCGCCTGCAGCTCGACGACCTTGCCCGGATTATGGGTGGCAAGGACCAGGTCACCGGGATCGAGACGGCGGCGCATCGGCATGTCCTTCAGCGGCCGGTGGCGATGCGCTGCGCGGCAAACACCTGCGTGCAGCCGATCCGCGCCAGGCGGAGCATGCGCAGCAACGTTTCCTCGTCATAGGGCGCGCCCTCGGCGGTAGCCTGGAGTTCGACCATGCCGCCATCGCCGGTGAGAACGAAGTTCGCATCGGTGTCGGCGGCCGAGTCCTCGTCATAATCGAGATCGAGCACCGGGGTTCCCTTGTAGACACCGCAGCTGATCGCCGCGACCTGCAGCGCCAACGGATCGGCGGCGAAGGGCGTCTTGGCATGGATGCCGTCCAGCGCCAGGCGCAGCGCCACCCAGGCGCCCGAGATGGCCGCGGTGCGGGTGCCGCCATCGGCCTGGATAACATCGCAATCGAGCGTGATCTGGCGCTCGCCGAGCGCGACGAGGTCGGTGACGGCGCGCAGGCTCCGGCCGATCAGCCGCTGGATCTCCTGGGTGCGGCCCGACTGCTTGCCCTTGGCGGCCTCACGGCTGCCGCGCGTATGGGTGGCGCGGGGCAGCATGCCATATTCCGCCGTCACCCAGCCCTTGCCCTGGCCGCGCAGCCACGGCGGCAGCCGCTCCTCGACGCTCGCCGTGACCAGCACATGGGTCTGGCCGAACTTGACGAGGCACGAGCCCTCGGCGTGCGCCGAGAAGCCGGGAATCATCTCGATGACGCGCATCTGGTCGGGGGTGCGGCCGGAGGGGCGCATGGGCATTTCCTTGGAATGAAGAGATGCGGGCAGGTAGCCGCTCGCAGGCCAGTTGTCACGCCCGGCCGCCGGGCCTATCTAAGAGGGACCATGCAGTCCCCCACCGTGGCCGAACTGACCGACCGCGCGCGCGAGGTGTTTCGGCAAATCGTCGACTCCTATCTTCACACCGGCACCCCGGTGGGCTCGCGCACGATCTCGCGACATGGCGGGCTCGGGCTGTCGCCGGCCTCGATCCGCAACGTCATGCAGGACCTTGAGGAGCTGGGGCTGCTCGCCGCGCCGCATACCTCGGCCGGGCGGCTGCCGACCGAGCTGGGGCTGCGGATGTTCGTTGACGGGCTGATGCAGGCCAGCGAGCCTTCCGAAGAGGAGCGCGCTGCCATCGAGAAGGGGTTGATCGCCGGGCTAGACCGCGGCGGCGGGCTCGAGGAAGTGCTCGGCCAGGCTACCGCCGTGCTGTCCGGCCTGTCCCAATGCGCCGGGCTGGTGCTGGTGCCGCGCACCGATCCGGTGATCCGCCAGCTGAGCTTCGTGCTGCTGGCGCCGCGCCGGGCGCTGGCCGTGCTGGTCGGCGCCGACGGCAGCGTCGAGAATCGTGTCGTCACGCTACCCGAGGGCACGCCGCCCGGCGCGCTCGAAGCGGCCGCCAATTACATCAACGCCCGGCTCGCCGGGCTGACGCTATCCGAAGCCGGCACCAGACTCGCCGAGGAAGTAGCCGCCGAGCGCGCCGCGCTCGATGCGATGACTGCCGATGCGGTGAAGGCCGGGCTCGCGGTCTGGTCGGCGGACGGGGCGCAGCGCCCGGTGCTGATCGTCCGTGGCCAGGCCCGGCTGGTCGAGCCCAGTGTCGATCCCGAGCGCATCCGCCAGTTGCTCGGCGACCTCGAGGACAAGGAAGACCTCGTCAAGCTACTCGAACTGGCCAGCGGGGCGGACGCCACCCGCATCTTCATCGGCGCCGAATCGCGGCTGTTTTCGCTGTCCGGCTCCAGCGTCATCGCCGCGCCCTATCGCGGCCAGGGCGGCCGGATGGTCGGCGTGGTCGGGGTTATCGGGCCAACCCGGTTGAACTATGCGCGGGTGATCCCCATGGTGGATTACACCGCCCGAACATTGAGCAGGCTTGTCGCATGAACGATACCGATACCTCCCCCGAACCCGAGGTCGGCGAGGCCGCCGCACCGCCGGAGAACACCGGGCCCAGCCTCGAGGAGCAGCTAGCCGCGCGTGACGCCGAAATCGCCGAGCTGAAAGACCGGCTGCTGCGCGCCGCCGCGGAAACCGAGAACACCCGCCGCCGCCTCGAACGCGACAAGGCCGACACCGCCGCTTATGCAATGACCGGCTTCGCCCGCGACCTGCTCGCCGTCGCCGACAACCTCCGCCGCGCACTCGACGCGCTGCCCACCGCCGGCGTCGAAGGCGTCCAGGCCGGCATAGAGGCCACCGAGCGCGAGCTGATCGCCGTGTTCGGCCGTAACGGCATCACCCGCATCGACGCGCTGGGCCAGAAACTCGACCCCAACAAGCACCAGGCTATGCTCGAAGTGCCGACCGCCGACGCCGAACCCGGCACCGTCGTCGCCGAGCTGCAGGGCGGCTGGACGATCAAGGACCGGCTGCTGCGGCCGGCACTGGTCAGCGTCGCCAAGGCAGCGGAGTAAAGAACCTCCGCCGGATTGGAAGAACCTCCGGCGGCTGGGGCCGCAGGCCCCAGACCCCAAGATTTGCAGTTTCCCATCACGACGACCGATCTCGCCGCATCACGAACCTGATTAATGGGGTCTGGGGCCTGCGGCCCCAGCCGCCGGAGGCTCTATCCCCCTTCTTACACCAGATCGTCGGGGACGAACCACGACGGGCGGCCGAAGCGGCGGACGCGGGCGTAGCGGTAGGGGAGGACGAAGCCCTGGCGGTCTTCGGGGGCCAGGGCGACATTGGCTTCGGCGATTTCGCGCCAGCGGGCGCCAGCGTTTTCGAGGGGCAGGTCTTCGCCGAGCAGTTGCTGCCAGAGGCGCTGGCGGAAGGCCTGGACGGCGTCCGGCTGTTCCCAGAGGACGCCGAGCTCGCTGTCCCAGCTAAAGCTGCGGCCGTTCATGTTGGCGCTGGAGACGAGGGCGGCGCGGTCGTCGGCGATCAGCAGCTTGGCGTGGACGTAGATCATCCCGGCGCCGAAGGCGGTGCCGCGCGTGGCGATGAATTCCCGCTCCTCGGGCTCGAGCGACTTGCGGCGGCCGAGTGCATAGAGGCCGACGCGGGCGCCGAGGCGCTTGCGCAGATAGCCGAGCGCGCGTGACTGCTGCCATTCGCCGTGGCGGTGGGCCGGATTGTTGCCGCCGCCATCGAAGGCCACTTCCTCGGGCGCCTGAGGCAGGACAATGATGATTTGAAGGCTGGAGCTGCGCCGGGCCGCCTGGACGACCCAGCTGGCGGCGCGGCGCGAGCGGAAGAACTGCGCCTCGATATAGAGGACGTCGCGAGCCGAGAGGATCAGCTGGCGGTGGGCGGCCATCAGCTCGCGGACCTCGCGCCTGGGACCGGAGGCGAAGGGCTGGCGATTGCGGCGCGACAGGGTGCGCAGCAGCTGCATCTTCCCCTTCCCCACCGCCGGCGGCGGGGTGAAGGGTTCGGGCATGTCGTCGAGCGGCTCGACGGTGAGTTCGCGCTCAGCGCCGGTCATCCAGAATTTAGTGATCTCGCGGTAACGGGGCAGTGCGTCGTTCCAGAGTCGGCGGAAATGCTCGGCCATGTCGCCGGCGACGGGGCCGTCGACAGCGAGGCTGATATCGTGCCAGCTTTCGTCGGCCGGCTGGTCATAGGCCGGGGTTTCCCAGCGGCGCTCGTTGACATCGATCCCGCCGATGATGCCGCGCCGGGCGTCGGCAACGGCGAACTTGTGGTGGAGCGTTGCCGGCCACAGCCGGGGGGCGCCGCCGCGCCGGTAGCGGGCGGTGCCGCGCAGATCACGCGCATAGCGCCAGAGGCCGGGGCGGACGGACAGTGGATCGTCCTCGTCCAGCCCGGCCAGCCTCGCCAGCGCCTTGCGCATGCCGAGTCCGGCGGGGATGCGCAGCAGCTGGCGCAGCGCCCAGCCGACTTCGCCCGGGTGCTGGACAATCATCATCTCCATCCGCTCGAGCGCATCCTCGGAGAGATGCTCGGCCATTTCGCGGAGCACCTTGAAGGTGCGCCAAGAGGCGCTGTGCAGCTGATCGGCGAAGGCGGGCTCGAAATCGGTGAGCAGCAGGCGGACGATGACGCCGCGCTCCACGGTATGGCGGATCAGCGCCGTCCAGTCATTCAGGCCGAGCGCCAAGGCCTCGTCGCTGCGGGTCTTCGTGGTGGGATCGAAGACGCGGAAGGCGAGGAACAGGGTCGACTCGGCGTCAAGCGCCAGCCGTTCGAGCGCCGGGTACATCTCGCAGGCGAGGATCAGCGGCGCGGCAGCATTGCCGTCTCGCGGGGGGAAGCCTGGCCCGAGCTTGCCGCCGCGCACGCCGCCATCCGGCACCCAGATGCTCATGCCCGCTGCCCTACGCCTTGGTTCAAAGCCGGACCAGCATCTTGCCGGTGTTGGCGCCGGAGAACAGGCCGACAAAGGCCTCGGGCGCCCGGGCGATCCCGTCCACCACCGTTTCCTGCCATTTGATCTCGCCGGCCGAAACCCAGGCCATCATTTCGGCGAGGAACTGCGGGCGCAGCGCGGCGAATTCGACGACGATGAAACCGCGCATGGTCAGGCTCTTGCCGACGACCTGCATGATATTGGACGGGCCGGGGGCGGCCTGATTGTAGCCGGAGATCATCCCGCATTCGACGAGGCGGGCGAACGGCCGGGCGCATTCGATGGCAACTTCCAGATGCTCGCCGCCGACATTGTCGAAATAGACATCGATGCCGCGCGGGGCGGCGGCACGGACGGCGTCGAGCAGGTTGCCGCAGGTCTTGTAGTTGATGGCATGGTGGACGCCGACCGAGCGCAGCCAGTCGCACTTGGCGTCGCTGCCGGCGCTGGCGACGACCGTGCAGCCCTTAAGCCGCGCCACCTGCGCCACCACCGAGCCGACGGCGCCGGCGGCGCCCGAGACGAATACCGTCTCGCCGGCCTTCGGCTTGCCGATCTCAGTCAGCCCGGCCCAGGCGGTCAGGCCAGGCATGCCGAGAACGCCGAGGAAGGCCTGTTCGGGGACGCCGGAGGCGCGCGGAAGCGTCTCCAGCGCCGCGGCCGGGGCAATGAACGCCTCCCGCCAGCCGAGCATAGAAAGGACGAGATCGCCGGGCGCCAGACCTTCGGCCCGGCTTTCGACGAACTCGCCGACGGCGCCGCCCTGCAGCACCTCGCCGAGCTGGAACGGCGGGACATAGCTCGGGCGGTCGACCATCCGGCCGCGCATATAGGGATCGACCGACATCCAGCGGTTGCGAACCAGCACCTCGCCGTCGGCCGGGGCGGAGAGATCGACAGTGACGATATCGAAGTTGCCGTCATCGGGGATGCCGTCGGGGCGCGACGTCAGCCGTATTTCTGTCGATCGCATCATCGTCACGCTCCTTTCGCTCGGCGACTGCCTAGCAGATGTGACGAAGCGGTGCGCAGGAGAAAATGCCTCAGGCGCGGGTTTCGTCGAGCCCGGCGGCAGACGGTGCGGCGTCGGGGGCGGACAGATCGATCCGAGCGCGAATCAGCCGGTCGCTGCCCGAATGGTCGTCGCCGCTGCACAATTGCAGGTTGAGCCGCTCCAGATCGCGGCGCCGATATTCTACCTCGATGGCATCGATGACGGTCTCGGCGGTGCCGAGCATCGCCAGCGCACTGCGGCCGAGGACGATGCCGCTCTCGAATGTCTCGCGGACCGCCACCTCGATGCCCGAGCGGCGCAGCGACAGCCAGTGCAGCCGGTCATGGGCGCGGGCGAGGATCGGCAGGTCCGGGAAGGCGGCGCGGACCGGGGCGAGCATCTCCGGGTCCCAGCTGCCATCGACGGCATAGACCAGCAGCCCGGCCTGATCGATGCCGGCGGCGCGCAGGATGTCGATGCGACGGCCGTCGCCATAATAGACCTTGTTGCCGAAGCTGCCGGCAACCTCGATCAGCGCCGGTGCCCAGTCGATGCCGGTGACCTCGACGCCGCGGGCGCGGAGCATCTGCGAGACGACCTGGCCCATGCGGCCCATGCCGACGACAATGGCCCGGCCCTCGGCATCGAGGCTGTGGCGGGCGGTTTCCGGGCCTTCGGGCGTCGGTTGGTCGGGCGCCGGGGGGGTGAGCCTGGAAGCGACGAGAAACAGCAGAGGGGTGAGCGCCATGGAGATGGTGACGACGGCCGAGAACAATTGCACCGCCTCCGGGGCAATCAGCAGGCCGCGCCGGGCCTCGGCAAACAGCACGAAGCCGAACTCGCCGCCTTGCGACAACAGCAGGCCCATCTGGAAGGATGGCAGCCAGGGCTTGCCGAACAGCCGGGCGAGCAGCGTGATCACCGCCGTCTTGGTGGCCATGACGCCGACGACCAGCGCCAGCACCAAGGGCCATTGGCCGCGCAGCACGGCGAGATCCAGCGTCATGCCGATGGCGATGAAGAACAGGCCGAGCAGCAGGCCGCGAAACGGCTCGATATCGGCCTCCAGCGCGTGGCGGTACGGGCTCTCCGCCAGCATGACGCCGGCGACAAAGGCGCCGAGTGCCATCGACAGGCCGAGCGACGCCATGAGATAGGCGCTGCCGAGCACCGACAGCAGGGCGGCGGCGACGAACGCCTCGCGGGCACCGAGCGTGCCGATGACGCGAAACACCGGCGGCAGCAGATATCGCCCGGCCAGTACCAGCCCGGCCAGCGCGCCGACGGTCATCGCCGCCGTCTGCCAACCGGGCACGGCATTGGGATCGGGGACGCGGCTGAGCGCGGCGACGATGGTCAGCATCGGCACGATCGCCAGATCCTGAAACAGCAGCACGGCGAAGCTGCGCTCGCCGAAGCTGGTGCCGGCGAGGCCGCGCTCCTGCAGCAGCTGCATGACCAGCGCCGTGGAAGACAGGCCGAGCGGCAGGGCGATGACCAGCGCCGCCTGCGGCGAGAAGCTGGTGGCGGCGAGCATCAGCCCGAACAGCGCCAGCCCGCAGAGGATGACTTGGGCGCTGCCAAGGCCGAAAATGTCCCGACGCATCGCCCAGAGCCGCGAGGGTTGCAGCTCCAGGCCGATGACGAACAGCAGCAGGACGATGCCGAACTCGGCGAACTGCAGCACCCGCTCGGGCGCACTGACCAGCCCGAGCACCGAGGGGCCGATGAGGATGCCGGCGGTGAGATAGCCAAGAATGGCGCCGAGGCGGGCGCGAACGAACAGTGGCACCAACACCACGCTGGCGCCGAGATAGACCACCGCTTCGGGCAGGAAGCCGGGCGTTTCAGCCGCTGCCATGCGCGCGCCTCAGGAGCCCGTGTCTGCGGCGTCCTCGGCCGCGGCGATGGCGGCGTCGAAGGCGAGCAGGATGGACGGGTGGCGGGCGCGGTGCGGGCGGGCGGGGGCGAAGACCTCCAGCCCCGGCCATTCTGGCACGTCCAGCCGCTGGCCGGCCAGCCAGTCGGCCAGCTCGGCGCGGGCGCGGACGAGGCCGGCGCGGTCCTCCCCGACGATCCGGCGGCCGACCAGTGTCGCGGCGGCCTGGCCGAGCGCGCAGGCGCGGACCTCCTGGCCATGGGCGGCGATGCGGCCGTCGGCGTCCAGCCGGACATCGGCGGTGACGCGGCTGCCGCAGACCGGCGAGACCTTGACGGCGCTGCCCTGCGGATCCGGCAAGCGCTCGGCGAGCCCGCCATCGGCCGCCAGCCGCAGGATGGTCTGGTTGTACAGCTGTTCGCTCATCGGCAAACCATAGCGCATGACGAGGGTTTGCGCGAGGCGACGATAGGTCCGTCGCGGCGGCGGTTGCAGATCAGAGGCGACGCCAGACGGTGCCGGCGGGGCCGTCCTCCAGCGCGATGCCTTCGGCGAGCAGCGCGTCGCGGATCCGGTCCGATTCCGCCCAATTGCGCGCGACGCGGGCGGCGGTGCGTTCGGCGATGAGAGCATCGATACGAGTGTCGGTATTTTCGCCTGTGTACGGCAGGGCGATGCCCATGAGCGCCAGCCCGGCGGCGGCGGCGGCGGGATCGGCGCGGACATCCGCGGACAGCGCGGCGAGCGCCTGCGGCGTGTTGAGATCATCGGCCAGCGCCGCCAGCAGCGCCGGCGACGGGGCGCTGGGCACGACATCACCAAGCGTGCGGCCCCAGCGGTCCAGCCGGGCCTTGGAATCGGCGAGAAGCTGGGAGCCCCAATCCAGCGGCTGACGGTAGTGAGCGCTGAGCAGCGCCAGACGCAGGACGCCCCCGTGCCAGCCTTCGTCTAGCAGCGCACCGACGCTCACGACATTGCCGAGCGACTTCGACATCTTCTCGTCGCCGGCCATGGTGAGGAATCCGTTGTGCATCCAGATGCGGGCGAGCGCGGCGCCGTCATGGGCGCAGCTGGATTGGGCCAGCTCGTTCTCGTGATGGGGAAATTGCAGATCGAGCCCGCCGCCGTGGATGTCGATGGTTTCGCCGAGGCATTCGGCGATCATCGCCGAGCATTCGATGTGCCAGCCGGGGCGGCCGCGGCCCCAGGGGCTGTCCCAGCCCGGCTGGTCGGGCGACGAGGGCTTCCAGAGAACGAAATCGGCCGGCGCGCGCTTGTAGGGGGCGACCTCGACGCGGCTGACGGCGAGCATCTCGTCCATCGGCCGGCGGGAGAGCTGGCCATAGCCGGCGGCGGTGCCGACATCGAACAGCACATGGCCGGCGGCGGCATAGGCATGGCCCTTGTTGACCAGCGTGGCGATCATCGCCAGCATCGCCGGGATGCTGGTGGTGGCGTGCGGCTCCAGATCGGGACGGCGGACGCCGAGTGCGCCCATGTCGGCGAGATAGAAATCCTCGTAGCGGCGGGTCAGCGTGCCGATGGCAATGCCCTCGGCGATGGCGCGGGCCATGATCTTGTCGTCGATGTCCGTGATGTTGCGGGCATAGAGGACATGGTCCTCGCCATAGGCATGGCCGAGCAGGCGGCGGAGCAGGTCGAAGACCACGGCGGGGCGGGCGTTGCCGATATGGGCGCGGTCATATACGGTGGGGCCGCAGACATACATGGTCACCCGCGCCGGATCGGCGGGGACCAGCGCGTCCCGGGCGCGCGTCAGCGTGTTGTAGAGCCGGATCTCCATGGCTCAGATGGGGGTCGAGGGGGTCTGTTTTTCCTGCTCGTCGAGCAGCTTGTCGAGCGCCGAGCGCTGGCGGCGATCATAGCCCTGGCCGCCGTTCCGCGCCGGGGCGCCGAAGCCGGCATGCGGGTCCTGCGCCTCGGCCATGTCGCTGTCGACGCGGCGCTGCTCGTCGACAAAATCGACGAGTGCGCGCGACAGAATGGCCAGTACCGGCGCGGTGCGGGCCTCCTTGAGCCAGAGCTGCGGACTGGGCTGGGGGCCCATCATCTCGACCGCCATATTGGCGAGCAGGAACAGCAGCACGGCGGCGACGACGCCCTTCGCGAGGCCGAAGCCGAGGCCGAGCAGCCGGTCGATCGGCCCGACCACCGAGGCGCGGGTGGTCTGGGAGACCATGCCGCCGACGATGCGGACCAGCAGGAAGGCGCCGACGAACAGCCCTACCAGCGCCAGCGCCGCGGCGGCCGTCTCGTCGGTCACCATGGTCTGCGCCAGCGCCTTGGCCTCGACATGGAAGAAGCGGACCGCCAGCACGCCGGCCACCCAGGCGCCGAGCGAGACCAGCTCGCCGACGAAGCCGCGCGCCAGCCCCATGATGCCGGTCAGGGCGACCAGGGCCAGCACGACCACGTCAAAGGATGTCAGGGCGTCCATCGGCTCGTCCTAGGCGGCGGTCCCCAAGCGGTCAATCGGAGCGGTCAATCGGACTGGTCAGGCGGCCAGCCGGTCGACGAGCGCGCCGAGCGTGGCCAGCGCCGCCACCTTCATGGCGCCGCCGCGGGTACCGGCAGGGACGAAGGCGCCGGCAAAGCCAAGCTTGGCGGCTTCCTTCAGCCGCAGCGCGGCCAGCCCGGCGGCGCGCAGTTCGCCGGACAGCGCCACCTCGCCGAATGCCACCCAGCCATGCGGCACCGGCTTGTCGGTGAGCGCCGAGACCAGCGCGGCGGCGACGGCGAGATCGGCGGCCGGGTCCTGCACCCGGAAGCCGCCGGCGACGTTCAGATAGACCTCGTGATTGGCGAAGCTCATGCCGCAGCGGGCCTCCAGCACCGCCAGCAGCATCGACAGCCGCGACGAATCCCAGCCGACGACGGCGCGGCGCGGGGTGGCACCCGAGGGCAGCCGGACGACCAGCGCCTGGATTTCGCACAGCACCGGGCGGGTGCCCTCCAGCGCTGGAAAGACCACGGCGCCGGACACCGACTGACCGTCCTCGCGCGCGGTGAGGAACAGGCTGGAGGGATTGGCGACCTCCTCCAGCCCGCTGGCTCCCATGGCGAAGACGCCGATCTCGTCGGTGCCGCCGAAGCGATTCTTGACGGCGCGCAGCACCCGGTACTGGTGGCTGCGCTCGCCTTCGAAATAGAGCACGGTGTCGACCATGTGCTCGAGCACGCGCGGGCCAGCGAGTTGGCCGTCCTTGGTGACATGGCCGACGAGGATCAGCGCGCAGCCCGAGGCCTTGGCATAGCGGATCAGCTCCTGGGCGCTGGCACGAACCTGGCTGACAGTGCCGGGCGCGCCCTCCAACGTGTCCGAATGCATGGTCTGGATCGAATCGATGACCAGCAGCGCCGGCGGCGGGCCGGCAGCCATGGTGGTGAGGATATCGCGGACGCTGGTAGCCGCCGCCAGTGCGACATCGGCGCGGGCGAGGCCGAGGCGGCGGGCGCGCAGTCGCACCTGGTCGGCGGCCTCCTCCCCCGAGACATAGGCGACCTTGTGACCGGCCGCCGCCATCCGGCCGGCGGCCTGGAGCAGCAGCGTCGACTTGCCGATGCCGGGATCGCCGCCGATCAGCACGACCGAGCCCGGCACCAGCCCGGCCTTGACGTCCGGCCCCTCACCGATGCCGCCGAGCGCGCGATCCAGCTCGGCGATACCGGTAGACAGTCGGTCCGGCAGCGCCACTTCGTCGGCGAGGCTGGTCATCGCAATGGTGCGGCCGCCGCCCGCCAGCGAATGCTTGGCGGCAAATGCCGTCACCACAGCGGTGGCTTCGGCCTGGATGGTGTTCCAGGCGCCGCAATCGGCGCACTGGCCCTGCCAGCGCGGCGCCACCGCCCCGCAAGCCTGGCAGACATATCGGGTCGCGGCCTTCGCCATGGTTGCTCCGTGAACAGAGAGCGAACATTAGCAGGGCCGAATTGGCGGCGCAAGGCGCTGGCTATGCAGCAGCGGCTATCCTTGCCACTATGGCCCATGGGGTGTTGGCCTTCGATGATCGGGCGCGGCGATGCGTGAAAAGGAGCTGCGGCTGGCGCTGGTCTGCTGCGGCGGAGTCAGCCTTGCGGTCTACATGCATGGCATCACAAAGGAGATCTGGAAGCTCTGCCGCGCCTCGATGCGCCGGCACCATCCGGACCCCGAGACGCTACCGCCAGCCGACGACAGCGAGATCGTCTACAAGGCGCTGCTCGATGCGCTGGCGCCGGCGCTCGACCTGACGGTGAGTACCGATATCATCGCCGGGGCCTCGGCCGGGGGCATCAACGGCATTCTGCTCGGCCAGGCGATTGCCACCGGACAGAGCATGGAACCTCTGCGGACAATGTGGCTGGAGACCGCCGACAGCGATCGAATGCTGGACCCAGTCGCCGCCTCGCGGCCGCTCTCGAAACTGTGGGCGATGCCGTTAATCGCCTGGACCAACCGGCGTGGGCTGGGGCTGGAGGAGATGGAGGAGCCCGCCGACCGCGCCGAGGCGGCTGCCAAGCTCTCCCGGCTGATGCGTTCGCGCTGGTTCCAGCCGCCGTTCTCCGGGCTGACCTTCTCCGGCTTGATCCATGACGCGCTGGTAGCGATGGCCGACACCGAGGCAACGCCGCCGCTCGTCGGCCCGCAGCAGCCGCTCGACCTTTTCGTGACCGTGACCGATTATCATGGCGCCGGGGTTCGGCTGGTGCTGCACTCGCCGGCCGAGATCACCGAGACGGAGCATCGGCTGGTGCTCGGCTTTCAGAGCAGCGGTGCCGACGCCACCGGGCAGCGTCGGCTGGCCGATCCGGTGGAGCTGGTGTTCGCGGCGCGGGCGACGGCGAGCTTTCCCGGTGCGTTTCCGCCGTTCCGCGTCGACGAACTGGACGCGCTGGTGGCGGCGCGCGGGCTCGACTGGCCGGGGCGCGCCGGCTTCCTCGCCCGCCAGTTCCCGCGCCATGGCGATCCGGCGCAGGTGACGCTGATCGATGGCTCTGTGATCAACGGCAGGCCGTTCGGCCCGGCGATCGAGGCGCTGGCCCATCACCGCGCCCACCGCGAGGTCGACCGGCGCTTTGTCTATGTCGACCCCCGCCCCGGCATGCATATCGGCCCCGCCGCCGGCAACCGGCTGCCGGGCTTCTTCTCGACGATCCTGCGCAGCCTTGCCGACATTCCGCGACAGCAGCCGATCAACGACAGTCTCTCTACAATCGAGGCGCTGTCGGCGCGGGTGCGGCGACTGCGCCATATTACCGAGGGGATGGCGGGCGATGTCGATGCGGCGATCGAGGCGGCGGTGGGCAGGCGATTCCTGCTGTTCGGGCTTTCCGCCGAGCGGCTGGCGGACCTCCGCGCAAAGGGGCAGGCAGCGGCGGCTGTGCGCGCCGGGTTCACCTATGCAGCCTATGGGCAGCTGAAGCTGGCGCGGCTGACCGAATGGCTGGCCGAAAGCCTGTCGGCGCTGGGCGCCGGGCCCATCGATGCGGTGCGCCGAGCGCTGGAGGCGGGCCTTGTTGCAAAGGGGCTCGACCATGTCTCGCTGGCGGCGGCGCAGGGCGGCGGGGACTCGGACTGGGTGACCTTCCTGCGGCGCTTCGACCTGGATTTTCGCATCCGGCGGCTGCGCTTCTGCGTGCGGCGGATCAACAGCCTGAGCAATGATTCCGCCAATGATGGCGCGAGGGCCGTGCTGGAGACGGTGAAGGCGGGCTTCTACGAGGCGCTGGAGACTCATGTCGGGCGGCGCCACCCGGCATTCCTGGCCGCCCATGCCGGGCTGACCGCCGCGGCGCCGCTGACCATCGCGACGCCCGAGGCCAGTCTCGACGCCTTGGACGAGGCGCTGGACCTGCGGGCGCTCGACGGCGAGACCGACCAGCGGCTGGCGGCACTTTTCACGCTGCCGATGCCGCGGCCGCTGCGCCGCCATCTGCTGAACGCCTATCTGGGCTTCCCCTTCTATGACATCGTCACGCTGGCACTGATCAGCGGCGATGGCTCGGATGAATTCGACGAGATCAAGGTCGACCGTATCGCGCCCGACGATGCGCGCAGCCTGGCCGCGCACGGGGGCACGCGGCTGAAAGGCGCCAGGCTGAGCGCGTTCGGCGCTTTCTTCAGCCGCGGTTACCGCGAGCATGATTACCTTTGGGGACGGCTCCATGCCGCCGAGCGGCTGATCGACATTGTCGCCTCGGCGGCGCCAGCGGACGCCGGGCTGTCGTCCGAGCGGCTGACGGCGCTAAAGCGCGAGGCGTTTTCGGCGATCATCCAGGCCGAACGGCCGGCGCTGGCGGCGGTGCCCGATCTACTCGCGGTGCTGGCTGCCGAGCTAGGGCTGCCGGACGAGAACGAGGGCTAGGCGATTCGCGTGGGGGTCAGGCCTCGGCCCGGGCAACGGGGCGCCGGAGCTGGCGCAGGAAGCGCGCGATGATCGCCAGCCCGATTACCGTCGGCACCGCCCAGATGACAGGATTGAAGGCATGCTCGGGGAACATGTCGACAAGCCCGACCGACAGGAAGGCCGTGTAGGCGGCGATTCCGCAGGCGACCATCGCCTTCAGATGCTCTGGGATATAGTCCTGCCGGCCGACATCGACGCGAAACATGTAATGGAGGTAGGTGGTGCTGGTGCCGAAGCCGACCAGCGCGATGCCGACCATCAATGGCTGGCCGAGCCAGAGGCCATGGACCAGGCAATTGAGCCCGGCGACGAGCACGGCGACCTGCAGCGCCACCATCGTCCAGTGGCGGTTGTTGGCATGGGCGTTCTTGTTGGCGACCATCTGCAGGCCGTAGCGGGTCATGCTGATTGCCAGCAGGCCGAGATAGATCATCATCCATCCGAATAGCCCGCGATAGAGTGGCTCGTCGGTGAGCTGCGGGTGCATCGCCAGCGGCCAGATCACCGACAGCGTGCCCATGGCCAGCGCCTGCACGCTGGCGATATAGATGGCCAGCGAGAATATCCGGCCCCAGCGCCGGTGCGCGGCCGCGCCCTTCCGGGCCGCCACCGCGCCCCAGAAGGCGATGAGCGCTACCAGCCCGGCGCCGACGTGAACGGCAAGAAACAGATTGAAGGCCCCAGGCATCTTGCGCGATGGTAATGGGCTGTGGCCGCCCCCCGCAAGAGGGCGTGAAGATGGGTTCCTGCGCATGCTGCCTTGCAACAGGCCGCACCCCGTGCTAGCCGCCCCCCCATCTTCGAAGGGCACTCGCCCTTGCGAACCCTCAACCCTAAGCAGCCGGAACCCGGACCCTTGGACCCTTCAACTGGCACCGCCCGCGCGAACATCGCCCAGGGCCTGTCCGGCCGCTATGCGACCGCCTTGTTCGATCTCGCCATCGAGCAGAACAGCCTCGATACCGTGCTCGCCAGCCTCGAATCGCTCGACAATGGCCTGGCCTCGTCTGACGATCTGAAGGCGCTGACCAGCAGCCCGATGGTCAGCCGCAGCCAGGCCGCCGCCGGGATCAAGGGAATCGCCGGCGCCATGGCGCTCGACCCGCTGACCAGCAATTTCCTCGGCGTGCTCGCCGCCAACCGCCGTCTCGGCTCGCTGCCGGCGATCATCCGCGACGTGCGGGCGCTGGCCGCCGCCCGGCGCGGCGAGATCACGGCGCGCGTTACCAGCGCGCATCCCCTGTCGAAGGCGCAGCAGACGGCGCTCGCCAGCAAGCTGAAGTCCGGCCTTGGCCGCGATGTCAGCCTCGATCTCACCCAAGATCCCGCCATCCTCGGCGGCCTGATCGTCCGCATCGGCTCGCGGATGATCGATTCCTCACTCAAGACACGGCTCGACCAGCTCGGCCAGGCACTGAAGGGCTAAACCATGGACATCAACGCCGCAGAAATTTCGCGCGTCATCAAGGACCAGATCGCCAACTTCGGCGCCGAGGCGCAGGTCTCGGAAGTCGGCCAGGTGCTGTCGGTCGGTGACGGTATCGCCCGTGTCCATGGCCTCGACAACGTCCAGGCGGGCGAGATGGTCGAGTTTCCCGGCGGCATCAAGGGCATGGCGCTGAACCTCGAGGCGGACAATGTCGGCATCGTCATCTTCGGCTCCGACTCGAACATCCGCGAAGGCGACACCGTGCGCCGCACCGGCACCATCGTCGACGTGCCCGTCGGCCGTGGCCTGCTCGGCCGCGTCGTCGATGGCCTCGGCAACCCGATCGACGGCAAGGGCCCGCTGACCGATGTGACGCGCTCGCGCGTCGAAGTGAAGGCGCCGGGCATCATTCCGCGCAAGTCGGTCAACGAGCCGATGCAGACCGGGCTGAAGGCGCTCGACGCGCTGGTGCCGGTCGGCCGTGGCCAGCGCGAGCTGATCATCGGCGATCGCCAGACCGGCAAGACCGCCGTGGTGCTCGATACCTTCATCAACCAGAAGGCGAGCAACGCCGGGGACGACGAATCGAAGAAACTTTATTGCATCTATGT
>NZ_JBIMKZ010000057.1:430-20659 GCF_051860865.1 Polymorphobacter sp. | reverse complement strand
CGGGAGCGGATTGCATGGAACAGCTTTAAAGCGGTTCGACGCGAACCGGTAGGCCGTCCTTTGGTCGCGGTATCGGGAACATCTGGAAATCGCAGGCATAGCCCGGATCGGTGGTGATCCGCTGGTTCCGGAGTACGGTATAGACAAAGGCCTTCACCTGCATGTGCGCAAAGTGCAGCCCCAGGCACATATGGGCGCCGCCGCCGAACGGAATCCAGGCATATTTGTGCCGATTCTTGCTGTTTTCGGGCGTGAAACGTAGTGGATCGAAGCGCTCCGGATCGGGCCAGATCTCGGGCAGCCGGTGGCTGACCATGATGTTGAGCCCGACCTGGCTGCCAGCGGGGATGTGGTGGCCCATGAAGGTAAACGCCCGGAGCGCGCGGCGCGGCATCGCCGGCACCGGCGGGATCAGCCGCAGCGCTTCCTTGAACACCATCTCGGTCTCTTCCATTTCGGCGAGCGCCGCATAGGTCAGGCCGCCGTGGCGGGCCTCGATGCCCTGCACTTCGGCGCGTAGCCTCTCCTGCCATTCGGGATGGCGGGTGAGGAAATGCACCATGCTGGTGAGCGAGGAAGTGATGGTGTCGTGCGCGGCCATCATCAGGAAGTTCATATGGTCGATGATTTCCTGGTCTGTCAGCAGCGCCCCGGCTTCTGTGGTGGCGTTGCAGATCTGGCTGAAGATGTCGTCGCCGGGTTTGCCGCGCCGACGGGGGATCTCGGCGGCGAAGAAAGCGGACAGGAAGCGCCGGCCTTTGACGCCGCGCCGCATCTGGGTGAACGGCAGCGGCGTGCGCACGGGCGCCACCGAGGCCAGCACCATGTCCATGAAGGCGGTGTTGACCTGCCCGGCATCCGGCCCCCAGGGCACGCCGAGGAAAGAGGTTGCAGCGAGATCGAGCGTCAGCGCCTTGATCGCCGGGTAGAATTGAAAACGGCCGCGCGTGTTCCAGTCGGCGGTGTTGCGGGCCATGCCGTCTAGCAGTCCACCGAGATAATGCTGCATCGGCCCGGTTTTGAACGCTACCGACAGCGCCTTGCGGTGAACACGGTGCGCTTCAAAATCCATCAGCATCAGCCCGCGCGGGAACAGGCGCTCCAGCACCGGGTTCCAGCCGAGCGCCGAGGAGAAGACGCGATCCTTGTTGAACAGCACCAGTTCATTGGCCTCGGGGCCGATCAAGCTCACGCCCCAGCCGCCGAAATCCTTGCGGCGGAATACCCGGCCATAGGTGTTGGCCATGTGCAGCGACTGGCCGAGCGGGTCCTTGAGGAAGCTGATGACCTTCAACATATGTATGCGCGGCGGCGGCGGGCCCGGAAGATGGGCCAACTCGGCATAGCCCGGCTCCGGCAAATTTGCCGGAATGAAGGCCGAAGGTGGCTGTGGGGCGTTCATCGCGGCTCCCGAAAACACGACCGATGCGGCTGCGGACCCATGATACGCAGCTTTCGAGCGGCACGCAAATCTGTGTGCAGGTATCGGCGTCGCCAGTGTCACGGGCTTGCCGCTCCGTCGCCGCCATGCGTATGACGAGAGCGATGAGCGACGGAGCGGAATTCGATCTGATCCTGGCGGGTGGCGGGCTGGCCAATGGGCTGGTGGCGCTGCGGCTGGCACAGCTGCGCCCGGAACTACGCGTTGCGATCGTCGAGGCGGGCAGCGCGATCGGCGGCAACCATACTTGGTCGAGTTTTGGCGGCGATCTGACGCCCGAGCAGCGCGCCTGGACAGCGTCGCTGTTCCGCTACCGCTGGGACCGATATGCGGTGCGTTTTCCAGAGCATGGCCGGTGGATCGAGAAGGGTTATGGCAGCGTGCCCTCCGAAAGCCTGGCCGAAGCGGTCGCCGCCGCCGTGCCGGCCGCGCGGCGTTTTCTCGCCGTGCCGATCGTCGCCGTGACGCCGACCAGCGTGACGCTCGCCGACCAGCGCGTGCTCACCGCCGGAGCCGTCATCGATGGCCGCGGCCAGATGAAGACCAGGGCGCTCGACCTGCGCTGGCAGAAGTTCCTCGGCCAGGAAGTCGAACTGGCCGCGCCGCACGGTCTCGACGGCCCGATCATCATGGACGCCACCGTGCCGCAGCAAGACGGCTACCGCTTCATCTACACACTGCCGTTTGGCCCCCGTCATGTGCTGATCGAGGATACTTATTTCTCGGATGGCCGTGATCTCGAGCCGGAGCTGCTGCGCGGCCATCTCGCCGATTATGCCCGCAGCCAGGGCTGGGAAATCACCCGGGTCATCCGCGAGGAAGTCGGCGTGCTGCCTCTCGGCATCGGCGGCGATATCAACGCATTCTGGGACGAGGGCGATGCTGGCGTGCCGCGCGTCGGGCTGCGGGCCGGGCTGTTCCATCCGGTTACCGGTTATAGTTTCCCCGACGCCGTGGCTGTGGCGGACCTGATCGCCGCGCTGCCGGCGCATGACGCCGCGACAATCTACCACGCGGTGCGCGACCATAGTGTCGGCGCGTGGCAGAAGCGCCGGATGTACAGGGTTCTCAACCGTATGCTGTTCCTGGCAGCGCAGGATGAGGAACGGCGTTCCATACTCCAGCGCTTCTATCTGCATGACGACGATCTGGTCGGCCGCTTCTATGCGGCGCGGCCGGAACTGAAGGACTGGTTTCGCATCCTGTCCGGCAAGCCGCCAATTCCGGCGGGGCGCGCGGTCAAGACGCTGCTGGATTACGAGATGAGGGCGCGATGACAACTGCGGCAGTGATCGGAAGTGGCTTTGGCGGGCTGGCGCTGGCCATCCGCCTCCAATCGGCGGGCATCGGGACGACGCTGATCGAGGCCCGGGACAAGCCCGGCGGCCGCGCCTATGTCTTCGAGGACGCCGGCTTCAAGTTCGATGCCGGGCCTACCGTCATCACGGATCCGACTTGTCTGGAAGAATTGTTCGCGCTCTCGGGCCGCAAATTGTCCGATTATGTCGAGCTGATCTCGGTCAGCCCCTTTTACCGGCTGATGTGGGAAGACGGGGTGGTCTTCGACTATTCGAATGACGAGGACGAGCTGTTCGCACAGATCGAGAAGCTCAGCCCCAACGACGTCGCCGGCTACAAGAAATTCCTCGAATATTCGGAGAATGTCTTCCGCGAGGGCTATGAGAAGCTCGGCCACGAAGCCTTCCTCGACTTCAAGTCGATGCTCAAGGCGGCGCCGCAGCTGATGCGCTATGAAGCCTTCCGCTCGGTCCATTCGATGGTGGCGCGCTATATTGAGGACGAGCATCTGCGTCAGGCGTTCAGCTTTCACACGCTGCTTGTCGGCGGCAACCCGTTCAAGACCTCGTCGATCTATGCGCTGATTCATGCGCTGGAGAAGAAATGGGGCGTCTGGTTCCCGCGCGGCGGCACCCATGCGCTGGTGCGCGGCATGGTCACGCTATTCGAGGATCTCGGCGGCACCGTCCGCATGGGGTCGAAGGTCGAAACCATCACTGCCGACAGCGGCCGCGTCACCGGCGTGCGCACCGCCGACGGCTGGTCCGGCCAGTTCGATGCCGTCGCCTCGAACAGCGACGTCATCCACACCTATAAGGAACTGCTCGGCAGCCACCCGCGTGGGCAGGCGATGGCCCGCTCGATGTCGCGGCGCAGCTTCTCGCCGTCGCTGTTTGTCATCTACTTCGGCCTCAAGGGCGAGCGCCCGGACGTCAAGCATCACACCATCCTGTTCGGCGAGCGCTACAAGGCGCTGCTCGCCGACATCTACAAGGGCGGCGAGCTGGCCGAGGATTTCTCGCTCTATCTCCACCACCCCACCGCGACCGATCCGGCAATGGCGCCGCCGGGCCACAGCGGCTTCTATGTGCTGTCCCCGGTCCCGCATCAGGGCAAGCTTGATGCCGACTGGCCGTCGATCGCCCCCGCCTATGCCGATTCGATCCTTGATGCGCTCGAACGGCGCATCCTGCCGGGCCTCAGGCGCGACCTGGTGACGATGCGGCTGTGGACCCCGCAGGACTTCACAACCGAGCTCAACGCCCATCTCGGCAGCGCCTTCAGCCTCGAGCCGGTGCTCTGGCAATCGGCCTATTTCCGCACCCACAATCGCGACGATGTGCTGACCAACCTGTATTTCGTCGGTGCCGGCACCCATCCCGGCGCGGGCATCCCCGGCGTCGTCGGCTCGGCCAAGGCCACCGGCAAGCTGATGGTCGAGGACCTTCTGGCCTGTCAGGCGGCCTGAATCGCTTGCGCTGTCGCCGCCACACGGCGATGGAGAGGCGATGACGGACGCAGCATGACAGATTTGGCATGACCGATGTGCTGGGCCACGCCCGCGCCTCGATTGCGCGCGGCTCCAAGAGCTTCGCGCTGGCGGCAAAATTGTTCGACGCGCCAACGCGTGACAAGGCCATGCTGCTCTATGCCTGGTGCCGGCACACCGACGATGTGATCGACGGGCAGATCCTCGGTGAGGGCCGCAACGACGACCGTCGCCCCCCAGCCGAGCGCCTCGCCGAGGTCGAGCGGCTGACCGAACTGGCGCTCGCCGGTCGTCCGGAAGGCGACCCCGCCTATGCCGCCCTGGCCCAGGTCGTAGCCGAGACAGGCATGCCACACCGCTATCCGCGCGATCTGATCCACGGCTTCCGGATCGACATGGAGGAGCGGCCGTTCCGCACCTTCGATGACACGCTGACCTATTGCTATCATGTCGCCGGCTGCGTGGGCGTGATGATGGCGATCGTGATGGGCGTGTCGCCCGATGACCGCCCGACGCTCGACCGCGCCAGCGATCTCGGCATTTCCTTCCAGCTCAATAACATCGCGCGAGACATTATCGAGGATGCGATGAATTCCCGCCGCTATATCCCCGATGACTGGCTGGCCAGCGTCAACCTCCAGCCCAATAGCTTCGCCTTCCCGGCCCAGCGCCGCCAGCTGTTCCGACTGCTCGTCCGGCTCGTCGACCAGGCCGAGCTCTACGAGGCGTCCGCCCGTCACGGCACGCCGGCGCTGCGCAACCGCGCCGCCTGGGCCGTGCTGGCCGCCGCCGGCATCTACGGCGGCATCGGCCGCAAGATCAGGGATGCCGGGCCGGAAGCGCTGGAAAACCGGATGCGGACGACGCCGCGTGAAAAGCTTCAGGCGGTGGCGCTTGCTGCCGTTCAGACCGGCCGCCGCCACGCCCGCTGGTCCGCCCCCTATTCGCGTGACGGCTTGTGGACGATGCCCGACTAGCGCGCCCAATGATCGGCGTTGTCGATCATGCCCATCTCGGCCTTCATCTTGGCGCTGGCCCGGATACGGCCGCGGCCATCGGCCTCGAGCTGCGCCTTCAATTTGCGGATCGGTGGCGCATAGATGAAGCCGAACGATACCGTGCCCTCCTTGGTCTCCACGACATGGTGGAGCCGGTGCGCCTGGACCACGCGCTTCATATAGCCCCATTGCGGATTCCAGCGGTGCTTGATCCGTCGGTGCACCAGAATATCATGCAGGAAGAAATAGATGGCGCCATAGGCCGTAATGCCGGCACCGATCGCTGTGAGCATCGGCATGTCGAAATGCAGCCCCGCCGCGAGCAGGATAATCGACGGCACGGCGCCGGCCACGCCGAACCAGTCGTTCCGCTCGAACATGCCGGTTCGCGGCTCATGATGTGACTTGTGCAGCGACCAGAGAAAGCCATGCATCACATATTTGTGGCTGAGGATGGCGATCACTTCCATGATCCCGACCACGAGCAGAGCGATGCCCAGCCCTTGCCAGAAGTTGATGTCGGCGTTCATGGTGGCTCAATAGACCCCCGGGCATGGCTTGGCGAGGCGTGAGTTGACGCAGGAGACAGGGTATGCGTGGTTTTGTCATGGCCCTGGGATTGGCGCTCGCCGTCGCCGGCTGCGCCAGCCCGGCGCAGCGGATCGAACGGAAGCTCGTCGAAGTCGGCGTGCCTCAACGTGTTGCCGAATGCATGGGCCAGCGCCTTTCACAGCAACTGTCCACCAGCCAACTTCGTCAGCTGGACCGGATGGCGCGACTGGAAGGCGACCGGATTGGCCGGGCGCGGATCGAGGACATTGGGCGGGCGCTGGCCGGCGCGGAGAACCCGGCCCTGATGGGCGAAGTCATCCGCACCGGCGTCAGCTGCCTGATTTAGCAGATCAGACCGAGCCGTCTTCGGTCGGCGGTCCGCCATCCTTGGGCGGTCGGTTCTTGCGCTTGCTCCAGTAGATCGCAAAACTGATGACGATGGCGAGAAATACCGCAACCAGCGTGAACAGGTTGAGGGTAGGAAGAAGTTCGTTGCCGTCCATGACAGGTCTTTCACAAAGGGTAGGTTGTGTTTTTAACCGTCCCCCCGTGAAAGAGTTCCTGTCATGCCCGAGCAGTGATCGGGCGCGGCGGGCTCAGGCGATGGCGGCCACGCGCCGGCGCATGGCGGCGCCGACCAGCCCGAAGCCGGCGATCAGCATGGCCCAGCTTGCCGGTTCGGGAACGGCACTGCCGCCCGGTGTCTGGGCGAAGCCGAGGAATTCGCCCGAAGACGAGGTGAAGCTGCCGCCTTCGGGCGGCGTGATGCCGATGGTGCTGGTGTTGCTGAAGTCCATTGTCAGCAGGCCGACGTCCGGGCCAGCGCGCATCAGGATGTTGAACGCCGCATAGACATCATAATATTGGCCGCTGACCAGATTGAGCTCGCCATAGAAATCGCTGTTGTTGACGAACTCGAAGGCGCTGCCTTCGGAATAGCTGAACGTCGGCGAGGAGGAGGCGACATAGAGCGCCTTGCTGGCGTTGGTGCTTGTCTCCGTCCATTGCAGATAGGTGGCGTCGCCGGCATTGTAGACGGCCAGATGCGCCTGGATGCCGATATAGCGCTCGAGCGAAGCCTCGCCTTCCCCGAGGACGAACTGGTTGGCATCGATGAAGCCATCATAGTCGAAGGTGAACACCACGGGCGTGTCGGAGGGGCCGGTGTAACGGATGCGTTCGCCCATGATACCGGTGACGATCGCGAATTCGCTCGAGGGTCCGGTAACTTGCCCATAGGTGCGGATCGTGCCGGCGCCGAGGTCGACCGCGGCTTCGAGCAGCCGTGTGCCATCGTTGAACGCCTGGACGCCCGAGGTGGAGCCGTTGGCCTCATAGCCATCGACGAGCTCGCCGCTGTACTGGAGAACCGGCCGGATGAAATAGGCGGCCTGTGCCGATGATGCGGCTGCCATTGAGGCAATGACCGCAACCCCCGATGCGATAACGAACGACTTCATGATGCCCCTCTCCCTTGTTCGAAAGCGGCACGATGCCAGCCTTCGCCGCTGTTCATGTGAACAAGGAATTAAGCTGTTTTTTCGATTTGACAAGAAAATTGTCTATGCGGAAATTACTTAGGTCAACGGCGGCTTGCAGCCTTCTTCTTCATCTTCTCGAACCGCGTCGTGCGCGTTCCGGGCTTGCCGCCCATGCTGCGGCCAGTAGTGCTGGTGATGCGCTGGTCGGGCGGTAGGCCCAACTCGTCAGATTCGAGCCGGCGAATCTGGTCGCGGATCGCGGCGGCTGTCTCGAATTCGAGGTCGGCAGCCGCCTTGGCCATCTGTTTCTCGAGGTCGGCGATATAGGCCTTGAGGTTGTGGCCGACGAGGTGCGGCGTGTCGCTGTCGCCGATGTCGACGGTCAGGCTGTCCTTCTGGCTGGTGTCGGCGAGCAGGTCCGAAATGTCGCGCTTGATCGTCGCCGGGGTGATGCCATGCTCGCGATTATAGGCCTCCTGACGGGTGCGCCGTCGGTCGGTCTCGGCGATGGCGCGTTCCATGCTGCCGGTGATGCGATCGGCATAGAGAATCACCCGGCCATCGACGTTGCGGGCGGCGCGGCCGATGGTCTGGATCAGCGAGGTTTCGGACCGTAGAAAGCCTTCCTTGTCCGCATCCAAAATCGCCACCAGCCCGCATTCGGGGATGTCGAGGCCTTCGCGCAACAGGTTGATGCCGACCAGCACGTCATAGACGCCGAGCCTAAGGTCGCGGATTAGCTCGATGCGCTCCAGCGTCTCGACGTCCGAGTGCATGTAGCGGACGCGCAGGCCCGATTCGTGGAGATATTCGGTCAAATCCTCTGCCATACGCTTGGTCAGCGTCGTCACCAGCGTCCGGTAGCCCTGTGCCGCGACACCCTTGGCTTCCTGGATCAGGTCCTGAACCTGGTCTTCGACCGGGCGGATCAGCACCGGCGGGTCGACCAGCCCGGTCGGGCGGATGACCTGTTCGGTATAGACGCCGCCAGTCTCATTCATCTCCCAGGTTCCGGGCGTGGCCGAGACGAATACCGTCTGCGGCCGCATCACCTCCCATTCCTCGAAGCGCAGCGGACGGTTGTCGATGCACGATGGCAGGCGGAAGCCATATTCGGCGAGCGTCAGCTTGCGACGATGGTCGCCGCGCGACATGCCGCCGATCTGCGGCACGGTGACATGGCTTTCATCGATAAACAGCAGGGCGTTCTCGGGCAGATATTCGAACAAGGTCGGCGGCGGCTCGCCAGGCAACCGGCCGGTCAGGAAGCGGCTGTAGTTTTCGATACCGGCGCAGGAGCCCGTGGCAGCGATCATCTCGAGGTCGAAGTTGGTCCGCTGCTCCAGCCGCTGGGCCTCCAGCAGCTTGCCTTCGGCGTTCAGCTCTTTCAGGCGCTCGGTTAGCTCGAAGCGGATCGCTTCGCTGGCCTGCTTGAGGGTGGGGCCGGGGGTGACATAGTGCGAATTGGCGTAGATCTTGATGTAGTCGAGCTTGGCGATGGTCTGGCCGGTGAGCGGATCGAATTCGGTGATCGCCTCGATCTCGTCGCCGAAGAAGCTGATCCGCCAGGCGCTGTCCTCATAGTGGGAGGGGAACAGCTCGAGACTGTCGCCGCGCAGCCGGAAATTGCCGCGCGAAAAGCCCAGTTCGTTGCGCTTGTACTGGAGCGCCACCAGCTTGCGTACGGTCTCGGCGAGGTCGGCGGTGCCGCCCTTCTTCAGGCTGAACGTCATCGCCGAATAGGTCTCGACCGAGCCGATGCCATAAAGGCAGGAAACGGAGGCGACGATGATGACATCGTCGCGTTCGAGCAATGCCCGGGTCGCCGAGTGGCGCATCCGGTCGATGGCCTCGTTTACGCTCGATTCCTTCTCGATATAGGTGTCCGAGCGCGGCACATAGGCTTCCGGCTGGTAATAATCATAATAGCTGACGAAATACTCGACCGCATTGTCCGGGAAGAAGCTCTTGAACTCGCCGTAGAGCTGGGCGGCGAGGATCTTGTTGGGGGCCAGGATCAGGGCCGGGCGCTGCACCGCCTCGATCACCTTGGCCATGGTGAAGGTCTTGCCCGAGCCGGTGACGCCGAGCAGCACCTGGCTGCGCTCGCCGGCATTGGCTTCCTTGACCAGCTCGGTAATGGCCGCCGGCTGGTCGCCCGCCGGCTCATAATCCGACGCGATGGTAAACGCCCGCCCGCCTTCCGACTTGTCTGGGCGCGCCGGACGGTGCGGCACGAACGGGCCCGTCGATTCCGGCTCTTCGAGGCTGGTGCGAATCTGGATGGCCATGGCGCTATCCTAGCGTGCCATCCTGCGGATTGCATGAACGGCGCCGCCGAGATGGGCGATGAAGATCAGCACCAGCAGGATTGGCAGCCATAGCCGGTGCAGGCTTTCGGCGGTAGCCGAGGGCGGCAGGTTGGGCAGGCGCAGGCCGTAGAGATCGACCGGCTGGGTGGCGAGCGCGAAGCCGGTCAGGCTGACGGCGATGACGAGTGCATAGAGCAACGCATGGCCGACCATCACCGGCGGCGGCACCGACGGTGCCGGCGTCGTCAGGCGGACGATCATCCGCGCCGCGATCAGCAGGAAGATCGCCGCGCCGATCGCCATGTGCACGGCGAGGAAGCTGGCGCGCTCGGGCGCCTCCGGGGCCAGCACAGCGACGAACTGGCCCATCGGAAAGGCCGAGATCATCAGCGCGCCGCTCGTCCAGTGCAGCAACCGAGAAAGCTGGCCATAGCTGGTGCGGCTGCCGAGCAGCGGCGGCGCCTCGGGCGCGGGCCGGCGCAGCGTCGGCAGGATCGACCAGAACAGCGCCCCGGCGGCGAGGATGTACAGTACCCCCTCGATGTTGAGCAGAAGCGGCCGCCAGCTGCTGTCGGCGGCAAAGGTGCCATCGAGGTTGGCCAGCAGGATCGAGCTGGCCACCAGAGTCAGCGCCAGCCCGGCGAGCAACCGCCCGAGCGCGCGGACCGCGGGGCGGCCATGGTTGAGGCAGACGGCGATCAGCAGGGCGCTGGCGAGATAGAAGCTTGTCATCGCCGCTCATGCAGACGAGGCAGGGCGCGATGGCAAGGGCTGAATCGAGGGAGCGACACCATGGGCGACCATTTTGAGCGGCATAAACAGGCCTGGACCAGCGACGAGGTGCAGAAGCTGCACACGCTGGCCAAGAAGGGCATGCCGCTGCGCGCCATCGCCAAGGCGCTGACGCGCAGCGAGGAATCGGTCAAGACGCGCGCAAAAGCCGACAAACTGGACATCAAATCGCTGCGATAACGGCCGATTATCGGCAAAAACTGCCCGCTCTGCGCGCCTGATCGAAATGAAAATGGTCGGCATGGGCGGCATTATAGTCCGGTGACAGGGTGGTGCCGAACACCTGGCAGGCGCCGTCCCTGATCTCGCGCAGGAAGGCCCCGCGCGGCCCGTTGTCGGTCCAATGCGAGGCGACGGTGATGCGGGTGCCGTTCTTCAATCGGATGCCGGCGATGTCGATCGCATTGGCCGTGGCGTGCTCGGAGCGGTTGCTGCCGCCGCCGATGTTGCGGCAGCTGTAGCTGCCATAATGATCGATGGCGGCGACCTCCGACTGGAAGTGGCGCTGCGCAGCCGGCCGCAGGATCTCGCGCTCCCAGACCGCCAACCCGGCGGCAACGGGGCAGGACACGCCGACCCCGGCCGGTTGCAGGCGCGGGGCAATGGCGCCGCCGGGCCGCAGCGTCACCGCATTGTCATAGCCGCAGCCATCGCGTTCCAGCGGCGGCAGCGGCGTGTGGGCGACATTGGCGGCGTCCAGCAGGGTCAAACACTGTGGTGTATCGTCGGCGAGCGCGCCGATCTTGCGGGCAGTGAACGGGCCGACCGGATGGTTGAGAGAAAGCGGCGTCCAGGGGAGTTTCTGGGGGTTCTCCTCGGCCCAGCGCCGGGCCTGGCAGGCGCCGAGGAGGAGCAGGCCGATGAGTGCGGTGAAAACAAGCAGACTGCGCATCACGGTCAGGCGATCGCGGTGATTTCGACATCCCCGGTGGGGAGGCTGACGGTGTCGCCGAGGCTGCGGCCGGTCAGCGCCCGGGCGACCGGTGACGCCCAGGAGATCAGGCCGGTGGCCGGATCGGCCTCATCGTCGCCGACGATGCGATAGGTGCGGCTGCTGCCGTCCTCATGCTCGAAGGTGATGCTGGTATTGAAGCCGGCGCGGCCTGCCTCGGGCCGGGCATCGATGACGCGCGCCGAGGCGCGGCGGGCCGACCAGTAGCGCAGGTCCCGCGTCGCGCGGGCCATGGCGCTACGATCGGCGCTGATACCGTCATTTGCCTGGGCTGCGGCATACGCGGCGCGCGCCTCGGCCAGCGCCGTCTCGATGGCGATGAGGCCAGCCGGCGTGACCAGATTGGCATGGGCGGGGATCGGCCGGTCGGGCAGATCGGCGGCGACGCTCTCGGCATCGCTTTCCTTGGTGAACGCAACACTCATTTCGGCAATATGGGGCGTTGAACCCACTCGCGCAAATGGGCAGCGTTCGGCGGGCGATTCGGCCCGGCGGAAAGGGAAAGACGATGATCGGCTATGCGATGTTCGGCACCAATGATCAGGGGCGCGCCAACGCCTTTTATGATGCCGTGTTTTCGGCAATGGGGCTCGGGCGGCTGATGGTATTCCCCACCGGCGCGGTCGCCTGGGGTTCTGGCTGGGAACAGCCGATGTTGGCGGTCGGCCCGCCCTATGACAAGGCGCCGGCGACGGTGGGCAATGGCACGATGATCTCGCTGGCCGCTGCCGACCGGGCGCAGGTCGATACCGTTTATGCGGCAGCGATAGCGGCCGGCGGCAGCGACGAGGGCGCGCCGGGCCTGCGCGGCGAAGAGGGACCGCAGGCTTTCTACGGCGGCTATTTCCGTGATCCGGACGGCAACAAGCTGTGCATCTTCCGAGTGGGACCGGCCTGATCCCGGTCTCGGACACCGTCCGCGTCCGCGACCGCGAGCGCTGGCTGGCGAGCCTCTATGCCCCGGCCCCCGTGCGGCCAGCGCTGCTGGCGCTGTTCGCGCTGGACCTGACGCTGGCCGAAATTCCGGCTAGCGTCAGCGAGCCGATGGTCGGCGCGATCCGGCTGGCCTGGTGGCGCGAGGCGTTGGAAGCGCTCGACAAGGGCAGGGCGCCCGACGAGCCGCACCTTGAGGCGGCGGCACAATGGCTGTTGCCGGCGGGGCTGAGCGGCGCTGACCTGGCCGGGCTGGAGGAACGCTGGGCACAGCGGCTGGACGGCAATCTCGATCCCGCCGCCGAGCATGCGGCCGAAGCCGCCGGTGGCGCGCTGCTGTTCGGGCTGGCCGGCCGCCTGCTCGGCGGTGATATCGGCACCGCCGAGGCGCTCGGCCGGTGCTGGGCGGTCGGCGGTGCGTTGCCGGATCGGGTGCCGGCGGCGCTGCGGCCGCTGCTGGCACTGGCGGCGCTCGGCGTTCGCGATGTGGCTGACGCCGAAGCCGGCCGGCCGCGCGCCGTGCGGGCCAGCGCCGGGCGTCAGCTTCGCATATTGTGGGCGGTTGCCACCGGCCGCTGAGCCGGGCTAGGACGATGACAGGGTCTGACAAGGAGGCGTGGATGCGTCGACTGCTGGCTCTGTGCGTGGCCTTTCTGGCGTTGGCGGCCGCCGGCTTCCTGTGGACGCGGGACCGTCCGATTGCCGAGGCGCAGGTGCCGCCACCGCCGCCATCCATGCGCGAAAGCCTGCCCGTCGAGATCGTCGCCGAGCCGGTGCCTGTGCCGAAAGCCCCGGTCACCGATGTCGAGCGCGAGGCGCGGCGGTTCAACCGCTATGACAAGGACAAGGACGGCGTCATCGACCGCGACGAATATCTGGCGAACCGCCAAAAAGCCTTCGCCAAGCTCGACCTCAACCGCGATGGCCGGCTCGATTTCGAGGAATATGCCGCCGCCACGGCGCGCAAGTTCAAGAAGGCCGATCGCAGCGGCGATGGTCGACTGGCACCGGCGGAGTTCGCCACGACAGCGATCAAGCGCAAGCCGAAGCCGGCCTGCGCCTGCGAGGCCGGCGAAAATTAGGGCGCGGCCGGGGCGGGCCGACGCTGCATCGCCTCCGCAAGGAACCAGGTGAGCGCATGGCCGGCGATGGTCAGCACGCCCTGCGCCGCCATCAGCGCCGCCAGGGCGGGCGCGGCGTCGCCGGCGATGCTGGCGGCGATGGCGGCGAACAGCAGCTGCTTGTTGGGCAGCGGCATCCGCGAGATCACCAGACGCAAGGCGCCCAGCAACAGCCAGGCCGACAGCCCGACCTCGGGCAGCGCCACCATCCAGGTGCCGACAATCAACGCATGGCTAAGCGAAACCCGGCCGAAATGCAGCAGGAAGCTGTGGATATTGGCGCGGACCGGCAGGGTGAACAGCCGGTTTCGGTTAAACAATATGGCGATGTTGAGGGCGACGAGGACCGCAAAGCCGGCCGATCCCTGCTTGAGGAGATCGGGCGCCAGCGTGTCTTCCAGGGTCGACGCCGCACCAAGGCCGAGTGCCAGCAACAGCATCAGCAGCGTGAACAGGTTGCCGGCCAGCCCCGAGGTGATGGCGACATCCTTGACCGCCGCGAACGGATTGGCGGCCGGATCGAAGCCGGGGTTGTCGCCGCGACCGGCGATGCGCGGCGGGTTGGCGGCATCGAAGGGGATGTTCAGCCGGCGCGCCGCCCAGGCCATCAGCCAGCCATCGCCGGCATAGGCGAACAGCGCCTCGTTGAGCACATGCTTCTTGAAGAATACGCCGATATCGATCGGGTGCAGCCGCCACCAGGGACGATAGATCAGCCAGTCGGCAACCGGCTGCGCCAGATACTGGGCGGCGAAGAACAGCCAGAAGGCCGGCGCCGGCGGCAGCACATCGACGAGGCTCGACCAGCCGATGTCCGCGACAGCCCTGACCAGCAAGCCGATGATGACCAGCGACAGCAACAAGCTGATGGCGCGCTGAACGCGCTGGCCGGCCGGTGTTGCCGCCCATTCCTTGATCCTGTGGACCAACGACCACAGCGGCTTGAATGAGATGTTGCTCACCTGCCTCGGTTAGGGCGGGCGATGCGCGTCGGCAAGGGATCAGGCAGCGCAGTCAGGCCGCCATCCACTGGCCGAGATCGGCGCGGGCGCGGGCGACGAGCGCCGGCTTGCGCTGGTCCTTGGAGGTGGGCGGCGGTGACAGCGGCGGGAACAGGCCGAAGTTGATGTTCATCGGCTGGAAGCTCCGTGCGTCGGCGCCGCCGGTGATATGGGCCAGCAGTGCGCCAAGCGCCGTGGTCTGCGGTGGCGGCACCGGCACGCCGCCGTGCGCCTCGGTGAGGGCGAAGCGGGCGGCGACGAGGCCGATGGCGGCGCTTTCGACATAGCCTTCGCAGCCGGTGATCTGGCCGGCGAAGCGGATACGGGGATCAGCCTTCAGCCGCAGCGTCTCGTCGAGCAGCACCGGCGACTTGATGAAGGTGTTGCGGTGCAGGCCGCCGAGGCGGGCGAACTGCGCGTTCTCGAGGCCCGGGATCATCCGGAAGACGCGGACCTGCTCGGCATGCTTCATCTTGGTCTGGAAACCGACCATGTTCCACAGCGTGCCCAGCGCATTGTCCTGGCGCAGCTGGACCACGGCGAAGGCGCGGCGGCCGGTGGCGGGGTTGGTAAGGCCGACCGGCTTCATCGGGCCGAAGCGTGGCGTGTTGCGCCCCCGCTCGGCCATCACCTCGATCGGCATGCAGCCATCGAAATAGGGCGTGTTCTCCCACTCCTTGAAGCTGGTCTTCTCGGCCGCCAGCATGGCGTCGATGAAGATGTTATACTGGTCCTTGTCCATCGGGCAATTCAGATAGTCGGTGGTGCCGCCATCCTGGTTTTCGCGGTCCCAGCGAGACTGGGCCCAGGCGATGTCCAGATTGATGGTCTCGTGATGGATGACCGGGGCGATGGCATCGAAAAAGGCCAGCGCGTCCTCGCCGGTCAGGCGGCGAATATCCTCGGCGAGCGGGGCTGCGGTCAGCGGGCCGGTGGCGATGATGGTCTGGCCCCAGTCGGCCGGCGGCAGGCCCTCGACCATCTCCCGGACGATGGTGACGTTCGGGTGGCTGGCCAGCGTGTCGGTGACATGGCCGGCAAAGATGTCCCGGTCGACGGCGAGCGCCGAGCCGGCGGGAACGCGCGCCTTGTCGGCGGCGCGCATCACCAGGCTGTTCAGGCTGCGCATCTCGGCATGGAGCAGGCCGACGGCGTTGTTGTCCGGATCGTCCGACCGAAAGCTGTTCGAACAGACGAGTTCGGCGAGCTGGTCGGTAGCATGTGCCTCGGTGCGGTGCGGGCCGCGCATTTCGTGGAGGATGACGGGGTGGCCGGCGTCGGCAAGCTGCCAGGCGGCTTCTGATCCGGCGAGCCCGCCGCCGATGATATGGATGGCTGTGGTCATGCGTGCCTGTTTGGGCGCGTGGGCATTGGTTCGCAAGTGCGGTGCAAACCTGCCTTCCCCTTAGCGACCATGGCCGTTATAGCCTGCCCAGCCATGGATTCGGGCGGTGTGCCCGTCTCCGTGCCGGAAGTTTTGGATGGTGCATGCCCAAGCTGAGCGTTGATGGGATCGAGGTCGAGGTACCGGCAGGTGCGACGGTGCTTCAGGCCTGTGAGATCGCCGGCGCCGAGATTCCGCGCTTCTGCTATCATGAGCGACTGAGCATTGCCGGCAACTGCCGGATGTGCCTTGTCGAGATGGAGAAGGCGCCCAAGCCCGTCGCCAGTTGCGCGATGCCGGCGGCCGATGGCCAGGTGGTGTTGACGCGCACGCCCAAGGTCAAGAAGGCGCGCGAAGGGGTGATGGAGTTTCTGCTCATCAACCACCCGCTCGATTGCCCGATCTGCGACCAGGGCGGCGAATGCGACCTGCAGGATCAGGCGCTGGCCTATGGTCGCGGCGGCTCCCGCTATGACGAGAACAAGCGCGCCGTCACCGACAAATATATGGGGCCGCTGATCAAGACCCAGATGAATCGCTGCATCCATTGCACGCGCTGCGTGCGCTTCGCCGAGGAAGTCGCGGGTGTTGAGGAGATCGGCGCGGTCGGGCGCGGCGAGAATATGCAGATCACCTCCTATCTGGAGAAGGCGGTGACCAGCGAGGTGTCCGGCAACGTCATCGACCTGTGCCCGGTAGGCGCGCTGACCTCCAAGCCCTATGCCTTTCAGGCCCGGCCCTGGGAGCTGAAGAAGACCGATGGCATCGATGTGATGGACGCGGTCGGATCGAATATCGTCATCGGCTCGCGCGGGCCGGCGGTGCTGCGGGTGACGCCGCGGATCAACGATGACGTCAACGAAGAATGGCTCGCCGACAAGGGGCGCTTCGCCCATGACGGGCTGCGCGAGCGGCGGCTCGACACCCCCTGGGTTCGGCGCGGCGGTCGGCTCGAGCGGGCGACATGGGCCGAGGCCTTCGGGGTGATCCGCGAACGGCTTGAGGGCGTGGCCGGCAGCGCGGTGGCGGCGATCGTCGGCGACATGGCGGCGCTCGAAGAGATGACGGCGCTCAAGGATCTGATGGCGACGATCGGCTCGGACCGGATCGAATGCCGGCAGGACGGCGCGATGATCGGCACCGGATCGCGCGGCGGCTGGCTGTTCGGCTCCGGGTTGGCCGGGATCGAAGCGGCGGACCGGGTGCTGCTGGTAGGCGCTGATCCGCGGCGCGAGGCGCCGCTGCTGAATGTACGGCTGCGGCGGATGGCGACGCGCGGCAAGGTGAAGATTTTCGGCATAGGGCCAGTGAGCGACCTGTCCTATCCGGTCGAATGGCTGGGCGATGACGCCGGTCTGCTGGCTTCGGTGACGGCGCTCGATGGTGCGGAGCGGCCGGCGATCCTGCTCGGCATGGGCGCGCTGAAGATGCCCGGGCTGTGGTCGGCCGCGCAGGCGCTGGCGGCGCGGGCCGGCGTGGTGGCCGAGGGCTGGAACGGCTGGAATGTCATGCATACCGCAGCAGCGCGGGTCGGCGGGCTGGAGCTTGGGCTGACGGTGCCGGGCGGGGTGGCGGAGATTGTTGGCGATGCCGGGCTGAAGGCGCTGTTCCTGCTCGGCGCGGACGAGATCGAGACGCCGGCCGGGGTATTCACCGTCTATATCGGGACCCACGGCGATCGCGGCGTCAAGCAGGCCGATGTGATCCTGCCGGGCGCGGCCTATACCGAGAAGTTCGGCACCTGGGTCAATATGGAAGGCCGGCCGCAGCGCGGTCTGCGCGCCGTATTCCCGCCCGGTGAGGCGCGTGAGGACTGGACGATCCTGCGGGCGCTATCCTCGGTGCTGGGGGCGTCGCTGCCCTATGATGACCTGACGGCGCTGCGGGCGCGGATCGCGGCGGAATGGCCACATCTCGGTGACATCGACACGGTGACGCCGGCGGCGCCGACACTGTCCAGTGACGATGCTGAGGTCTCTGGTCCAATTGGCCTGGCGATCGAAAATTATTACCTGACCAACCCGATTGCGCGCGCTAGCGCGACCATGGCGGCATGCGTGAACGAGGTCCTCGGGGCCGGCGGCGCGCGGGAGGCGGCGGAATGAGCGAACTCGGCTGGACCGGCTGGTTCCAGGCGACGCTCGGCGACGGGCTGGGCTGGTTCGCCGCCAATCTGATCCTGATTCTGGCCATCATGCTGCCGGTGATGCTCGGCGTGGCGATGGCGGTGTATTTCGACCGCAAGATCTGGGCGGCAATGCAGATGCGGCGCGGGCCGAACGTCGTCGGGCCGTTCGGGCTTTTCCAGACCTTTGCCGATGCGGCCAAGCTGTTCCTGAAGGAGACAATCATCCCGGCCAGCGCCAGCCGCGAGGTGTTTCTGCTGGCGCCGATGATCTCGTTCGTGCTGGCGCTGGCGATCTGGGCGGTGATGCCGTTCGATGCCGGGCTGGTGCTGGCCGATCTCAATGTCGGGCTGCTCTATGTGTTCGCGGTGTCGTCGATGGGTGTCTATGGCATCATCATGTCGGGCTGGGCGTCCAATTCCAAATATCCGTTCCTCGGCGGCTTGCGATCTGCGGCGCAGATGGTCTCTTACGAAGTCTCGATGGGGTTCATCCTGGTTGCGGTGATCCTCTATGCCCAGTCGCTCAACCTCTCCGACATCGTGATGGCCCAGAAGGGCAACATCCTCGGCGTGCTGAACGGCAACATCTTCAATCCGCTGCTGTTTCCGATGGCGATCATGTTCCTGATCGTGGCGCTCGCCGAGACCAACCGGCCGCCGTTCGATCTCCCCGAGGCCGAGGCCGAACTGGTGGCGGGCTATCAGGTCGAATATTCGTCGATGTCGTTCGCGCTGTTCTTCCTCGGCGAGTATGCGAACATCCTTTTCATGTGCGCGCTGATCCCGGTGCTGTTCCTCGGCGGCTGGCTGCCGCCGCTCGACCTGCCGTTCCTCTATATCGTGCCCGGCTTTGTCTGGATGCTGTTGAAGATGGCGTTCATGTTCTTCGTCTTCGCCTGGGTGAAGGCGAGCGTGCCGCGCTACCGCTATGACCAGCTGATGCGGCTGGGGTGGAAGGTGTTCCTGCCGCTGTCGCTGTTCTGGGTGGTCGTCGTCAGCGGCTATCTGATGTTCTTCACCGACAAGTTTGTGGTGGCGCCCGGGAGTGTTGCGCTATGAGTGTTATGAGCGCGGCAAAGTCGCTGCTGCTGCTGGAGTTCATCTCCGGCATGGCGCTGACGCTGAAATATTTCTTCAAGCCGAAGGCGACGCTGAATTATCCCTATGAAAAGGGGCCGATTTCGCCGCGTTTCCGGGGCGAGCATGCGCTGCGGCGCTATCCCAATGGCGAGGAACGCTGCATTGCCTGCAAGCTCTGCGAAGCGGTGTGCCCGGCGCTGGCGATCACAATCGAGGCCGAGCCGCGCGAGGATGGCAGCCGCCGTACCACGCGCTACGACATCGACATGACCAAGTGCATCTATTGCGGGCTGTGCCAGGAGGCCTGCCCGGTGGACGCGATCGTCGAGGGGCCGAACTTCGAATTCTCGACCGAAACGCGCGAGGAACTGATCTACGACAAGGGCAAGCTGCTCGCGAACGGGGACAAATGGGAACGCGCCATCGCCGCCAACCTTGCGGCAGATGCCCGGTGGCGCTAACAGCCCGGCCTGGGACTGCGACATCTTGTCAGCAGCCATGGGCGCAGCGGCCAGTCGTTGCGGGTGATGTGTGACAACAGCGGTTTTTGCCTTTTATCTGTTCACGGTCGTACTGATCGCGGCGTCGGTGCTGGTCATCAGTTCCAAGAATCCGGTGCATTCGGTGCTGTGGCTGATCGTCTGCTTCTTCAATGCGGGCGGGCTGTTCATCCTGCTCGGCGCCGAGTTCCTGGCGATGCTGCTGATCATCGTCTACGTCGGCGCGGTCGCGGTGCTGTTCCTGTTCGTGGTGATGATGCTCGACATTGATTTCTCGATGTTGCGCAAAGGCTTCCTGTCCAATTTGCCGCTCGGGCTGCTGGTCTCTGCCGTCATTCTGGCCGAACTGGTGCTGGCGATGCGCGGCTGGCAGCCGGGCGTGGGTGTCGCAATGGCCGGCCTGCCTGGCAATGCGCCCGCCGGCATGAGCAACACCCAGTGGATCGGCTCGGTACTCTACACCGACTATTTCTATGTATTTCAGGCGGCAGGTCTGGTGTTGCTGGTCTCGATGATCGGCGCCATCGTTTTGACGCTGCGGGTGCGCGGCGGTGTGCGCCGGCAGAACATCGGTGCCCAAGTGGCGCGGACGCCGAAGCTGGCGACACGCGCGACGCAGCCGGCGGTGGGCGGCGGCGTCGAGGTCACCGGCATGGACGGC
Organism: Polymorphobacter sp.; assembly: GCF_051860865.1. Classification (GTDB taxonomy): domain Bacteria; phylum Pseudomonadota; class Alphaproteobacteria; order Sphingomonadales; family Sphingomonadaceae; genus Sandarakinorhabdus. The sequence goes on along the minus strand of NZ_JBIMKZ010000057.1, from coordinate 535 downwards.
CCCGTATCGAGAGGGGGGCCGGCCGAATGATTGGGCTTTCGCATTATCTGACCGTCTCCGCGGTGGTGTTCGTGCTTGGCGTGCTGGGGATTTTTCTCAACCGCA
>NZ_JBIMKZ010000057.1:0-420 GCF_051860865.1 Polymorphobacter sp. | reverse complement strand
GGTGGCGTTCTCGAGCTTTCTGGGACAGGTGCACGGGCAGATCTTCGCGATGTTCGTGCTGACGGTTGCAGCCGGTGAGGCCGCGATCGGCCTGGCCATTCTCGTCATCTATTTCCGCAACCGGGGTACGGTTGCGGTCGATGATGCCGGCATGATGAAGGGCTGAGGCAGGCGTGATTCAGCTTTTGGTGTTCCTGCCGCTTCTGGCGGCATTGGTGGCGGGCCTCGGCGGCCGGATGATCGGCGCGTCGGCCGCCAAGCTGGTGACGACCGGCGGGCTGTTCGTCTCGGCGGCGCTGGCCTGGGTGATCTTCATTGGCTTCTGGCAGGGCGGATCACAGCCCGGCACCGTGGTGGTGCTCGACTGGCTCCAATCCGGCGGGCTCGATGTTCAATGGGCGCTGAAGGTCGACATGCTGA
>NZ_JBIMKZ010000056.1:0-20988 GCF_051860865.1 Polymorphobacter sp. | reverse complement strand
CCATCAGCACGACAATGATGGCGAACGCGAAGGCCGCCCACAGCAACGGATTTCTGGCGATTGGCATGGCGAGGACCTATTGGGCAGGCGCGGCGGGCGCGCGCTTCTTGATTTCCTGGAGCGGAAGATAGGTGTTTACGGAGCCAGGCTCGATCACCGTCTTGTCGACCTTGGACAGCACGCTTTCCATCGTTTCCAGATACATGCGCTTGCGCGTAACTTCCGGCGACAGGCGATACTGGACGTAGACCGCATCGAATGCTGCCGACGCACCCTGGGCGGCCGCCAGCAGCTGCTGGGCATAGGCGCGGGATTGGTTGAGATACTGCTGGGCATCCTGCTGCGCAGCGGACACGTCCTTGAACGCGTCGTCGACAGCGGCCGGCGGATCGGCCTGCTTGATGTCGACGCCGCGGACATCGATGCCGCTGCGATAGCTGTCCAGCGTGTCCTGCATCCGCTCGCGGACCTGCTCGGCGATCTGGGCGCGTTGCGGGCCGATCGCGTCGGTCAGCGCGGCGCGCGATATTTCGGCGCGCATGGCCGACTCACCGACTTCGCGGACTGTCTGCTCCGGGTTGGCGAGGGTGAACAGGAACTGCTCGGGATTGCGGATCTTCCAGCGGACGGCATAGGCGAGCGTGATGATGTTCTGGTCGCCGGTGATCATCAGGTTCTCGGCGTTGCCGTCGGTGGCGCCGATGTCGATTGAGTTGATCTGCTCGACCTTGCGGAGCGTCACGGCGTCGATCGGGAACGGGAATTTGAAATGCAGACCCGGCTCGGTGGTGGCGACATAGCTGCCGAAGCGGGTGACGACGCCGCGCTCCTGCGGGTTGACCCGGTAGAAGCTGCTGAACACCAGCCAGGCGCCGATGATGGCCACCGCCGCCCAGAGTGCGCCTTTGCCGCCAAGCGCTTCAAGGCCGCCGCCGCCGCCGCCGCCGCCGAATGGGCTGTTGCCGCCGCCGCCACCGCCGGGAAGCGAGGCGCGAAGCTTCTCCTGCCCGCGCCGGATGATGTCATCGAAATCCTTGTTGCCGGTTGGGCGGGGGCCGGTGGGACGGCGCTGGGGGCCGTCGCCCCACGGGCTGCGCGGCCCTTCCGGCTTGTTGCCTTCCGATTTGGGACCGCCGCTCTCGCGTTCGCCCCAAGGCCCTTTGTTCGGGCTATCGTCGTTATTGTTCTGCCAGGGCATGGGAAAGGGGGTTCCGTGTCTCGTCAAAAGTGTCTGTAACCATATATACGCGCTCTCGCCCGGATTGCGAGGGCGCGACAATTGGGCCCCCGGCAGCGCGCGGGCGGCAATCGGGAGACGGGGCGTGACGCTGAAGGACAAAGTGGCGGAGGCCCTGCGCGGGGTTCCCGATCCGGCCGTTGGCGGTGCAGGCCGCGACGTGCTGTCGAGCGGTCGCGTTGCCGGGATCGTGGTCAAGGAAGACGGGGCGGTCGGTCTCGTGCTGTCGGTCGACGGGCTGGCGCGTGCCGAGGCCGAGCGGCTGCAAGCGGCGATCGAAGTGGCGGTGAATAATGTTGCCGGCCCGAAGGCGGCTCGGATCATCCTGACCGCCGATCGTGGGGCGGTGCCCGCCGGCGCCCGGCCCGAGGCCTCGACGGTTCCCGGCATCCGCAAGCTGCTGGCGGTGGCCAGCGGCAAGGGCGGCGTCGGCAAGAGCACGGTGGCCGTCAACCTGGCGGTGGCGCTGGCGCGGCAGGGGCTGGCCGTGGGGCTGCTCGATGCCGATATCTATGGACCGTCGGTCCCGACCCTGCTCGGCATCGAGGGGCGGGCGCAGCTCGAGAACAGTCGGTTACAGCCGGCCGAGGCGCACGGCGTCAAGGCGCTGTCGATGGGAATGATGACCGATCCGAAGAAGGCTATTGTCTGGCGGGGGCCGATGGCCAGTTCGGCGTTGGTCCAAATGGTCGAGCAGTGCGACTGGGGGGTGCTTGATGTGCTGGTGATCGACCTGCCGCCGGGCACCGGCGATATCCAGCTGACACTGGCGCAGAAATTGAAGCCCGATGGTGCGGTGATCGTCTCGACGCCGCAGGATCTGGCGCTGATCGATGCGCGCCGGGCGGTGGCGATGTTCGGCGAGGTCGGGGTCAAGGTGCTGGGGCTGATCGAGAATATGAGCGGCTATGCCTGCCCCGCGTGTGGGAATGTCAGTGATCCGTTCGGCAGTGGCGGAGCGGAGGCCGAGGCGGCGAGTATCGGCGCGCCGTTCCTGGGGCGGGTGCCGCTCGATATCGGTATTCGGACTGATTCGGACGCCGGACGGCCCGGGCAGGGCCGGGCCGGTGAGGTTTTTGCGCCAATTGCGGTGCGTGTGGCGGAGGTGCTCGGACTATGAGCCTGTTGACGAGCGACGAGGAGATTGCCGGGCTGCTGGGCCGGGTGAAGCGGATCGCGCTGGTCGGCGCTTCCGACAATCCGGGCCGGGCGGCCCATGGCGTGATGAAATTCCTGCTGGCGCGGGGCTATGAGGTGGTGCCGGTCAATCCGACGCTTGCCGGCCAGACGCTGCTGGGGCAGCCGGTGTTGGCGTCGCTGGCCGATGCGGGTCCGGTGGACATGGTCGATGTCTTCCGCCGGTCCGATGCGCTGCCGGCGATCGTCGAAGAGGCGATCGCGGCGAAGGCGGGCGCCTTGTGGACGCAACTTGGCGTGGTAAATGACGAGGCGTTGGCACGCGCCGTGGCAGCGGGGCTCGACGTGGTGGTGGATCGCTGCCCCAAGATCGAGGTGGCGCGACTGGGACTGTAGCAGCGGGAGGGGGCTCGATGGCGCCAGGGCATTTTGAACCGCCCCGTCTCGGCCTCTGGGCATTGTTCGGCAAGTTCCTCGGTTTCGGGCTGCTGGCCTTTGGAGGGCCGGTGGCACAGATTGCCATGCTCCGGCAGTCGCTGGTCGCCGAGGGCCGCTGGATCGATCCGGCTCGCTTCGATCGGCTGCTGGCCGTGTTGCAGGCGCTGCCGGGCCCCGAGGCCCATGAACTGTGCGTGCACATGGGGATGATCGCGAGGGGTCGCCTCGGCGGGCTGGTGGCCGGGCTCGGCTTCATGCTGCCCGGCCTGGTGCTGATGCTCGCGGCGGCCTGGCTGTATGTCGAATGGATTGCCGGCGACCCGCGGTTGGCGCCGGTATTGCTCGGCGTGCAGATCGTGGTTCTGGCTGTGATCCTGAGGGCCGCCATTCGTATCGGCCAGCATGTCATCGAGGACTGGGCGCTGGGCGTCATCGCCATGGCCGCGTTGCTGGCGTCGGTGGCGGGTGTGCCGTTCTGGATCATCCTGCTGGCGGGCGGCGGCCTCCATGCCGCAGCCGCGCGGCCGTTGGTCGTCGGCGTTGTCCTCGTGCTGGCGGCTGGCGCCGCCATGGCGATGGCCGGTGTCGCTGCTGGAGACGCCCCGGTCGCGGCCGGGGGACCGATCACGTTGGTGGCCTTGTTCATCGCGGGGCTGAAGGGGGGACTACTCACCTTCGGCGGTGCTTACACCGCCATTCCCTATGTTCGGGCGGATACGGTCGGGCGCGGCTGGCTCGATGATGCGACGTTCCTCGATGGGATTGCGCTTGCGGGCGTTCTGCCGGCACCGCTGGTGATCTTCGCCACCTTCGTCGGCTATGTCGCCGGCGGCCTGGCCGGAGCGCTGGCGATCACGGCGGGCATGTTCCTGCCGGCGTTTGCCTTCTCACTGATCTTCTTCGAGCGGCTGGAAGCTGCGGTGGAGCATCCAGCCTTGCATCGCTTCCTGACCGGCGTGGCCGCTGCGGTGATCGGTATCATCGCCGAGACCTTCGTTGCACTTGGGAAGACGACGGCGCTGCGTGTGTCCAGTCCGCTGGTGGCAGGAGCGCTGTTCGGCGTCGCCTTGCTTGTTGTCTGGCGGGTCAAGGGCGCCTGGCTGGTGCCGCTACTGGTGGCTGCCGGCGCTATCGCCGGAGCACTGACCACGCCCTAGTCGATCAGCATACTAAACCGTTCGGTTTACTGTTCGTGTTCAGGCGTGATACTAAACCATATGGTTTATGATCGTCTCGATTCCACATTCATGGCGCTCGCCGATCCCACCCGCCGCGGCATGCTGGCGGCACTGGCGCGCGGGGAACAGTCGGTCGGCATGCTCGCCGCGCCATACCGAATGACGCTGGCCGGCGCATCCAAACATGTCGGCGTGCTCGAACGTGCCGGCCTCGTCGAGCGGCGCAAGGTCGGGCGCCAGCAGCTGTGTCGGTTGAATGCCCGGCGGATGCAGGAAGCGCGGGACTGGCTGAGCCAGTGGGAACGCTTCTGGACCGACCGGCTCGATGTCCTGGAAGCGGTTTTGAAGGAGGACCAGCGATGAGCGATGTGACAAGGGTGACAGCGCAGCGCCTGCGCTTCGAACGGCTGCTGGATGCGCCGGTGGAGACGGTCTGGGCCTATCTGGTCGATCCGGCGCTAAGGGCGCGCTGGTTCATGGGCGGCCCGACCGACCTTCGGGTCGGCGGATCGATCGGCATGACGATGGAGCATGACCGGCTCTCGGACGGCGACGTGCCCACGCCCGAGCGCTACCGTACACATCTCGGCAAGTGCTGGACCGAGCGTATCACCCGGCTCGACCCGCCGAACGTGCTTGCCTTCACATGGGATGATGGCGCGGCCGGAGAGGTCACCATCACGCTGCGGGCGCAACAGGGTGGCACGCTGCTGGTGCTGATTCATGACGGGCTGCGCGGCTTGGACGACGCACATAATTTCGGCGGCGGCTGGCATGCCCATCTGGCGGCGCTGGCGCGGCGGGTTCGCGGCGATGGCGTTGCAGATTTCTGGGCGTTGCATGGGCAGGCCGAGGGTGAAATCGAGCGAGCGCTGGGGGATGGCCCGGCTGGTTAACGCGCCCGCCGTGCTGCCAGCGTTGCCATGGCGTGCTGCAGATAGCGCAGGACCAGGGGGTGGCGGCCGGCCGTGGCGGTGGCGAGGCCCTGGATCACCGGGTCCGGCTTGTTGAAGACCAGCGGGGCGCCATGACGATCGGTGACGGTGCCGCCGGCTTCGGTTACGATCAGCGCCGATGCGGCCACGTCCCATTCGTTGATGGTGCGGCCTTCCAGCCAGGCATCGGCTTCGCCGGCGGCGACCTTGGCCATCCGCAACGCCAGGCTGTTCGGCTTCTCGACGATGCTGCCGTCGGGCCAGGGGGCCGGCCAGAAGCTGGCGTTCAGGCTCTGCGCGTCGATCGGCAGGCGCAGGCCGGCGGGCGCGGAATCCATGGTGATCGGCTGGCCGTTGAGCCGCGCGCCCAGGCCCGCGACGGCGGTGTAGAGCTGGTCGCGTGCCGGCGCGGCGAGCGCGGCGACGATCGGCCGGCCATTCTCGACCAGGGCCAGGCTGACCGCCCAGCCGGTGCGGCCGCGCACGAAATCGCGGGTGCCGTCGATCGGATCGATCACCCAGAGCCGGGGCCGGGTCAGCCGGGCCGGGGTGTCGGCGGTTTCCTCGGACAGCCAGCCGTCATCGGGGCGCTCGCTGGCCAGCGTCTGGCGGAGATAATCGTCGACGGCGATATCGGCGCGGCTGACCGGGTTGCCGACGGATTTCTCCCACCAGTCTTCCGGGCCGTGGAAATGGCCAAGCGCCAGCTGGCCGGCGGTGGTCGCGAGGCGGATGGCGAGCGCGAGATCGGTTTCCGCCATCAGGCGCCGGCGATCGTCATGCCTTCCACGCGCAAGGTGGGCGCGTTGCTGGCGTGGCGGAAGGCGAGATCGTTGGCCGGGGTCAACGCCAGGAACATGTCCTTGAGGTTGCCGGCGATGGTGATCTCGGCGACCGGGCGGGTGATCTGCCCTTCCTCGATAAGGAAGCCGGCGGCGCCGCGCGAATAGTCGCCGGTCAGGCCGTTGACGCCCATGCCGATCAACTCGGTGACCAGCAGGCCGCGCTTGATGTCGGCGATCAGCGCGTCGGGGCTGAGCGGGCCGGGGGCGATATGGAGGTTGCTGGCCGAGGCGCCGGGCGGGCCGCTGGTGCCGCGGCTGGCATGGCCGGTGGGGGCAAGGCCGAGCTGATGGGCGCTGGCGGCATCGAGCAGCCAGGTGGTGAGGATGCCATCTTCGATCAGCGCCAGCCGCCGGGTGGGCAGGCCTTCACCATCGAAGCTGCGCGAGCGCAGGCCGCGCGGGCGCAGCGGATCGTCGATGATCTGGATGCCGGGCGCGAATACCTGCTGGCCCATCGAATCCTTGAGGAAGCTGGTGCCGCGGGTGATGCTGCTGCCGGTGATGGCGCCGATGAAATGGCCGATCAGGCTGGCCGAGACGCGCGGATCGAAGACAATCGGATATTGGCCGGTATCGAGCTTGATCGGCGCCAGCCGCCGGGTGGCGCGGGTGCCGGCGCGGGTGCCGATGGCGGTCGCGTCTTCAAGATCGGCGAAAAAGCGGGCGCTGTGCCAGGCATAGTCACGCTGCATGCCGGCGCCCTCGCCGGCGATGACGCTGGCCGACAGGCTGTACGACGAGGAGGCGCGGCCGGCGGCGAAGCCGGTGCTGGTCATCAGCGCGGTGTTGGCGCGTCCCTGGGCGGCGCCTCCGCCTTCCGAATTGGTGACGCCGTGGACGGCGCGCGCCGCGTCCTCGGCCGCCAGCGCCAGCGCCTTCAGCCGTTCGGAGGGAAGATCGGTAGGGTCGTTGATATCGAGTTCGGGCGGCTGGCCCTTCAGCAGCAGCGCCTCGGGGGCGAGGCCGGCGTGCGGGTCCTCGGGTGCCAGCCGTGCCATGGCGACAGCGCGGTCGGCGGCTTCGCGCAGCGCGGCCGGTGACAGGTCGGAACTGGTGACGCTGGCCGAACGGTTGCCGATAAACACCCGCAGGCCGAGCTCTTCGCCCTCCGAGCGGCCGACATCCTCGAGCTGGCCGAGTCGCACGGCGATCGAGGTGCTGGCGTCACCGGCGTAAAGGGCGTCGGCTGTATCGGCTCCGGCGGTACGGGCGGCGGCGAGGATGGTGTCGAGGCGGTCGAGCGCCTGGGGGATGGTGAGCATCGGGCTGGCTTAAGCGGTGCGGCCGGCCGGGTCCAGTGGTGCGGCTTTCAGGCGAGGCCGACGACGGCGGTCGCGGCGAACAGCAGCAGCCCGGCCTGATGGTTGGCGCGGAACAGGCGCAGGGCGTTGGTACTGTCGGACGGCCGCAATGCCATGACCTGCCATGCGAGATGAAGGGCGAAGGGCAGGGCGGCGAGCGGGCTGAGCGGATCGGGCAGCGCCAGATAGAGTGCGGTTGCCAGCAGTGCAGCGCTGAGCGCGTAAAACAGGGCGATGCCGATGCGGGCGTGCCGGCCGAGCCGTCGTGCTGAGGAGCGGATGCCGGCCATGGCGTCGTCCTCGATGTCCTGAAGGGCGTAGATGGTGTCATAGCCCAGCGTCCAGGCGATGCCGGCGGCGTAGAGCAGCAGCATCGGCGGGGCGGGATCGGTGATCGCCGTGTAGCCGACCAGCGCGCCCCAGTTGAAGGTGAGCCCGAGCCAGGCCTGCGGCCACCAGGTGATGCGCTTCATGAACGGATAGGCGGCGACGAGTGCCAGGCTGGCGAGAGCAACGATCTGCGCGAATGGACGGAGCTGGAGCAGCACGATCAGGCCGAAGGCGGACAGCGCCACCGCGTAGATTAGCGCCGCGCGGACGCTGATGGCGCCGCTGGCCACCGGCCTCGCCCGGGTTCGGGCAACGCGGGCATCGAGATCGCGATCGACAATGTCGTTCCAGACGCAGCCGGCGGCGCGCATGGCGAAGGCGCCGAGCGCGAACCACAGGACCAGCGCCCAGTCCATGTAAAGCCCGCCGGCCAGCGCCAGTCCGGCCGGGGCTGGCCAATAGAGCAGCCAGGCGCCGATCGGACGGTCGAGCCGGGCCAGCCGGGCATAGGCGCGGGCGCGCGGGGGCAGCTTGTCTATCCAGCCGACGGCTTCGGCATCGGGGGTCGCCTCGGCAGCGATGCTCCGTTTCGGGGGAAGGGGCGCTGTGCTAGCCACGGCCCCATGAGCGAAAACACAGCCGATCTGTCAACCACGCCGCGGCTTTATGTCGAGGGGCCCTTGTCGGCCGGGCGGGAAATCGCGCTGCGCGATGCGCCGGCCCATTACCTCGGCAGCGTCATGCGCCGGCAGCCGGGCGACATGGTGCGCCTGTTCGACGGTACCAGCGGCGAATGGGCGGCGCGCGTGCTGGCCGTGGCGCGCAAGTCGGTGACCTTGGTGGTGGCGGCCCCGTCCGCCCCGCAGGAGGCGATGGCAGATCTGTGGCTGTGCTTCGCGCCGCTGAAGCGCGGGCGTATCGACTGGTTGGTGGAGAAGGCCTGCGAGCTGGGGGTGGCGCGGCTGGTGCCGGTGATCACCCGACGCACCATCGTTGACCGACTCAATGCCGAGCGGCTCCAGGCGCATATGATCGAGGCGGCCGAGCAATGCGGGCGCACGGCGCTGCCCGTGCTGGCTGAACCTGTGACGCTGCCTTCATTGATGCGGGACTGGCCGGTCGAACGCGCCCTGTATTTTGCCGACGAGACCGGTGGCGCGCGGCTGGTCGAGACGGTAATGCCCGGGCCGGCGGCGTTTCTGGTCGGGCCGGAGGGCGGATTCATGACCGAAGAGGCCGCCATGATCAGGGCTGTGCCGGCTGCGAAACCGGTGAGTCTGGGCCGGCGCATCTTGCGTGCAGACACGGCAGCCATTGCGGTCATTTCGGTCTGGCAGGCGCTGGTCGGCGACTGAACGCATCGGCATGGCGAGACAGCTGGCGCTATTTTGCATTGGTTAACAACAAGGTGACCATATTCCTAACGTGCGCAATTGAACGAGAGGCGGTATAGGTATAGTCCGAATCGGTAATTACTGCATTGACTTGGGGTGTATGAACGTTCGTTTTCGTCATGATCGCCTAATGAAAGGGCTGGTGACGTCTCGCCGTGGTGCAGTCGCGGCCGAGTTCGCTTTGGTAACGCCGATTCTGCTGACGCTGTTGATGGGTGGCTTCGAATATGGCTTCATGGCCTATTCGATGAGCGCGATGCAATTCGGCGCTAATGTTGTCGCCCGGGATATCGCCGTTAACAATCTGAGCCGGGCCGAGGCGGAGAATCGCCTTGTTGCCTATCTGCCGTCGTGGATGAGCGATGATGTCGACATGTCGCTCACGGAGAGCAACCCGACCGACCCGCGGCTCAATTCGGTGACGATCGAAGTTGAGGTACCGTCCACATCGGCGACACCGATCGCCATGGTGTCGCGGCTTTATCCCTGGACGATTTCTGCCAGTGCCAATGTACGGCAGGAGCTTCCCTATGTGGATTGATCGTCTGCGCCATAACCGCAGGGGCGCCGTTGCCTATGTTGTCGCGGCCGCGCTGCCGGTGATGCTCGGTGGCATGGCTTTTGCTGTCGACATGTCGGTCTATCGGGTGGTGCACAACCGGATGCAGGGCGCGACCGACGCGGCAGCGCTGGCCGCGCTTGCAGCGGTGGTCGACAATGCGGACGCGTCGGCCGCAGCGCTGGCCTCGGCTGAAGAGAATGTGCCGTCGGGCTTCGGCGATTTCATTACCGAAGATGATGTGACGGTCGGTCGTTACAGCGAGGCGACCGGATTCGTGCCGGGCGCTGGTGCCGATGCCAATGCGGTTCGCGTGGTGGCCGTCCGCAGCGAAGGGCGGGGCAATGCCGTGCCACAGATCTTCTCGGGCCTGTTTGGCGCCTCGCGGCCCGAGATCAGCGTCATGGCCATTGCTGCCCGCCCGATGAACGTCTTCTACGAGCCGCCGCAGTCGCTCCGGCTCGATGCCGAGGCCGGCGATTTCAACGAACTTTACGCCTATTGCTACAATTATGCCGGGACCGGTACGCCGGCGTCTCGGCGCAGCCAGGAAACGCTCATTTCCAACAATCTGCCGGCCGGCCAGAACATCGTGACGATCAGCGGCAATGTCATCACGGCTAATCCTGCTGCCGAGCCTGTCTGGCCGAACTGCAACGCCGAAGGCCAGAGCATCAGTTTCCGGCTGCGCAATGTCCGCCACGCCAAGTCCAATCCGGCCTTGTGGGCGAACCCGAATGCCACGGTCGAAGGCAAGAAGCCCGGGCGGCCGGAACATAATTATTATTCGGATACGGTGATCAACAACGGAACCGAGACTTTCGCATTTACCAGCGCTCTGGTCGAGACCGTCATCTGCAATTCCTACGCCCAGTGCAATCCGACCGCATCCGGCAACGTCATTCCCAAAGGCAAGAACCGCTTCCCGCGGACGGCGGCCACTGGCTGTACCCCGGGCAAGTTCATGTATTTCGGCTGGGAAGATCGTCCGCCGGGTCAGAGCGGCGCCAGTGGCTCCTGGATCGATCCGGCATGGACGGACAAGGATTATGACGACATCGCCATTGTCATGAAGTGCCCGAACAGCGGGCGCCTCGGCGACGGACTAGTACGGTTAGTCCGCTAGATCGCCAGTTCACCTGAACAGATGGGACGGCCGTGGGTGGAACCAGCGATATACTGTGATCACGGAGGTGGTCGTGGGAATCGATTCCACTGACAGGCATTGATCGGCAGGCACTTCTTCGGCGTTGATCGGGATTGGCCGGTTCGGTGGAGTTTCTACGGATCGCAGCCCATGCACGCATACCAACTTCTCCGACGCGCCGTCAGGACGCTGGCAAAAGCCACGGCGGACAGCTAAGCGCGCGAGTATGAGCACCCATCAATCCCTGGCGGCGGACGACGCCCCGATCACCACCCGCGCGGCGCTGATCGGCGTGTTCGAGGACGGCGGCAAACCCGTCGACGCCTGGCGGATCGGGACCGAGCATGAGAAATTCGTCTATCGGCTGGCTGACCATCGGGCGCCCTCCTATGAAGAGCCCGGTGGCATCCGCGACCTGTTGCTCGGCATGGAGCGCTTCGGCTGGGAGCCGGTGATCGAGGGCGGCCATGTCATCGCGCTGAAGGGGGCGGACGGTGCCATCAGCCTCGAGCCGGCCGGGCAGTTCGAATTGTCTGGCGCGCCCGTGGAAAACATTCACCAGACCTGTGCCGAATCAAACCGGCACCTGGCCCAGTGCCGCGAAGTGGGAAATGAACTCGGCCTTGGCTTCCTGGGTCTCGGCTTCTGGCCCGACAAGCGCCGTGACGAGCTGCCATGGATGCCCAAGGGCCGCTACGCGATCATGCGCGCCCATATGCCGCGTGTCGGCGGTCTCGGGCTGGATATGATGACGCGGACTTGCACGATCCAGACCAACCTCGACTATGCCGGCGAGGCCGATATGGTGAAGAAGTTCAGGGTCAGCCTTGCCTTGCAACCGCTGGCAACGGCGCTGTTCGCCAATTCGCCGTTCGGTGAAGGCAAGCCCAACGGATTTCTCAGCTATCGCAGCCATATCTGGACCGACACCGATCCGGCGCGCACCGGCACGCTGCCGTTCGTCTTCGAGGATGGTTTCGGTTTCGAGCGCTATGCCGATTACGCGCTCGATGTGCCGATGTATTTCGTCTACCGCGCCGGCAAATATATCGACGCGGCGGGTCAGAGCTTCCGCGATTTTCTCGCGGGGCGGCTACCGGCGCTGCCCGGCGAGACGCCGACGATCGCCGACTGGAAGGATCACCTCTCGACCGCGTTTCCCGAGGTGCGGATGAAGGGTTATCTTGAAATGCGCGGCGCCGATGGCGGCCGCTGGGACCGGATCTGCGCGCTGCCGGCGCTATGGGTCGGCCTGCTTTACGACGATGTTGCGCTCGATGCGGCGTGGGAGCTGGTGAAGAACTGGACGGCCGAGGACCATGCCCGGCTGCGCGACGATGTTCCGCGGCTGGCGCTGAAGGCGCCGAGCCCGCTTGGCGGCAGCCTGCAGGCGCTGGCGAAGCAAGTGCTGGCGATTGCCGATGCCGGGCTGGCGCGGCGGGCGCGGCAGAACCGCATGGGCGACAGCGAACAGGGCTTCCTCAACCCGCTGCGTGAAATTGCCGACAGCGGCTTGACCAACGCCGAGCGTCTGCTGGCCCGGTACGAGGGCAGCACCGATTTCATCTACGAGACCGAAAGCTATTGAGGGGGACCCGGGGGTGGCCAAGGTTTTTGTGACGGGGGGAGGGCGCGGCATCGGCGCGGCGATCAGCACGACGCTGGCGGCGGCGGGATGGCATGTCATCATCGGCTATGCCCGGGATGAGGGTGCCGCCCGGCGCGTCGCCGACGCCATCATGGCTGCCGGCGGTCGTGCCGAAACCTGTGCCTGTGACGTAACCGATATCGAAAGCTTTGCCGGTGTTGCAGAGAGGCTCGGGCCGATCGACGCGCTGGTGCACAACGCCGGCATATTGATCGGGGGTCCGCTGGCGACCTCGACAACGGCCGACTTCGACGCGCTCTACGAGGTGACGTTGAAAGGGCCCTATTTTCTCACCCAGGCGCTGGCGCCGCAGCTGGTCGATGGCGGGCGTCTGCTGTTCGTCTCATCGAGCACGGCCGAACGCGCCGCCGCGATGTTTCCGGCCTATGCCGCGATGAAGGCGGCGCAGAATCATCTGGTGACATCGCTGGCGCTGTCGCTCGGCAGCCGGGGCATCACCGTCAACGCCATCGGGCCCGGGCTGACCCCGACCGACATGACCGGTGAGCTGGCACGCGACCCTGGCATCGTGGCGCGGGTAACCGCCAATACGGCGCTTGGCCGGATGGGCACGCCGCAGGACATTGCCGATGCGGTCGAGCTGCTGCTGTCAGACAAGGCCGGCTGGATCACCGGCCAGTATATCGGCACCCATGGCGGGGTGGCGCTCTAGGCGGGGCGGCGGGCCGCTGCGTAAAGTGCGATGGCGGCAGCGTTCGAGACGTTCAGGCTTTCCATCGCGGCGCTGATCGGCAGCTTGGCCAGCTGGTCGCAGCGCTCGATAGTCAGCGCCCTGAGCCCTTCGCCCTCGGCGCCCATCACCAGCGCTGGCCGCGCGATGCCCAGCGCTGTTTCGAGATCGGTATCGGCGGTGCCATCGAGGCCGATCCGCCAGAATCCGGCCTCGCCGATTTCGTCGAGGGCGCGGGCGAGATTGACGACGCGGCACCAAGGCAGATGTTCGAGCGCGCCCGATGCTGCACGGGCCAGTGCCCCGGTTTCGGACGGGCTATGGCGATCCTGGGTGACTAGCGCCCTTGCGCCGAAGGCCAACGCTGACCGCATAATGGCGCCCACGTTGTGCGGATCGGTGACCTGATCGAGCACGAGGATCGGCCGACGGTCATTGTCAGTCTGGGCTTCTGCGAGGATATCCCCCAGCCAAGCCGGCTCGAGCGGGTCGACCTCCAGGACAAACCCCTGATGCGGCGCATCGGCGGGCACCAGACGACCGAGATCATGGTCATCGCCATATTGCACCGTCAGGCCCGGCGGGATGACGATGGTCTTTGCCGAGGCATGGGTGACGTGCAGTTTCCGGAACGAGCGTTCCGGATTATCCAGCGCCGCAAACACGGCGTGACGGCCGTAAAGGCGCGGGAACGGGCTTTTCTGGCCCTGTTGCGATCGGGGATGTGGTCTGCGGCCCATGGCCGGGGCATAGCGACTATGCCCCGGCCTGTCAGCCTATCTTAAAAAGCTTCTTCAGCTGCCGGCTCGAGCGGCCTCGACGGCGGCAGCAAAGGCTTCGGCGGTCATGCCGATCGCCAGTTTGCCATCCTTCAGCATGAAACTGTCGGCCGGTACCTGGGCTTCGCCGGTCTCGGTCTTGATCAGCACCATGTTGTTCTCGACGATGTCGACCGTCCCGATCGGCTGGCCTTCGGCGCCGATGACCGGTGTGCCGTTGGTGAGCATAGCGTTGATCTGGGTGCGATCGGCAGCCGCGGCAGAATTCGCGGCACCATCGAGTTCGGCTTTGGTGGCGGCAAGCAGCGGACCATCGGGTGTCTGGCCGAATGAACTCGGCGGGATCGCCACCTGGTTCGTCCCGGTATTGACGATGACGCTATTGGCCTCGACCGCATCGATCGTGCCAACGACGCCGCCGGCTGTATCCTTGACCGTCGCGCCGACGACCAGCTTGTCATTGGCCGTGGCGGTGGCAACTGCGGCCGGCGCGGCTGCCTGCTGGGCGGCCAACGGAGCGGCCGCAAGGCCTGCAGCAAACAAGGCCGTTGTGGCGATGAGCATGGGGCGCATGGTTAACTCCTGTATCTAGAGGGCAGACTTGCCCGTCGATACGAAGATAAGCTGCGATTCGGCCTTTTGTGCCCTGCCTATCGATGAACCGTTGCACAGCCGGGGCAAGGTGGCTGTTTCGGGGGGAGAGTGGTGGAGGGGGTTGGATTTGAACCAACGTAGGGAAAACCCGGCAGATTTACAGTCTGCTGCCATTGACCGCTCGGCCACCCCTCCACGCGCACTGAGTGCGAGGGGCGCTAGTGGCGAATGGGGGGTGGCATTGTCAACGGCCGTGGCTGGCTTTTTTTACCGGCGAGGCGCTCAGCCCCGGTCCGGCACCACCCGGTCCCGGCCCATCCGCTTGGCGGTATAGAGCGCGCGGTCGGCGCGTTCGAGGATTGTGGAAGCGGTATCATTGGGCGTGTCGTTGGTCACTCCTGCCGAGAACGTGACACGGCCGAGGCTCGATCCGTCCACGGCGTTGCGGATGATCTGGCCGGCGAGGCGGGCCCGGATCTGATCGATGGTGGCCGTCGCCATCGCCAGCGGCTGGCCCGGCAGAACGGCAACAAACTCCTCCCCGCCCAGCCGCCCGACCGTGCCGCCGGCGACGTCCGACTGGCTGGCGAGATGGTCGGCGACGAAGCGCAGGACATCGTCGCCGAGCGAATGGCCGAAGCGGTCGTTGACCCGCTTGAAATTGTCGATGTCCATCAGCGCCAGCGACAGCGGCTTGCCGGCGGACCGGGCTTCGGCTTGCGCCTGCTCGATCAGTGCAATGGTGCCACGACGGTTGAGCAGACCGGTCAGCTGGTCGGTTATGGCGGCGCGCTGGGCGGCGCCGAGTTTGACGGAGAGCGTGCGCGCCTCAGTAACGGCGACTGCCAGGTCGGCGGCCAGCTTGGCATTGGCCGCCTGCATGGTGTTGGTGGCTTCGCCGAGATTCTCCAGAAGTTCGGCCAAGGCGGCGGCCTCCAGCGGCGTCGACAGGGCAGACGAGCCGTGGGTGAGGGCGCGATCATATTGGGCAAGGTTGGTCTGGCCGACTTCGATGGTCTCGGTCAGCGCCCGCGCCTGGCCATGGACCACCTCGACCAGCTCGGCGACGTCGCCAGTGCTGATGCCGTCGACATATTTGACCCGCAGATCGAGAAGGGTGGGCAGATCGAGTTGGCGGTCGGCAATGACGCGGTCGATGGCCAGTGACAGGTCGTGATTCTCGTCGCGCACATAGCGCCACAGCACATCATAGACCGGGGGCTCGGGCGGCAGGTCCTGGGCGATGAGGAAGCTGCGGATCTGATCGAACCAGGCCAGCGCCGCCGTGCTCGCCGGGGCCTCGGTCTCGGCGACCAGGCGCCCGCTTTCCATCGTCATGCATGTTCTCCCGCATTCTCTTGTCACCGGCTGTGCGAAGGGAAACGGCGGTGGCGGCCGGAGATTAAGGTGGCAGGGGGATATATTTGGCGGCTGGAGCGGGTAGCGGGAATCGAACCCGCGTATTCAGCTTGGAAGGCTGCTGCACTACCATTGTGCTATACCCGCCCGGTTGGCCGGACGCCTCGAAATAGGCGTGGTTTCACGCGCTTGCAACTGTCCGCTTGCGAAGGTGGTGCGAGCGCTTTATAGGCCAGCGCCCGACCCTAGGAGTGTAGCTCAGCTGGTAGAGCATCGGTCTCCAAAACCGAGGGCCGGGGGTTCGAGCCCCTCCACTCCTGCCAGTTGGCGCCTGGGTCGGCCTGTCCGACCCGGCGCCAGCGGGTCCGGCGCCGGATGGAATGGCCCGGAGCGGAATGGCAGGGTGATCAGCGTTCGCGTTGGTGCTAGGGTGCAGTTGTTGACGGACAGGATGTAATGGCAATCGAATCCAAGGCAGGCGAAAAGGCGAAAGCACCGCGGGTTTCCGTGGGCGAGTTCGTGCGCCAGGTGCGTGCCGAAGCCGCCAAGATCGTCTGGCCGACGACGTCCGATACCATCCGCATGACGATCATGGTGCTGATCATGACGACGCTGCTGTCATTGTTCTTTCTGGGCGTGGACAAGATTCTGGGCGGCATTGTCCAGTTCCTGCTCGGCTTGGCTGGTTGAGGATCCACATGGGACGCTGGTACATCATTCACGCCTATTCGGGCTTCGAAGGCAAGGTTCGCGACGCCATCCTGTCCGAGGCGCAGCGCATGGGTCTCGATGCCTTCATCGACGAGGTGTCGGTGCCGACCGAGACGGTCAATGAAGTGTTCAAGGGCAAGAAGCGCGCGGTCGAGAAGAAGGTCTTCCCCGGCTATGTGCTCGCCAAGCTGCAGATGACCGACGATGTCTATCACCTCGTCAAGAACACCCCGAAGGTGACCGGTTTTCTCGGCCAGCAGAACAAGCCGCAGCCGATCAGCGAGGCCGAAGCCGCGCGTATTCTTAACACCAAGGCCGAGGAGACCCCGGCCACCAAGATCAAGCTGAAGGCCAATTTCGAGATCGGCGACCAGGTGCGCGTTCTCGATGGCCCATTCGCGTCGTTCAACGGCCTTGTCGAGGAGATCGACTTCGACCATGGCCGCGTCAAGGTTTCGGTGTCCATCTTCGGCCGGGCCACGCCCGTCGAGCTGGGCTTCGAACAGGTTGAGAAGCAGAAGTAGCTCAACCGGTCCACCGTGGGAGGCCGTGACCCGGCCGCTTGCACCACATGAAGGAGTGCCATCATGGCAAAGAAGATTACCGGATACATCAAGTTGCAGGTGAAGGCTGGCGCCGCCAATCCTTCGCCGCCGATCGGCCCGGCGCTGGGCCAGCGCGGCGTCAATATCATGGAATTCTGCAAGGCGTTCAACGCGCGTACCGAGAAGCTGGAGAAGGGCACCCCGATCCCGACGGTGATCACCGTCTATGCCGATCGCTCGTTCAGCTTCGAGACCAAGACGCCGCCGGCCAGCTATCTGTTGAAGATGGCAGCGGGCCTCAAGTCCGGTGGCGCGACCACCGGCAAGGGCGACTTTGCCGGCAAGGTCAAGCAGTCGCAGATTCGCGAGATCGCCGAGACCAAGATGGCGGACCTGAACGCCAATACCGTTGAAATGGCCATGCGGACCATCGAGGGCAGTGCGCGCTCGATGGGCCTCGAAGTGGTGGAGGGCTGAGATCATGGCACAGAGCAAGAAAGCCAAGGCGCTCGCCGCCGCCGTTGACCGTGACACGCTGTATGATCTCGATACCGCGCTGGCGATGGTGAAGAAGAATGCCACGTCGAAGTTCGACGAGACCATCGAGGTGGCGATCAACCTCAATGTCGATCCGCGGCATGCCGACCAGATGGTCCGTGGCGTGGTGACGCTGCCCAAGGGCACCGGCAAGTCGGTGCGCGTCGGCGTGTTCGCGCGCGGCGCCAAGGCTGACGAAGCCCGCGCCGCCGGTGCGGAAGTCGTCGGTGCCGAGGACCTGCTGGAGATCGTCCAGGGCGGCACCATCGATTTCGATCGCTGCATCGCCACGCCGGACTTGATGGGCCTCGTCGGCCGCCTCGGCAAGGTGCTGGGCCCGAAGGGCCTGATGCCGAACCCGAAGCTTGGCACGGTGACGATGAACGTCGGAGAAGCGGTGAAGGCGGCCAAGGGCGGCCAGGTGGAATATCGCGTCGAGAAGGCCGGGATCATCCATGGCCTGCTCGGCAAGGCGAGCTTCCCGCAGGAGGACCTGCGCGCCAACTTCGATGCGCTGCTCGATGCCGTGGTGCGGGCCAAGCCGTCGGGCGCCAAGGGCAAGTATTTGCAGAAGGTGGCGCTGTCCTCGACCATGGGGGCTGGCGTGCGTGTTGATACGAATACGGTCGGTCATTCGATCTGAGATTTTCGTCTCGATGATAGCGAAGGGGCCGGGAGCAATTCCGGCCCTTTTTCTTGACGGGCGGGCAAAAATCGTTATGGCGCATGGATCGGTTGCAGGCATGCCTGCACCCAACCGTCCGAGATTGCCGGTGAGGTTCGCCTCTTAAGCCGCCAGATATCATTTGGTGGGCCTGCATGAGACGATTGACCGAATTCTTGCCGCACGCGTGTCGTGCGGCTTTCGTTCATCGTTGGACGGGCCATGGCTGCCCGTGAAATCGGGTGGCCCTGGTTCCGCCGGTACGCGCTTGCGCGTGCCAAACCCAGCCCGCCCCGGTTCGCCGGGGTGACATGAAGGAGAGACCATGGATCGCTCGCAAAAAGCCGATACCATTGCCGGCCTCGCTTCGACGCTGGCCGAAACCTCGGTGGTTGTGGTCACCCGCAACCACGGGCTCACCGTTGCTCAGGTCAATGACCTTCGCAACCGGATGCGCAAGGCCGGCGCCAGCTTCAAGGTGACGAAGAACCGCCTGGCGCGGATCGCCATCGAGGGCACGCCCTATCAGCCGCTCGGCGAGATGCTGACTGGCCCGACGGGCTTCGCCACGTCTGCCGATCCGGTGGCCGCGGCCAAGGCGGCGGTGGACTTTGCCAAGACCACGGACAAGTTCGAGATCGTCGGCGGTGCCATCGGCGCCCAGATGCTCGATGTGAACGGTGTCAAGGCACTGGCCGAACTGCCGTCGCTCGATGAGCTGCGTGCCAAGCTGATCGGCCTGTTGAATGCGCCGGCGACCAAGATCGCCCAGCTTTCGACCGCGCCAGCTGCCAAGCTCGCCCGCGTCGTTCAGGCCTATGCCGATAAGGCTGCCTGATCATTTCGTCATAATTCACTGATTTTAGGAGATTTACCATGGCTGACCTGAACGCAATCGTTGAACAGCTTTCCACCCTGACCGTGCTTGAAGCTGCCGAACTGGCCAAGATGCTTGAAGAGAAGTGGGGCGTTTCCGCCGCTGCTGCCGTTGCCGTCGCCGGCCCGGCCGGTGGCGCCGCGCCTGCCGCTGCTGTCGAAGAGCAGACCGAGTTCGACGTGATCCTGACCGGTGACGGTGGCAAGAAGATCAACGTCATCAAGGAAGTCCGCGCCATCACCGGCCTGGGCCTGACCGAAGCCAAGACGCTGGTCGAGTCGGCGCCGAAGCCGATCAAGGAAGGCATCTCGAAGGCCGACGCCGAGAAGATCAAGAAGCAGCTTGAAGAAGCCGGCGCGACCGTCGAACTCAAGTAAGGCAGCTGCGGCTCCGCCGCATCCAGCCGATGAAGCAGGGCGGTTCCTTCGGGAGCCGCCCTTTTTCATTGGCCCCTTCCCGAACGCCAGCAACTGTCCTATATGGGCGACATAGAGGACGCGCCGAAGGGCCGTTCCTCCTTGTCCTCTCCGGGACACGGCCTGTTTAGCGATGCGGCCGCGACGCATGGGAGGGGCAGGATCGATCGCCAGTGCCGTGTGGCATTCGGACGCAGGAGACTGCGTTCGTCTGTCGCGCGGCTTTTGTTGTCTCCGCTTTTGCGGAGGCTCGGCAGATGACTACGAGAGGCGAAGACACTCCATGGCCACCCAGATGAAGCCCCCGATCGCGCCCAAGCCCTTCAATGCCCGTCGCCGCGTCCGCAAGGATTTCGGCAAGATCGGCGAAGTGGTGCAGATGCCGAACCTGATCGAGGTGCAGCGCGACAGCTACGAGCATTTCCTACGGTCGCGCCCTGCCGAGGGCTATGTCTCGGGCTTGGAAAAGACGCTGCGGTCGGTGTTCCCGATCCGCGACTTTGCCGGCACCGCCGAACTGGACTTCGTTCATTACGAGCTCGAAGACCCGAAATACGATACCGATGAGTGCCGCCAGCGCGGCATGACCTATGCCGCCCCGATGCGGGTGACGCTGCGGCTGATCGTCTTCGAAGTCGATGCCGAGACCCGCTCCGTGCTCGATATCAAGGAGCAGGACGTCTACATGGGCGACATGCCGCTGATGACGATGAACGGCACTTTCATCGTCAACGGCACCGAGCGCGTGATTGTCAGCCAGATGCATCGTTCACCGGGCGTGTTCTTCGATCATGATCGCGGCAAGACCCATGCCAGCGGCAAATATCTGTTCGCCGCCCGGATCATTCCCTATCGTGGCTCGTGGCTCGATTTCGAGTTCGACGCCAAGGACATCGTCAACGTCCGCATCGACCGCAAGCGCAAGCTGCCGGTGACGACTTTGCTCTATGCGCTCAACTGGAATTCCGAGGAAATCCTCAATCTGTTCTACAACCGCGTCACCTGGGTGCGCGGTCATGGCTCGAAGGGCGAGGCCGGCTGGGTGGTGCCGTTCGTCGAGGCCAACTACCGGAACCTGAAGCCGAGCTTCGACATCGTCAACGCCGAGACGGGTGAAGTCATTTTCCCGCTCGGCACCAAGATCACGCCGCGGGCCGTGCGCAAGGCGGCCAGCGACGGGCTGAAGACCCTCCTGATCCCGACCGAGGAAATCTTCGGTCGTTATTCGGCGTTCGACATCATCAACGAGTCGACCGGCGAGATCTACATCGAGGCCGGCGACGAGCTGACTGCCGAGAATCTCGAGAAGATCGACAAGTCGGGCCAGTCGTCGATCGAACTGCTCGACATTGACCATGTCTCTGTCGGTCCGTGGATCCGCAACACGCTGATGGCCGACAAGGTCGAGGAGCGCGATCATGCGCTGTCCGAAATCTATCGCGTCATGCGCCCTGGCGAACCGCCGACCCGCGAGACCGCCGAAGCCATGTTTTATGGTCTTTTCTTCGATGAGGATCGCTACGATCTGTCGGCGGTCGGCCGCAACAAGATGAACATGCGCCTCGAATTGGATGCGCCGGATGACATGACCGTGCTGCGCCGCGAGGACATTCTCGCGGTGGTGAAGACGCTGGTCAATCTGAAGGACGGCAAGGGCGAGATCGAC
>NZ_JBIMKZ010000055.1:0-20990 GCF_051860865.1 Polymorphobacter sp. | reverse complement strand
CATGCCGATCTCCTCCACCAGCCTTATCGTCGCCGGTTGCGCCTCGCGCGGCAGCTCCGCCTTGCACCAGGCCTTCACCGACGCGACCACATCAGCCCCGGCGCCCGGCTCGGCCACCACCGACGCCGCCAAAATCGCCCCCAGAATCGGGTTCGGCCGCGCCGTCACATGGCAGGCCGCCACCATCGGATGACGCATCAGCACTGCCTCCACGGCCTCGGGGCTGACCTTGGTGCCGCCGATGTTCACCGATGCACTCGCTCGGCCCAGGAACCGCACCCGCTCGCCGTCGCGCTCCACCCGGTCGCCGGTCAGGATGAAGCCGTCATCGTCGCGCACCAAATGCACCGCCCGCGCCCCCGCCTCCGGCGGCCGCAGCCACAGTTCATCACCAACGATCTTCAGCGCCACCCCGCCCACGCCCGCGTCGAGCCAGTCGGCCGGAAACCCCGCCCGCCCGTCGGTCACCGAAAACCCCACCCCAGCCTCGGTCGAGGCA
The DNA here is from genome assembly GCF_051860865.1 of Polymorphobacter sp. Taxonomy (GTDB): domain Bacteria; phylum Pseudomonadota; class Alphaproteobacteria; order Sphingomonadales; family Sphingomonadaceae; genus Sandarakinorhabdus. The sequence goes on along the minus strand of NZ_JBIMKZ010000055.1, from coordinate 20,491 downwards.
TAGATATGCACGAGCCGCGCGACCGAAAACCGCGCCGCTAGCCGCGCCAGCAACTTGTCATCGGCAATCTCGCCGCCCAGCGTCACCTGCGTCAGGTCGAGCAGCGCCCCCTCGGGCGTCATCAGCAGCTTGCGCCACAGGCTCGGCGTCGCCGACAGATGCGTCACCCCCTCGTCGGCCATAAAGCGCAGCCGCTCGCCGAGCGGCGCTTCGGGGTCCGGCGCTACCAGCCGCCCGCCGCCGAGCAGCCCCTGCAACACCAGCTGCAACCCGGCAAAGCGGCTTGGATCATAAAGAAGCCCCCACACCGGCTCGGCCCCGGCGCGCGGCGCCCGCACGGTCCGCGCTAGCGCCGCCAGCCGATGCGTCACCGTCTTCGGCAGCCCCGTGGTCCCCGATGTCGTCAGCGTCCACGCCGTATCCAGGTCGCGCGGCCCGTCCGCCCGGCACAGCGCCGCGTCCGGCGTCAGCGCGCCCGCCATGGCCCGATCGGTCACCAGCACCTCGGCCCCGGTCGCCGCCATCAGCGTCGCCACGCTGTCATCGGGCAGGGCAGGGGCCAGCAGCACCAGCCCGGCCACCCGCCCGTCGAGCGCGATCAGAGTGCGGACGAAATCGGCCGGCGTGCCCAGCCGCAGCGCCACAGTCCGCCCGGCCAGCGCCGGCCCGGGGGCCAGCGCCAGTGCCTCATCCCTGTCGAGGCGCAGCCCCGGCGATACCAGCAGCGTCCGCGCCGTCGCCCCGAGCCCGTCCGCCAGATGCATCAGAGATCCGCATTTTGCTCGTAGAAGGTCACGAATTCGCCGAACGTCACCGGATAGACCGCATCATCGGACGCCGTGAACGGATCGAACCCCAGCTCCTCGTCGAGCCGCGCCACGAACACCGCGAATGCCATCGAATCGAGCCCGGTCTCCAGCAGCACCGTATCGTCGGTCAGCACCGGCGGCGGCGTGTCATGGTCCTCCGCCCACATCTCGTTGAACAGCGCACTGATCTTCTCTCGCAAACTCACCGAGCATACTCCTGGCTGGTCATGGCGCGTCGGCCATTGGTGGCTCATCGACCGGGGCAAGTCCAGCCGCCGCCGGAACCGTCTCTGGCACCGTGCTGCGCAGCCGCAGCCCCAGCGGCCCGGTGTCGATGCCCTTCTCGATCACCCGGGCCGGGTTGCCCATCACCACCGATCGTGACGGCACGTCGCGCATCACCACCGATCCGGTGCCGACGATGCAATGGTCGCCGATGGTCACGCCCGGCATGATAATCGAGCCGGCGCCGATGAAGCAATAATCGCCGATCCGCGTATCCAGGTGCCGGCGGTTGACGAAGTCATGCGTCAGCACCGCGGTGCGAAAGGTCAGCGCCGTATGCTTGCCGATATGGATGCCGTCGGGATTGGCAAGATCGAGCTTGGCGGACAGCGAGATCCGGCTGCCCTCGCCGATCTTCATCCCCCACAGGCCGACATAATAGAAGCGCACCAGCCCCATCGCGATCCGGTGCAGGACACGCCTGACCCTGACTTTAACGCCCACCGCCATGCCGCGACACCACTCTCAATTCCGGATGACAAGCCCGCCATCTGCACGCTTTGGCGGCCTTTCGCAATCGCAACAACACTTCCTGTTAACAGTTTCGTCGCGCCCGTGTCAGCCGCTGATCGCCCCGCGCACCTCCGGGCTGCCCCAGTCCGGCACGCCGGACACGCGCCAGACCTCGCGCCCCTCGCCGTCATAGAGCACAGATACCGGCAGGCCCTTCACCTTCAGCCGCTCGCCGAGGCTGCCCGGCTGGTCGAGCACCGGCACCAGCGTCGTGAACCGGCCGGGCGCGAAGAATTTCTCCACCGCCTGCCAGCCTTCCATGTCCTGGCTGACCGGCAGCACATAGAGCCGCCCGGCCTCGTCGCCGGCTAGCCGGTCGAGCGCCGGCATCTCGGCCAGGCACGGCGGGCACCATGTCGCCCACAAATTGATCAGCACCCGCTTGCCGCGATTCGCCGCCAGCACCGTGGCCAGCGTCGTCGCCTCGCCCGGCGCGGTCTCGAAGCTGACCTCGGGCGGCGCGCTGCCGGCAAAGCGCCGGTCGATGGTGTTGATCGGCGGCGCCGCGTCAGCCGCTGCGGCGTCAGGGGTCGCCTCGGCGCCTGCAGTCTTTCCCTTGTCGCCCGCATCGCAGCCCGCTACCGCAAGTCCAAGCATCGCCACGATCAGGAACCGAGCCGCCATCATGTCATCTTCCTCGTCAAATCCGCTCTGGGGTGGCCGGTTCAGCGCCGGCCCGGATGCGGTGATGGCCGAGATAAACGCCTCGATCGGTACCGACAAGCGGCTGTGGCGTCAGGACCTCGCCGGCAGCCGCGCCCATGTCACCATGCTCGGCGCCCAAAGCATCATTCCGGCCGACGATGTCGCCGCCATCCTCGCCGGCCTCGCCACCATCGAGGCCGAATATGAAGCCGATGGCGTCCCCGAGGTCATCGCGCTCGAAGACATCCACATGACCGTGGAGACAAGGCTCAAGGAGCTGATCGGTCCCGCCGCCGGCCGCCTCCACACCGCCCGCTCGCGCAACGACCAGGTCGCCACCGATTTCCGCCTCTGGGTCCGCCAGGCCTGCATAGAGGCCGAAGCGGCGCTGACCGCCTTCATCGAGGCGCTGCTCGTCCGCGCCGAGGAGCATGCCGACACCATCCTCCCCGGCTTCACCCATCTCCAGATCGCCCAGCCGGTGACGCTCGGCCATCACCTGATGGCCTATGTCGAGATGGCGCTGCGCGATCGCTCGCGATTCGCCGATGCCGGCCGGCGGATGGACGAGTGCCCGCTCGGCGCCGCCGCCCTCGCCGGCACCGGCTTCCCGATCGACCGCCACGCCACGGCCGCCGCGCTCGGCTTCGCCCGACCCACCGCCAACAGCCTCGATTCGGTCTCGGACCGGGATTTCGCGCTTGAATACATGTCGGCCTGTGCGCTCGCCGGCCTCCATCTGTCGCGGATGGCCGAGGAGATCATCATCTGGGCCAGCCAGCCCTATGGCTTCGTCACCCTGCCCGATGCCTGGTCGACTGGCAGCTCGATCATGCCGCAGAAGCGCAATCCGGACGCAGCCGAGCTGGTGCGCGCCAAGTCCGGCCTGTTCCTCGCCGCCTTCCAGCGCCTCGCCATCATCATGAAAGGCCTGCCGCTCGCCTATTCCAAGGACATGCAGGACGACAAGCGCCCGGTGTTCAACGCCCATGACACGCTGTCGCTGTGCCTCACCGCAATGACCGGCATGGTCGAGACGCTGACCTTCAACAAGGCCCGGATGCGCGCCGCCGCCGCCTCGGGCTTCAGCACCGCCACCGACCTCGCCGACTGGCTGGTGCGGGAAGCCGGGGTGCCGTTCCGCGATGCCCATGACATCACCGGCCGCGCCGTCCGCATGGCCGAGGCCAAAGGCACCGATCTCGATGGCCTGTCGGACGCAGACCTCGCCGGCATCGATGCGCGGCTGACGCCGGCGGTGCGCAACGTGCTCAGCGTCGAGGCCTCGGTCGCCAGCCGCACCAGCTTCGGCGGCACCGCGCCGGCCAATGTCCGCGCCGCCATCGCCGCCGTCCGGGGCCGGCTGTGACCCGCGCCATCGCCCTTGTCGTCCTGCTCGCCCTGTCCGCCTGCGGCAAGCAGGGTGAACTGCGCCCGGTGCCGCCCCAGACGCTGCCGCAGAAGCCCGCCGACGCGCTGCTGCCGATGACGCCCGAGCAGATGCTGGTGCTGCCGCCCCAGGCCATCCCCCGGCGCGTCGACGATCCCCAGTCCAATTCGCAGGACCGGCCGGACGACCGCTTCAACCTGCCGCCCCCCCGTTAGGCCTGCCATGGACCATTTCCAGACCCGAGACGGCGTCATGCACGCCGAAGACGTCAGCCTCGAGACGCTGGCGCAAGAGATCGGCACGCCCTTCTACTGCTACAGCAGCGCCACCATCGAGCGGCATTACAATGTCTTCGCCGCTGCTGTCAGCGGTCTCGGAGACGGCGATCCGCTGGTCGCCTTCGCCGTCAAGGCCAACCCCAATCTCTCGGTCCTCGCAACGCTGGCCCGGCTCGGTGCCGGCGCCGATGTCGTCTCCGGCGGCGAGCTGGCCCGGGCGCTGGCCGCCGGCGTGCCCGCCAGCCGCATCGTCTTCTCCGGCGTCGGCAAGCAGCTGCCGGAGCTTCGCGCCGGGGTCGAGGCCGGCATCCTTCAGTTCAACATCGAATCGGAGGCCGAGATCCTGATGCTCGGCCAGGTTGCCGCCGCGCTGGGCAAGCCGGTCGAGGTCGCCATCCGCATCAACCCGGCCGTTGATCCGCGCACTCACGGCAAGATCAGCACCGGCGGTGCCGACGCCAAGTTCGGCATCCCGTTCGAGCGCGTGCCCGCCGCCTTCGCGCTGGCCGCCGCCCAGTCGCACCTGCGCCCGGTCGGCCTCGCCGCCCATATCGGCAGCCAGCTCACCGACCTGTCGCCGGTCGAGGACATGATCGGCCGCCTCGGCCGCCTCGCCACCGATCTCGAGGCGCAGGGCCATTTCCTCAAGCGCATCGATTTCGGCGGCGGCCTCGGCGTCCCCTATCGCTCGGACCAGCCGGCCCCGCCCAGCCCGGTGCATTATGCGGCGATGGTCGCCCGCGCCACCCGCGGCTGGCGCTGGCGGCTGATGTTCGAGCCCGGCCGGATGATCGTCGGCAATGCCGGCGTCCTCGTCAGCAGCGTCATCCTCACCAAGGACGGCGCGTCCAAGCATTTCGTCGTCGTCGATGCGGCGATGAACGACCTGCTCCGCCCCTCGCTCTACAATGCCTGGCACGACATCAAGGCGCTGCGCCCGCGCGCCGATCGCATCACCGCCACCGTCGTCGGCCCGATCTGCGAGACCGGGGACACCTTCGCCGAAGACCGCGACATCGAGGCCGTCGCCGCCGGGGACCGCATCGCCTTCATGACCGCCGGGGCGTACGGTGCCACCATGGCCAGCACCTATAATTCCCGCCCGCTGGTGCCCGAGGTAATGGTTTCGGGGGACAAATGGGCTATCGTCTCCCAACGTAACCAACCCGAGGCCATGCTTGCGCTCGATGCCAAGGCGCCCTGGCTGAAATAGGATGTCACCGAATGTCGCGTAGCCCTGTTCGTACCGCCGTCTTCCCCATCGCCGGCCAGGGCACCCGTTTCCTGCCCGCCACCAAGGCGATACCCAAGGAAATGCTGCCGGTCGTCGACAAGCCGCTGCTCCAATATGCGGTCGAGGAGGCATTGGCCGCTGGCATCGAGCGGATGGTCTTCGTCACCGCCCGCGGCAAGGGCGCGATGGAAGACCATTTCGACATCGCCGCCGAGCTCGCCGCCAGCCTCCAGGCCAAGGGCAAGACCGCCGAGCTGGCGCTGATCAACGACGCCCGGCTGCTCCCCGGCAGCATCCTCTCGGTCCGCCAGCAGGAGCCGCTCGGCCTCGGCCACGCCGTCTGGTGCGCCCGCCACGTCATCGGCAACGATGCCTTCGCCGTGCTGCTGCCGGACGAGCTGCTCTGGTCCCCGGCCAACCCGGCGCTGGCTGAGATGCACACCGCTTACAGCCGCGTCGGCGGCAATTTGATCTCGGTGCTCGAAGTGCCGGAGGACCACACCCACCGCTACGGCATCGTCACCCCCGGCCAGGTCGACGGCCTGATCACCGAGGTCAAGAGTCTGGTCGAGAAGCCCAAGCCCGGCACCGCCCCCTCGCGCCTCGCCGTCATCGGACGCTACATCCTGCAGCCCGAGGTCATCGCGCTGCTCGCCGAAGGCACGCGCGGCGCCGGCGGCGAAATCCAGCTCACCGACGCCATGGCCCAGCTGATCGGCGTCCAGCCCTTCCACGCCCTCACCTTCACCGGCGAACGCTTCGATTGCGGCGACAAGGCCGGCCACATCACCGCCAACATCGCGCTCGCCCTCGAACGCCCCGACATCGGCCCCTCGGTCCGCGAATGGCTCGCCACACGCAACCTCGGCTGAAACCATAACCTTGGTTGGATCCGGGCCGCGGCAAAGCCGCGTCCTGACGTCGAAGCGGTTCAGCGGGACCCCCCGCCGTCCGCCCGGCCGGGCGGACGCGAGTCGGCACGCGGCCCGCGTGCCCGCCGCGTCACTCCGCCGCCATTACCCGCCCCGCCGCAATCCCCGGCAGCCAGAGCGTAAAGGTCGCCCCGTCGCCCGGCACGCTCTGGCACCGCGCCAGCCCGCCATGCCCCTCGGCCACCGACCGCACGAACGCCAGCCCCAGCCCCACGCCGCCGCCCTCGCCGCCGGTCCGGAACCGCCCGAACAGCTGCACCTGCAGCATCGCCGGCACCCCCGGCCCCCGGTCCTCCACGTCCAGCCGCCAGTCGCTGCGGTCGCCGCGCAGCCGCACGGTGATGGTGCTGCCGCGCGGCGCATGCTTCAATGCATTGCTGATCAAATTGACAATCGCCCGCATCAACAGGCTGTGGTTGCCCCACATCAACGCCTCGTCGTCGAGCCCCAGCCCGTCGATTCGTACCCCCATCGCCTGCGCCTGCGGCCACATCTCGTCCACGGCCTCGGTGGCGATCGCCGCCAGGTCAACGTCGCCCATCGCATAATTGCCGGCCTCGGCGCGGGCCAGGTGCAGATAGCCATCGGCCAGTCCGATCGTCCGCCGCGCCAGCTGGCGCAGCCGGTTGGCGGTCTCGCCCGGCATCCCCTCGGCCCGGTCGACCAACGCCAGGATCGAGGCCTGCGGCGCCCGCATGTCATGGGTCAGCAGCTGCAGCGCTTCCTCGCGCGCCGCTTCCGCCTTGCGCAGTGCCGAGATGTCGGCAAAGCGCACGATCCAGCCCATTGCCGCGCCGCCGGCATTGCGCCACGGCGTATAGCGGATCTCGCGCACACTGCCGTCCCGTGCCCGGAATTCGCCCCGCCACGGGCTGTCCGCCGCCGCCAGCGCTGCCGAGCCGAACGCCGGCAGCCCCGCCCCGGCAAAGGCCGCATCGATCGATTCCAGCGACGGATCGGCGCCGAACAACGCTTCGGCCGCCCCGTTGGAGGCGACGACCTGCCCGGTATTGCCTACCAGCACGGTCGCATCCGGCAGCCCGCGCAGCGCCGCATCGGCCAGCCGCCGCAGCTCGGATACCCGGTCGATGGTCGCCGCCAGCATCTCGGTTGCCCGCGTCACCGGATCGGTCGGCGCGCGGGACAGCCGCTTCGGCAGCCCAAGGTCGCCCAGCGCCGTCAGCTCGCGCGTCATCCAGTCATTGACCACCGCCAGCCGCCGCCACGCCCAGAGCGGCGGCGCCATCAATAGCGCCACCACCGCCCCTCCCGGCCCCACCCAGCGCCCGATGGCGATCAGCCCGGCCGCCGCACTCATCAGCACCAGGATCAGCAGTGCAATCCCGAACACCCCGGCGAGTCCCGGCCGCAGGATCAGCATCCCCACCATCACCAGCCACAGCATCACCAGCGCCAGCGTCAGCGACCGCGCCGTCCCGGCCCGCTCCAGCCGCCGCCCCTGCAGCAGGTCCGCCACCACACTGGCCTGGATCTCCACCGCGCTCATCCCGCCGGCGCGCCCGGATACGGCGGTGGCAAACCGGTCGCTCAGCCCGCCGGCGGTGATCCCTACCAGCACGGTGCGCCCTGCGATCATCTGGCGCGGCGCCTCGCCGGCCAGCACCGCCATGATCGGCAGTGACCGGAATTGCCCCGGCGGCCCCCGGAAACCGATCAGCCGCTCGGCTTCCGCCCGCAGTCGGTCATTCCCGTCCCGGGCCCGGAACGGCGGCACCCCGACCAGCGCCGCATCCTTGCCGCTCTCGGCGCCGGTCACCGCCACCGCCAGATGCGGCCAGCGGGCGCTCCCGTCGATGATCATGTCCACCTGCCGCACCACGCCGTCGCCGTCGGTCCGGATCAGATTGTGCCCGGGAATCGCGCCGGCCGGCGGCGGCTCGGCAAGATAGGCCTTGCCGTCCGGCCCCGGCACACGGATTCGTACCGGCATCGCCACCCGCACGCCCTGGCTGCGGGCCCTCCTTATAGCCGCCACCAACGGCGCGTCGCTGCTGCCCCGCTCAAGCGTCACCGCATAGCTGATCGCCTGCGCCCCCGCCGCCACCAGCCGGTCGATCGCCTGGGCATGGCGGGCCGCGTCCCATGGCCAGGGCCCCAGGCTCTCGAGGCTGGCATCGTCGATCGTCACGATCAGTACGCTTTCGGGTGCCGGCGGTGCCGACCAACGCACAGTCAGGTCGTAGATCGCCTGGTCCAGCCGTGCGAGCGCGCCGGAGGTAATCAGCAGCAGTAGCGCCACGCTCATCATCGTCAGCACCAGCAGCCATTCGCGCAGCAGCGGGGCCACCCGCCGGCGCACGATCTGCGTTTCGCTTGGATCGGCGTGCCGCATCATGTCGCAGCCCGGCCGCTCATGGCCGGCTCAATCGGATAGACCACCGCCGATCATGCCCCGCCGCTGTCCGAGTCGAAAGACCGGACCAACGATGGCGCCAGCCAGACATGGTCCATCGGCAGGTCTTCCAGCGCCCGGGCAATCTCGCCGGTCAGCGCCACGCGGTGCAGCGTCCTGATCCGCACCCGGGATTGGGAGGGCAGGGTGACACAGCCCGCCGCTCTCATGTCGAGCCGCACGAAGCTGTCGGCCCCCACCTCGATGATATCGCCCTCGCCGAGCGTGTCGCCCACCGCCACCGGCAGGTCCGGCGACAGCCGCACGTCGCCGGCGAAGCCGGTCACCGTCGCGCGGATCGGCTCGCGTCGTAACATGTTGGACGGAATGGAAATAAACTGTCCGGCGCGAAGCCTGGCATCGATCGGGAGATCATTGGCTGCGGCCAGCATCGGCAGCGCCTGCGGGTTGCCGAGCCCCCGACTGGCGATTGAGGCCAGCGTGTCCCCGGCCTCAATTCTATAGCGCAGCGCCGGTGCCGAATCCCAGCGCGCTTCGCTCGGAACAGGTGCGGTGGCCGGCGCCGCGAAAGGCAGCGTCAGCGTCAGCATCAAGGCAATGGACCATAGCCTGGCCATCCTCAACAACCTTCAAAAGAGCCCCCGTCTGCCGCCCCTGCGGGCAAACGTCGGTTCAAGAAGGTTGTTAACGAACCTAAACAACCCCCTCTAACCGCTCCAGTCTATAACCGAAACTGTAAACGGATGCCAGCCTCAGTCCATTCTCCGGCCTGAGGCCTAGGCGGCCCCTGATCTGCGAGACATGTGCGTCCAGCGTACGGCTCGGAATATCCGGGTTCCGGCCCCACACCGTCTCCATGATATACGCTCGCGACAGCGGCCGGTTTAGGTTGCGGAACAACACCAGCGCCAATCCAAATTCCTTAGCGGTCAGCACCACCGGCTCGTCCCTGAAGGTGACTGTCATCGTCAGCGGATCGAACCGATGGTCGCCGAACTCCTCGACCCGCGGTTCCTCACCGGCGCCGTAGCGCCGCCGCAACAGCGCCTCCACCCGGGCGCGCAGCACCGCCGGCACCAGCGGCTTGGTCACATAATCATCGGCGCCGGTGTCCAGCCCGCGCACGATGTCGTCGTCGCCCGTCCGCCCGGTCAGCATGATCACCGGCGGCGGCGGCGTCAGATTGGCGCGTGTCCAGGCCAGCAGCTCCACGCCGGAGACATCGGGCAGCTCCCAGTCCATGATCAGCAGGTCGAAGCTTTCGCGTCTCAACGCCCGGCGCAGCGCCTCGCCCTGATAGAATTCGAAGCAGATATGCCCGGCTGCGCGCATCACCGCCGCCACCTGCGCGCACAGGTCCCGATCGTCGTCCAATACTGCCAGTCGCATCCTGGTTCTCACTTCCCATGGCGCCTGCCCCGCCGGCAACGCACTGATTAGCATTCGCAACAGGCGCAACCTAGCGAACGATCATAAATTTTACATTTCTTTTCCTTGGCCTGCCGACATTCTTGCACCCTCGCCAACACCAGCGGGCATTGACCCGCGCGACACAATCCCTACGGAGTGCCGCCATGCAGACCGTCACGCCGCCCTTCGCCCCGCGAGAGCTTCGCGATGCCTTTGGCTGTTTCGCCACCGGCGTCACCATCGTCACCAGCCAGACTGACGAGGGCGAGCGTATCGGCTTCACCGCCAACAGCTTCACCTCGGTCAGCATCGATCCGCCGCTGCTGCTGGTCTGCCCGGCCAATGGCGCCTCGGCGCTGCCCGGCCTGCGCGCCGCCGGCCGCTTCGCCGTCAACGTGCTGGATCCGGAAAGCCAGGCCGTCGCCGATCGTTTCGCCATGCGCGGCGTCGATCGCTTCGCCGGCGCCGATTGGCAGGATTGGGACGGCGTGCCGGTGCTCGCCAGCGCCAAAGCCGCCTTCGCCTGCACGCTCCACGCCGACCATGATGGCGGCGACCACCGCATCATCGTCGGCCATATCCGCCGCTTCGGGCTGGCGCCGGACGTCGATTCGCTGCTCTATCTTCATGGCCGGTACCGACGCCTCGATGTCGGCGGCTGAAAGCCCTGCGGCGTCCGGTCACGCGCCCTCGGCGCAGGAAACTGCCGAGCTGGCGCGCGGCGGCCGCACCAGCTTTCTAGGCTATGTCCTGCGCCTCGCCGCTCGCTTCCCGTTCCTGTTCATCGCCGGCCGGCTTTACGGCGCCGAATCGCTCGGCCGCTTCGCCTATGCCACCATGGTCGTCGAGCTGGTGGCGATGCTCGCCACGCTCGGCCTCAAGCGCGGCCTTGCCGAAGCCATGGCCGCCCGCCAGCAGGACCAGACCCACGCGCTCTACGATGCCCTGCTGGTTTCGCTGATCGCCGCGCTGCTCGGCGCCGCGCTGCTCATCGCCGTGCCGCAGATCGTCTTCCCCACCACCGAATATGCAGCGCTGGAGCGCTGGTTCCCGCTGATCATCGTCGCCATCGTTGCCTCGGACGTCAGCCTCGCCGGCCTCGCCTTCCGCTTCGATATCGGCGCCACCGTGCGCGCCCGCTCGCTGGTCGAACCCTGGGTGTTGAGCGCGGCAGCGCTGGCGCTGGCCTTTACCGCGCTGAAGCCGGACGGGCTCATCATCGCCTATCTGGCCTCGATGGTCGCCGCCGCCGCCGCCAGCCTGTGGCCGGCCTTCCGCCGCTTCGGCGCCCCATCGGGCTGGCACCCCCGGCCCGGCGTGCTGTGGTTGCTCGCCCGTCGTAATGTCGCGCTCGCCGGTGCCGACATCGCCGAATGGGGCGCCCACCGGCTCGATGTCTTCATCCTTGGCCGCTTCGCCCCGCCGGAGATCGTCGGCATCTATTATATCGCCCAGCAGATCGCCTCGCTGCCCCAGCGCCTCAAGTCGAGCTTCGATCCCATCCTCGCCCCGGTCCTGGCCACCAACATCGCCGAGGGCCGCACCACCAAGGCCGCGCTGCACATCCGCCAGATCGGATTCTGGGTCGGCGCCGCCCAGCTCGGCGTCGTCCTCGCGCTCGGCATTACCGGCCAGGCCAGCATGGGGCTGTTCGGCCCGGTGTTCGCCAGCGGCGCGCTGATACTGGCGCTGCTGCTGCTGGCCGAGCTGTTCGCCGCGCAGGCCGCCGTCGCCGAGGCAGCGCTGGTCTATGTCGCGCGCGGCCGCAACCTGATGTGGTCGGCCGCCGGTATTCTCATCCAGGCCGGGCTGTCGGTGCTGCTGGTGCCGCGCTACGGCGGAGAAGGGGCGGCCGCAGCCCTTGCCGCCGCTGCGCTGATCCTCTCTGTCGGCAAGTCGCGGCTGCTGGCCCGGCTGCTCGCCCATCCGGTCGCCGGCTGGCGCTGGTCGCTGCTGCTGGCCGGCGCCCCGGCCTTCGCCATCGGCCTGTTGTTCCTGCAAACACCGGAATGGGTCCAGCTCGGCTTCGGCCAGTGGCTGGTGCTGGCGGTATTCTGCGCCATCATCTGGCGCTTCGGCTTCAAGGGAGCCGACCGCCTGCTGTTCGCCCGCTCGCTGCGCAAGGAATTCCCTGAGGCGTAGGCGGTTCGACTTACAGAAGAAACTGGCCTCCGGCGGCTGGGGCCGCAGACCCCAGGCCCCAATCATTTGGTCATTCCAGAACACCCTGCTGCCGTCGCATTGCGGAGGTCAAACTATCGGGGTCTGGGGCCTGTGGCCCCAGCCGCCGGAGGCACTTTCTCTACCGCCGGAGGCGCACGTCGGCTGAATGTCGATACGCCCTAGACGAAGCTGTACGGGTCGACGTCCACCACCACCCGCACATTCCCCGCCACCGGCACCCGCGCCAGCCAGTCGCGCAGGATCGCCGCCAGTGGGACCTGTCGCCCCGCCATCACCAGCAACCGCATCCGGTGCCGCCCGCGCAGCATCGCCAGCGGTGCCGGGGCCGGTCCCAGCACCTCCAGCCCGGCGCGGTGCGGCGCCGCCTCGCCCAGCGCCCGCGCCGCGGTCCGTGCCGCGCCCTCGTCCTCGCTTGATACGATCAGCGCCGCCAGCCGCCCGAACGGCGGCAGCCCGAGGTCGCGCCGCGTCGCCGTCTCGGCGGCGTAAAAGGCCTTGGCATCGCCGGCCACCAGCGCCCGCATCAGCCGCGCCTCGGGCTGATGGGTCTGGATCAGCACCCGTCCCGGCTTCTCGCCGCGCCCGGCCCGGCCCGATACCTGCACCACCTGGGCAAAGGTCCGCTCGCCGGCCCGCAGGTCGCCGCCCCCCAGCCCGAGGTCGGCATCCACCACCCCCACCAGCGTCAGATCGGGAAAATGAAAGCCCTTGGTCACCAGCTGGGTGCCCACCAGCACATCGATCTCGCCTGCCGTCACCGCCTTCACCAGCGCCTCGGCCCGCGCCGGCGTGGTAATGCTGTCGGAGGTCACCAGGGCCAGCCGTGCGTCCGGAAACAGCCGCGTCACTTCCTCGGCGATCCGCTCTACCCCCGGCCCGCACGCCACCAGCGTGTCCGCCTCGCCGCATGAGGGGCAGGCCTCGGGCACCGCCATCTCATGCCCGCAATGGTGGCAAGCCAGCCGCCGCCCCAGCCGATGCTCCACCATCCAGGCCGTGCAGTTCGGGCACTGAATGCGCTCGCCGCAGGCCCGGCACAAGGTCAGCGGCGCATAGCCCCGCCTGTTCAAAAACAGTAGCGCCTGCTCGCCCCGCGCCAGCGTCTCGCGCATCGCCTCCACCAGCGGCGGCGCCAGCCAGCGCCCGCGCGGCGGCGGGGTGCGCCGCATGTCGATCGCCTGCACATCCGGCAGGCTCGCCCCGCCGAACCGCGCCGGCAGCAGAAGATGCCGATAGGTTCCCCGGCTGACCAGCACCTGCGTCTCGATCGCCGGCGTCGCGGTGGCCAGCACAGCGCACGCGCCTTCGAACTGCGCCCGCATCACCGCCACGTCACGGGCATGGTAATGCACGCCCTCCTCCTGCTTGAAGCTCTGCTCGTGCGCCTCGTCGACCACGGTCAGCAGCAGCCGCCGGAACGGCAGGAACAACGCCGACCGCGCCCCCACCACCAGCGGCGCCCGCCCATCGGCAATCGCCGCAAACGCCGTCCGCCGCGCCGCCGTCCCCAGGTCCGAATGCCAGACCAGAGGCGCCGCCCCGAACCGCGCCTCCAGCCGCGTCATGAAGGCGGCGGTCAGCGCAATCTCCGGCAGCAGCACCAGCGCCTGACCCCCCGCCCGGATCGCCGCGGCAATGCCTTCCGCATAGACCTCGGTCTTCCCCGAGCCCGTCACCCCCTCCAGCAAAAACGGCGCAAACCCCCCGGCGGCAATCGCCCCCACCACCGCATCCGCCGCCGCCGCCTGCGCCGCCTCCAGCACCGGCACCGCAAAATCCGCATCCGGCACCGCAAGGCCATCGGCCGCCCCGCGCACCTCGCCCACCAGCACGCCGGCGCTCACCAGCCCGCGCACCACCGCCTCGCTCACCCCCGCCGCCCGGCCTAGGTCCCTTACTGTCCCTGTCCGCCCCTCCAGCGCCGCGATGGCCTTCGCCCGCTCCGGCGTCATCCGCCCCGGCATCACCCCCGAAAGCCGGAACTCGCTCAGCTGCCGCTCCCCCAGCAGCGCCACCTGCGGCAGCACCATCCGCACCACCCCCGCCAGCGGAGCGAGATAATAATCCGCCACGAAATCGCACAGCCGCCGCAGCGGCGCCGCAATCGGCAACACCGGCAGCACGCCGGCCACCGGCCGCAGCTTCGCCAGCGCCACCTCGGGCCCCGCCAGCCCGTCCCATACCACACCTGTGATCATCCGCGGTCCCAGCGGCACCCGCACCGCCTGTCCCGGCGCCAGCACCATCCCCGCCGGCACGGCATAGTCCAGCGGGCCGAGCCCCGCCTGCATCACCACCACGCGCACCCGCTCCGCCATCCTCCCCGGATACGCCCGGTGCTTGACCCGCCGCAACCCCGCCCCTAGGCCAAACCCCATGATCCCTCGCTATTCCCGCCCCGCCATGGTCGCCCTCTGGGAGCCCGAAGCCCGCTTTCGCATCTGGTTCGAGATCGAGGCCCACGCCACCGACGCCCTCGCCACTCTCGGCGTCGTCCCCCCCGAAGCCGCCAAGGCCATCTGGGAAAAAGGCGGCTTCGACGTCGCCCGCATCGACGAGATCGAGCGCGAGACCAAGCACGACGTCATTGCCTTCCTTACCTCGGTCGCCGAGCATGTCGGCGAGCCCGCCCGCTTCCTTCATCAGGGCCTCACCAGCTCGGACGTGCTGGACACCTGCCTCGCCGTCCAGCTCGCCCGCGCCTCCGACATCCTGCTGTCAGACCTCGACGATCTCCTCGCCGCCCTCAAGGCCAAGGCGATGGAAACCAAGGACATGGTCTGCATAGGCCGCAGTCATGGCATCCACGCCGAGCCCGTCACCTTCGGCCTCAAGATGGCCCAGGCCTATGCCGAGTTCGCCCGCGCCCGCGCCCGCCTCGTCGCCGCCCGTGCCGAAGTCGCCACCTGCGCCATCTCCGGGGCCGTCGGCACCTTCGCCAACATCGATCCCCGCGTCGAAGCCCATGTCGCCGAAAAGCTCGGCCTGACCGTCGAGCCGGTCAGCACCCAGGTCATCCCGCGTGATCGCCACGCCATGTACTTTGCCACGCTCGCCGTCATCGCCAGTTCCATCGAGCGTCTGGCCACCGAGATTCGCCACCTCCAGCGCACCGAAGTTCTCGAGGCCGAGGAATTCTTCAGCCCCGGCCAGAAGGGCTCGTCGGCCATGCCGCACAAGCGCAACCCCGTCCTCACCGAAAACCTTACCGGCCTAGCCCGCCTCGTTCGCGGCATGGCCATCCCCGCCATGGAGAACGTGGCGCTGTGGCACGAGCGCGATATCTCGCACTCGAGCGTGGAGCGCATGATCGGCCCGGACGCCACCATCACGCTCGATTTTGCCCTCGCCCGCCTCACCGGCGTCATCAGGAACCTGATCGTCTACCCCGAGCGGATGCTCAAGAACCTGGGCAAGATGGGCGGCCTCGTCCACAGCCAGCGCGTCCTCCTCGCCCTCACCCAGGCCGGCGCCAGCCGCGAAGCCGCCTACAGCCTCGTCCAGCGCAACGCCATGAAGGTCTGGGAGTCAGACGGCGCCCTCCAGCTCCAGTCCCTCCTCGAAGCCGATCCCGAAGTCACCGCCCACCTCACCCCCGCCCAGATCGCCGAAAACTTCGACCTCGGCTATCACCTCAAACACGTCGACACGATCTTCGCGCGCGTGTTCGGAGCGTAAGGAAAAGACGCCTCCGGCGGCTGGGGCCTCAGGCCCCAGGCCCCCGAAATGGGCCCGGGTGCCTCTCGAACCATCTTCCACCCGAACCATCCCGTCGCCCTGTACCCTCCCCGTCGCCCCGGGCTCGACCCGGGGCCTAAGCAAAGCCGCCGCCGCCGCCAGGCCCGGTTGCGCCCAACCACCAGACGAACACCCGCCCTCATGCTTTGCGCCCTCCCACATCCCTCTGCTAGCATCGCCCGCAAGCAAGCACAGGATCGTCCCATGGCCAGCACCGTCGCCTTCACCCCCAACCATGATGAATCCGCCCGCCAGGCCTTCGTCGGCAGCTTGAAGGAGTTCATCAACTTCAAGCTCGAATCCACCCTTCAGCAAAGCTTCGACGAGGTCATCAATCCCGCCGTCGAAGCCCGCACCGGCCGGCCGCTGGCGGACCGGGACGAGGCCGGCGCCGTGCTCGACCGTCACCCGCTCTACCAACTCTGGGAATCGCTCACCTTCCACAGCCAGAACCTGATGTGGAAAGCCGTCCAGGACACCACCGACCGCACGATCGACGATCAGGTCGAGGCCTTCCGCGCCCGCGCCGCCAGCCCCAACAGGCGCGGCTCGATGCGCCTTGCCGACCGCATGGTCCACAAGGCCCCGATCACCACCACCGAAATCCACCGCCAGCCCGGCGGCTACTGGCGGGAGACCCGGCCCGACGATATCGAGACCGCCCTCAACTATTCGGGCACCGTCGATCTGTACCGCAACGCCAAGGGCATGGGCGCCGGCGGCAAGCTCGGCTCCGATTCGATCGGCCGGATGCTCACCGCCGCCGTCCGCCGCCGCGCCCCCGATCTCCAGCCCAAGGCCATCCTCGACATGGGCTGCGGCACCGGCGAGCAGACGCTCGCCTACAAGCGCGAATTCCCCGACGCCGAGGTCACCGGCATCGATTGTGCCCGCCCGTTCATCCGCTTCGCCCATGGCTTCGCCGAGAGCCAGGATGTCGCCGTCCATTTCGCCGAGATGGACGCCGGCGAAACCGATTTCCCCGATGCCAGCTTCGATCTGATCGTCTCGATTATCATGTTCCATGAAACATCACGCGCCCAGGTCCGCCAGATCCTCGCCGAAAGCCATCGCCTGCTCCGCCCCGGCGGCCTGCTGATCAATCTCGACGTGCCCTATCACGCCCACCGCATCCCGCTGCTCAAGCAGGTCACCAACCACTGGCAGGTCCGCCACAACGGCGAACCCTTCTGGAGTGGCTTCACCGCGCTGGACATGCGTGAGGAACTCGTCGCCGCCGGCTTCGTGCGCGATGCCGCCTTCGCCGACCATGAGCAGGTCGGCCCCGCCACGTATTTCTTCTTCGGGGGCCGCAAGTGACCGAGACCTTCCCCACTGGCCCGCGCCCCGGCGAGCGGGACACCAGCTTCTTCGTCGATCCGATGATCGATCACCTGCTCCGCGCCGTCGTCACCCTCACCCAGGAACTCTCGGTCACCCGCGAGCGGCTGCAGACGCTCGAACTGTCGCTGGAGAGCCTGACCACCATCGACCGCACCCGGCTCGATGCTTTCACCCCGCCGCCCGAGATCGACCAGCAGCGGGCGCAGCAGCGCCGCGCGCTGATCGACTCGATCCTCGGCCCGATGGTCAGCCGGCTTGCAACGCTGGAGCCGGAGTGAACGACACCGATTTGCCCGGCGTCGCCAGCCGCTTTAGCACATAAATCCCGCCCAGGCTGCCGAAGTTGATCCGCATGTCCTCGTCGCAATAGACGATGTCCGAATGCAGCCGCGGCGGCTTCAGCTCGATCCGCAGCGGCGACCCGGCCTCCATCCCGAACTGTGCCCGCAGCTCATCGTCGCTGATCCCCGCCGGCGCCACCAGCTCGACGGCATAGAATTCCACCGCATAGCGCTGCGGCTCGGCCGCCCCGACGTCATAGCGCCCCCAGACGATCAGCTGCGCCGCATGCGCCCCGTCCGGCGTCGTGACCGCGGTGACATTATTGTAATGCCGCCCCTCCACCCGGATTTCCTGCTCGATGGCCAGCACCCGGATCGGCAGGTCCGGCAGCCGCGAAAAGCTCTGCAGCTTCATCGAGGACAGATGCTGGATCGGCTTCCCGGCCGTATGCTTCGCCCCGAATTGCGCGAACTCGGACACCCAGGGAGACTCGACGAAATCCTGCCGCGCAAACGGGCTCGGCGTCGGCGTCAGCGGCACCAGTGCGCCGACCAGAGTGTGGATGCGCTCGCAGGTGTCGTCGTCATAGCTGCCGTCCGGCTGGCAATGCTCAATGGCCGCGCGAAGCTCGGTTTTAAGTGCATGGATATCGGTCAATTCGCCCTCCCAAAACTTCGCATATCGAAATCACTTTCGATGACTCTTTCCCTACACTGTCCCAAAATAGTCCAAAACGTGCCCCAAATGGTACCATTCAGCCACTGTTTCGCAGTCCGGCAGCGATTCCATTGATCGTCAGGTGGATTCCTTCGGCAATTCGGGGGTCATCTTCACCCGCCCGACGCCGCCTGATCAGGTCGATCTGCAGCTCGTTGAGCGGGTCGATATAGGGCAACCGATGCGTCACCGACCGCGCCAGCACCGGCAATCGCTCCAGCAATACCGACTGTCCGGTCAATGCTAGCAGCTGGTCATGCGTCTCATGCCACCCACCCTCTATCCGATTGAAAACATGGGTTCTCAATGCTTCATCCGGCACCAGCCCGGCATAGCGCCGGGCAATATCCATGTCCGATTTCGCCAGCACCATCTCCAGATTGGAGAGCGTCGCCGCCAGAAACGGCCACGCCTCCACCATCTCCGCCAGCAACCCCCGGTCGGCAAACCCCGCCAAAGCCGCCCCCGCCCCATACCACCCCGGCAACATGATCCGAGCCTGCGCCCAGCTGAACACCCAGGGGATGGCGCGGAGGTCTTCGATGCGGTCTGAGGTGGTGCGGGAGGAGGGGCGGGAGCCGATCTTCAGCTCGGCGATTTCGGTGATCGGCGTGGCGGCGCGGAAGAAGCGGTTGAAATCCTTGGTGCCATAGACAAGGTCCCGGTAATGCCGGCCGGCGGCAGCGCTGATCTCCTGCATCGCCGCGCGGAACCGGGTGAACTCGTCCGCGCTCAACCGCGCCGGCTCGAGGCTGGCCAGCAGCGTTGCCGCCACCATCGTCTCCAGGCTCGCTTCGGCCAGGGCGGGGGTGCCATATTTGGAGGCGATCACCTCCCCCTGTTCGGTGATGCGGATGCGGCCCATCACCGTGCCCTGCGGCTGGGCGCGGATGGCATCGAAGGCCGAGCCACCGCCGCGCCCGACGGCGCCGCCGCGGCCGTGGAACAGCTGCATCTGCAGCCCGCGCGCCGCGAACACTTCGGACAGCGCCAGCGCGCCTTCGTGCAGCGACCAGTTCGAGGTCAGATAGCCGCCGTCCTTGTTCGAGTCTGAATAGCCGATCATCACTTCCTGATAGCCGCGTGCCGAGGCCAGTGCGGCGGCCTTGGGGCGATCGAGGAAGGTCGCCATGATGCGCGGCGCGGCTTCCAGATCCTCGATCGTCTCGAACAACGGAACGGCCATGATTCGGCAGCGCGGCGGGTCGCCGGGGATGTAGAGGCCGACTTCCTTCAGCAGCACATAGACTTCGAGCAGGTTGGAGACGCCGCTGGTCTTGGAGACGATATAGGCGCGGATCACCTCCGGGCCGAAGCGGGCATGGGCATCGGCGGCGGCGCGCAGGATCGCCATTTCGGACAGCGTCTCGTCGCTGTAGGCGGCGTGGGGATTGAACAGCAGGCGCGGCGACGCCAGCTCGTCGCCGAGCAGCGCGGTGCGGGCGGCATCGCCCATCGCCGCATAGTCGCCCGGCACACCGGCGGTGGACAGCAGCTCGGCGACGACCCGGCAATGGACATCGGCGTTCTGCCGCAGGTCGAGCGTGGCGAGGTGGAAGCCGAAGATCTCGACGGTGCGGATCAGCGCCTCGAAGCGGCTACCGACCATGGCGGCGCCGCCGTGATCGTGCAGCGAGGCGGCGACGATGCGCAGGTCGGCCAGCAAATCCTCGGCGCGGGCATAGGGGCGGGCTTGGACTAGCGGCTGCAGCGGCGGGGGACGACCGGCGAGCACCCGGTAGCTGGCAGCGGTGCGGGCATAGATGCCGATCAGCGCCCGCCGATAGGGCTCATCGTCGCGCGCCGTCACCGTGTCCCCGCTGGCATCGGCAAGCGCGCGCAGCGCCGGCGACACCGCGACATAGGCCGAGGACATCGACAGTTCCGAGCCGAGCGCGTTGATCTCGGCGAGCTGGTGGCCGATGGCCACGGCGGCCTGGGCGGCGAGTGCCTCCTGCAGCGTGCCGGCGTTGACATTGGGGTTGCCGTCCCGGTCCCCGCCGATCCAGCTGCCGGGGCGAACGAAGGGCGGCAGGGCGGTGCCGGTCTGCGCCTCCCAGCGCGCCAGCAGCCGGGGCAGTACCGCCAGAAAGCTCGACTGAAGATAGGACAGCGCAGAATTGATCTCGTCCGAGACCACGGGCTTGACCGTACGTAGCGGGCGGGTCTGCCAGAGGATGGTGATCTGGCGGATCAGCTCGGCCTCGGTGCCGGCATCGCAGCGGCCATCGGTGCAGGCCCCCATCAGCGTGGCGATTACCGTCTCGCGGTCGATGGTGCTCTTGCGGCGGACCTCTGTCGGGTGGGCGGTGAGCACCGGGGCGATCAATGCGCCGCGCAGCAGCTCGATGACGCG
>NZ_JBIMKZ010000054.1:0-21538 GCF_051860865.1 Polymorphobacter sp. | reverse complement strand
GCCGGTCCATCGGCTTACCCGAGGAGAGATCGTCCATGACGTCGGAGATCGCCTGGAGCTGGTCGTCGGTCTCGGCATAGGGGAAGCGCGCGCAGAATTCCTCGTAGAGGCCCTCGGGCGGGCTCAGCGTCTCGCCGCGCCGCACCGCGCGCTCGGCGGCGATCTGGATCAGCCGGTCGGCCAGAGTCGACTTTCCGTGGTCGATATGGGCGATGATGGAGAAATTGCGGATGGTGGAGAGTTCGGCGGTCATGCCCGATGCTCTAGCAGAGGCCGCGCGAAGGGCAATGCGTCCAACGGACCTCTACTGGCCCGCAAATCTTCGCTGCCCGGCCGGATAGACAGACTTGCTTGACCGCGGCGGGTGAGGGCGCTTTACCGGCGCATCGTCACGCGGAGACCTGACTTGACCCTCAATATCGCCATCATCGGCGCCGGTCCGGCCGGCTATTACACGGCGGAAGCCGCGCTGAAGCAATGGGGCGGCACGGCGAAGATCGATATCATCGATCGGCTGCCGACGCCCTATGGCCTGATCCGCGCCGGCGTGGCGCCGGACCATCAGTCGATTAAGGCGGTGACCAAGCGCTACGAGGGGACGTCGCTGGGGCAGAATGTTCGCTTCATCGGCAATGTGATGGTCGGCCGCGATGTCAGCATCGAGGAGCTGCTCGGCCTGTATGATGCGGTGGTGCTGTCGGTCGGCGCGCCGCATGACAGGCCGCTCGGCATTCCGGGCGATGATTTGCCCGGGGTCATCGGCTCGGGCGCCTTTGTCAGCTGGTACAATGGCCATCCGGATTATGCCGGGCTGCAGGTGCCGCTGTCGCATCATGGCGTGGCGATCATCGGCAACGGCAATGTCGCCATCGACTGCGCCCGCATCCTGGCCAAGACCACCGAGGAGCTGGCGACTTCGGACATCGCGCAGCATGCGATCCATGCGCTGGAGAGTTCGGCGGTGCGCGATATCCATATCGTCGGCCGCCGGGGGCCGCACCAGGCGAGCTTCACCACCAAGGAGGCGGGCGAGCTCGGCCATCTGTCGCGGGCCCAGCCGCTGCTGCGTGCCGGGGATCTGCCGCCGGAGGAGGAGGATGCCGGGCTGGAGCCGGGTCATCGCAAGATGGTCACCCATCTGCGCGGCTTTGCGGCGGCGGAGCGGTCCGACAAGCCGGTGACGATCCATTTCGAATTCTTCCGCCGTCCGGTCGCGGTGGAGGGAGATGGCAAGGTCGAGCGGCTGATCGTCGAGACGACGCGGCTGGAGGACGGGCGCGCCGTCGGCACCGGGGAGCTGCATGCCATTCCGTGCGGGCTGGTCATCGGGTGCATCGGCTACCGGACCTCGACGTTGACCGGCGTGCCCTATTCGGATGCGCTTGGCCGCTTTCCCTGTGACGATGCCGGGCGGATCTATGGCGGGCTTTATGCGAGCGGCTGGGCTCGCCGCGGCCCGTCGGGGACCATCGGTACCAACCGGCCGGACGGCTTTTCGGTGATCGAGGCGATCGTTGCCGATGGCATTGCGCCGAAGAATGGCGAAGGGGGGACGGGGCTCGATGCGCTGCTGCGGACGCGGGGTGTGCGGTCGACGAGCTTTGCCGACTGGCAGGTGATCGATGCCGCTGAAGTGACGCGGGCGCGTCCCGGGGCGCCGCGCGAGAAGATTGTCAGCGTGGCGGAGATGTTGTCGCTGATTGGGTGATCGCGGCGGTTGCGCTCCGGCTTTGCCGCCGTTATAGCCGCGCATCCGCAAGGCGTCGGGGCGTAGCTCAGCCTGGTAGAGCGCTGTCTTCGGGAGGCAGAGGCCGGAGGTTCGAATCCTCTCGCCCCGACCATTGCGGACATCAGGGGTAACGGCTTCCCGGGCCGGCCCCGCCCCCCGAAAGGCCCCGGTGGATTTCAGCAGCTTCGGATCGATGCGGCTGCCGGTGCTGGCCGAGCGGCGGCGCTGGCGCGGGCTGACGCTGTTTGCGCTGTACCTGGCGCAGGGGGTGCCTGAGGGGCTGCTCTATGTGGCCGTGCCGGCCTGGCTGGCGACCAACGGGGCGTCCGCGGCCGAGATCGGCAGTTTTATTGGCATCATCTTGCTGCCGTGGAGCTTCAAGCTTCTCAATGGCGTGCTGATGGACCGGTTCCAGTTTCCGGCGATGGGGCGGCGGCGGCCGTGGATCATCGGCGCGCAGCTGGTGCTGGTGGCGGCGATGCTGGCGATGAGCGCGCAGGCGCCGCAGCCGGGCGAGCTGGCGCTGCTGAGCCTCAGCGGTTTTCTGATCAACATGGCGGCGGCGTATCAGGACGTGGCGATCGACGGGATGGCGATCGACATCGTGCCCGAGGCGGAGCGGGGAACGGCCAATGGGCTGATGTGGGGCGGGAAGACGCTGGGCATTGCCGGCTCGGCGATTGTCTGCGGGGCGCTGATCGCCGAATGGGGATTTGCGGCGGCGGTGCTGGCGCCGGCGGCGGCGATTTTTATCGTGCTGCTGTTTCCGCTGCTGCTGCGCGAGCGGGGCGGGGAGCGGGTGCTGCCGTGGACGCCGGGGGTCGCCGATTCGGAGACGCCGGCGCCGCCCGGGCTGTGGCGGCTGGTGACGACGCTGGCGACGGTGATGGTGCGCACGCCCAACATCCTGCTGGCGCTGGGGATATTCGTGGCGTTCGCCGCCTATGGGCTGAAGACGGCGCTGGTGCCGGTGTTTGCCGTGCAGGGGCTGGGCTGGGACCAGCAGGCGTTCACCCGGCTGGCCGGGGGCGCCGATATTGCCGGCGGGCTGTTCGGGATCGCGGCCTCGGGGTGGATTGCCGACCGGCTGGGGCATGGCCGGGCGGTGGTGGTGGCGCTGCTGCTGCTGGCGGGTCTGCATGGCGGCATGGCGCTGGCCGGGCCGCTATGGCCGCAGCCGATGCTGTTTGCGGCCTATTTCGTGGCGCACGCGCTGCTGTTCGTGCTGCTGTCGGTGTCGGTTTATGCCCGGGCCATGGCGGCGTGTGACCGGCTGGTCGGCGCGACGCAGTTTTCGGCTTTCATGGCGATGCTCAACCTCGGCACGTCGTTCGGCGCCCAGCAGCTGGGGCTGGTGCAGGGCGCCTGGGGCAGCGCCGGGGTGTTCGCGGCCGCTGCCGGCTGCTGCCTGGCCGCCATCGGGCTGTTTGTCGCCAGCGGGCGGCCGCCCAAAAATTAAAGAGGTCAGGGGTTGAGCCAGTCGATCCGGTAGAGGTCGAAGCGCCGGTCGCGGAGGTTGCGTACCGAGCCCTGGGCGCGGGCCCAGTTGAGGTCGGCGATGTTGACGTCGGCAACGGTGACGGTCTCGACATTTTCGGTGGCTTCGGCCGCGATGCCGTCGCGGGCGAACGGGAAGTCGCAGGGCGTCAGGATGCATGACTGGGCGTACTGGATGTCCATGTTCTCGACGCCGGGGAGGTTGCCGACGTTGCCGGCCATGATGACATAGCATTGGTTTTCGATGGCGCGGGCCTGGCAGCAATAGCGCACGCGCATATAGCCCTGCCGGCTGTCGGTGCAGAAGGGCACGAACAACAGCCGGGCGCCCTGGTCCACCAGCCGGCGGGCGACCTCGGGGAATTCGCTGTCATAGCAGATCATCACGCCGATCGGGCCGCAGTCGGTGTCGATCGTTTCGATGGTGTCACCGCCCTTGATGTTCCACCAATAGCGTTCGTTCGGCGTCGGGTGGATCTTCTCCTGGGCATGGACCGAGCCGTCGCGCAGGAAAACATAGGCGACGTTGTGGATGTCGCCGTCGTCCGAGCGCGTCGGGTGCGAGCCGCCGATGATGTTGATGTTGTAGCTGATGGCGAGCTTTTGAAAGGTCTCGATGATCTGCGGGGTGAAGCGCGTCAGCGCCTCGATGGATTCCTCGGGGTTCAGCTTGCGGTCCATCATCGACAGCAGCTGGAGCGTGCACAGCTCGGGAAAGACGACGAAATCGGCGCGATAATCGGCGGTGACATCGACGAAATATTCGATGTTGCTGGCGAACTCCTCGAAGGATTTGACGGCGCGCATCTGCAGCTGGACCGTGGCGATGCGCACGGCCTCCGAGTCCGCGCGCATCAGGCGCTTGGGCTGGGACTCGGGCGCGGCATTGGGGTTGCGCCAGACCATCTTGGCGGCGAAGCCCAGCGACTGCTTGTCCGAGCTTAGATAGTTCTCCAGCACGCCCATCGGCTCGAACCCGGCGCGGAGCTGGAACGATGCCACCTGATCATGGACCTTGCGGGCCTGAATCGCGTCGAGATAGGCCTGGGGGGTCTCGAAGGTCTTGCGGCGCTTGGCGTAACCGGGAAGGCGGCCGCCGAAGACGATGCCCTTCAGCTCCATCTGTTCGCAGAGGCGACGGCGGGCGTCATAGAGGCGCTGGCCGATGCGCAGCCGGCGGAAGGCCGGGTCGACGCAGACATCCATGCCATAGAGCCAATCGCCATCGGGATCGTGGCGCGAGCCATAGCCGCTGCCGGTGATCTCCATCCAGCTGTGCGGAGCGAAGGCGGTCGCCTCGTCGATAATGAAGGTGGCGCAATAGCCGACGATGGCGCCGTCATATTCGGCGACGATCTTGCCTTCGGCGAAGGTGCTGATCTGGCCCTGAATCATGCCCAGCGTGTAGCCGCCGATATCGGTGTAGGAGCGGTCGACAAGGGCGAGGATGTCCTTGGCGTCCCGCAATGTGGCGTTGCGAAGGGTCAGGCGCGCGCCGACGCTGGTTTTCGGTTCGGTACTCAAGAAACAGCCTTTCGGTGGCCCGGCTTATTGTGCCGGGCGGTCGACCGCCGGTCTAGGGCGTTGTGCAGCGCGGCGCAAATCCGCGGCCTGTCAGTGCCGCATTCGCCTGTCGGCTTTTTCCTGGCATCGATCATTGACCTGCGCGGTTGACTGGTTGATTTGCCGGCCTTCGTTGCGGAGGCGCGGCATCGGGTCGCGGAAGTGGAGGACAGGATGGCAGTCTGGTTGAAGCGCGCGGTCGGGGCCGATGTGAAGGCCGAAGCCGATGCCAAGGTACGCGCCTCGGTTGAAGCCATCCTCGCCGACATCGCCAGTCAGGGCGATGCCGCTGTCCGTGCGCTGTCCAACCGCTTCGATGGCTGGGACCGCGAGGACTACCGGCTGACCGCCGCCGAGATTCAAGGCTGCATCGACCAGCTGCCGGCGCAGGCGTTGAAGGATATCGAGTTCGCCCAGACACAGGTCCGCCGCTTCGCCGAAGTGCAGCGCGCGTCGATCCAGGATGTCGAGGTGGAGACACTGCCCGGCGTCGTGCTCGGGCATCGCAACATTCCGGTCAATGCCGCCGGCTGTTATGTGCCGGGCGGCAAATATCCGCTGCTGGCCTCGGCGCACATGAGCGTCATCACCGCCAAGGTCGCCGGCGTCGGCCGGGTGATCACCTGCGCGCCGCCGTTCGAGGGCAAGCCGGCGGCGGCCGTGGTCGCCGCCCAGGCGATGGCCGGGGCCGACGAAATCTATTGCCTAGGCGGCATCCAGGCGGTCGGGGCGATGGCGCTGGGCACCGCCAGCATCGCGCCGGTGGACATGCTGGTGGGGCCGGGCAATGCCTTTGTTGCCGAGGCCAAGCGCCAGCTGTTCGGTCGCGTCGGCATCGACCTGTTTGCCGGGCCGACCGAGACGATGGTCATTGCCGATGACAGCGTCGACGGCGAGATCTGCGCCACCGACCTTCTGGGCCAGGCCGAGCATGGGCCGGACAGCCCGGCGATCCTGATCACCAATTCGGAAAAGCTGGCGCGCGAGACGATGCGCGAAGTCGAGCGGCTGCTGGAAATCCTGCCGACCCGCGACATCGCCCGCAAGGCCTGGGACAGCCATGGCGAGGTGATCGTCTGCGACAGCTATGAGGAAATGCTCCGCGTCGCCGACGATTATGCCAATGAGCATGTCCAGGTGATGACCCGCGATCCGGACTGGTTCCTCGAGCGGATGACAAACTATGGGGCGCTGTTCCTCGGCCCGCGTACCAATGTTGCTTATGGCGACAAGGTGATCGGCACCAACCACACGCTGCCGACGCGCAAGGCGGCGCGCTATACCGGTGGGCTCTGGGTCGGCAAGTTCCTCAAGACCTGCACCTATCAGCGCGTCACCACCGACGCGGCGAGCGCGATGATCGGTGAATATTGCAGCCGGCTGTGCGCGCTCGAGGGCTTTGCCGGGCATGGCGAGCAGGCCAATGTGCGGGTGCGCCGCTATGGTGGGCGCAATGTGCCCTATGCCGGCGCCGCCGAGCCGTTGCCGCTCTGATGACGCTGCCCCGCCTTCCGTCGTCGCGGCTCGATGGCCGGCACGCGCTCGTCACAGGGGCGGGGCGCGGGCTCGGCGTGGCGCTGGCCGCGGCGCTCGCTGAGGCCGGCGCCGAGGTGACGCTGGTGGCGCGCACCGACGAGGAGATCAACGCCGTCGCCTATGACATCCGCGCGGCGGGCGGCACCGCCGTGGCGCATGTCCTCGATGTGTCGGACACGGCTGCGGTGCAGGCGTTCGTGGCCGAACGGCCGGCCTTCCATGTCCTCGTCAACAATGCCGGCACCAACCGGCCGATGGCGATGACCGAGGTGACGACCGACGACTATGACGCGGTGATGGACCTCAATGTCCGCGCCGCCTTCTTCGTGGCGCAGGCGGTGGCGGCGCGGATGATCGACCAGAAGGTGGCCGGTTCGCTGATCCACATCGGCTCGCAGATGGGCCATGTCGGCGGGCCGAACCGCTCGCTCTATTGCGCGTCCAAATGGGCGCTGGAGGGGATGAGCAAGGCCTTTGCGCTCGATCTCGCGCGCCACGGCATCCGCTCGAACACCATCGCGCCGACCTTCATCGAAACGCCGATGACCGCGCCCTTCTTCGAGAATGCCGCGTTCCGGGCCGATGTGCTCAAGCGGATCAAGCTCGGCCGTCTCGGGCGGGTCGAGGACATCATGGGCGCGGCGCTGTTCCTGGCCGGGGACCAGTCGGCGCTGGTGACGGGCACGAGCCTGATCGTCGACGGGGGCTGGACGGCGGACTGATCCAGCGCGGCGGCCGGATTGACCAGCAGGCGGAGATTCGATTGATAATGCTGCTGTTGCGAAGGCGGCCGTTTCATATTGATGACAATATGAAGCTGGCTGTCGGGGCCAATAAAAGGGGTTGATGACGATGAAACATGGTCTGTTTCTGCTCGGCGTTTCGGTGCTCGCGGTGGCGCCGGCGATGGCGCAGGAAGCCCAGGGCGGCTTCGACGAGATTCTGGTCACCGCGCTGCGGACGACCACCAAGCTTCAGGAAACCCCGATCGCAATTACCGCGCTGACCGAGGGCGCGTTGACCGATCAGCAGATCCTGTCGACGCAGGACGTCGCCAAGGCGGTGCCGGGGCTGATCCTGATCCCGGTGACGGCCAACCCCTCGACCTTCCAGATCGGCCTGCGCGGCGGGTCCGAGCAGACCTCGGGCCTGATCGTCTCGGAGCCGGTCGTCGGCATCTATGTCGACGATGTTTATCGCGGACGCATGCAGGGATCGAACTTCCAGCTCTCGGACATCGAGCGCGTCGAAGTGCTGCGCGGGCCGCAGGGCACGCTCTATGGCCGCAACACTTTCTCGGGCGCGCTGAAGGTGATCACCCGGACGCCGGGCGTCAACGACAGCTGGCTGAAGGGCTCGGTCGGCTATGGCAGCTTCGATGAGGTGCGCGGCGACATCTCGATGGGCGGCGTTGTCGCCGGCGATCTTGGGGCGTCGATGTCGCTGTTTTACCGGGACCAGAGCAAGGGCTGGATCCTGAACCGGGCGACCGGCGAGATGGTCGGCAAGGAGCGCAGCTTCGCCGGCCGCGCCAAGCTGGCCTATGATTCCGGGCCGCTGCGCGTCGTCGGCTCGGTGTCCTATTCGGATGACGACAATGACGGTTATATCCCGGTCAATGTCCAGTTCGTGCCGGACAATGCGCGGCTGAACTATGCCACGCGGGTGTTCGGCGAAAATGCCCAGCCGGTGGTTCCCGGCCAGCCCTATGTCACCTCGTCGCCGACGCCTTCGAACGGCCAGACCTCGGTGTTCACCGGCACGCTCGATATCGCCCTTGATGTCGGGGCGGTGACGCTGCGGTCGATCACCGGCTATGTCGATACGACCGACTTCTTCCGCTGGGATATTGCCGCTGGCCAGCAGGTGGCGCCGGGCGTGTTCATCTCCACGTTCGATCGCGCCTCGGCGTCGACCGCGCGGCAGTGGAGCCAGGAACTGCAGGCGACCGGATCGTCCTTCGATGACAAGGTCAACTGGCTGGTCGGCCTCTATTATTTCAACGAGAACGGCGATCAGGATTTTCGGGACGCCTTCTTCGGCTTTGCGCTGCCGTTGTTCCGGCAGCAGACCAAGACCGACAGCTATGCCGCCTTTGCCCAGGCCAATGTGGCGCTGACCGATCGCACCTCGATCACGCTCGGCGGGCGCTACACGAGCGACAAGAAGGAGTTCGATGCCGATATCGCGGCGCCGACCAGCCTGACGGCCAATATCGATGCGACGTTCAATGCGTTCACGCCGAAGTTCGGTCTCGAGCACAAGTTCAGCGACGATGTGCTGACCTATGCCTCGGTTTCGAAGGGCTTCAAGGCGGGCGGGTTCAACGGGCTGTCCCGGGCGCCGGCGGTGCTGAGCGCGGTGTATCGCCCGCAGACGGTGTGGGCCTATGAGGCGGGGCTGAAGGCGGAGATGCTCGACCGCCGGCTGCGTACCAACCTGGCAGTGTTCCTGAACGATATCAGCGATCTGCAGCAGACGGCGCAGCGCGGGACGGACTTTCCGCAGATCAACGTCGGTGATGCACGGGTTTGGGGTGTCGAACTGGAAGTGTCGGCGCGGCCGGTGTCCGGGCTCGATCTGTTCGGGTCGGTGACGTACAATAACGGCAAGTACAAGACGCTCGATCCGTTGGCGGATGCTGCGACGTCCGGTGCTCGCGATATTCCGCTGGTGTCTGAATGGTCGGCCCGGTTGGGGGGCACGTTCGAGCAGCCGCTGGGGGATACGTTCCTGTTCCGCATTGGCGGGAACATGAACTATACTGGGCGCTACAACCCTGTTGTTACCAACGCGCTCGAGCTGCCGGGCTGGACCCGGATCGATGCCTTTGTGGCGCTGGCGACGGCCGATAGGCGCTGGGAGCTGAACCTTTCCGGGCAGAATCTGACCGACGAAGTGACCTATGTGAGCGGCATCGTCGGGCCGCCGTTCCAGCCGGCGCTGACCCCGTTGCGGCCGCGCACCTGGATGGCGTCGCTGAAGTTCAACTATTAGGTCAGGGGATGAGCACCGCCTTGACGACGCGGCCGTGGTGCTGGTCGTCGATGGCGGTGTTGATTTGCGCCAGCGTGTAGGTGCGGATCAGCTTCTGGAAGGGCAGGCGCCCGGCGCGGTGGTGGGCGATCAGTTCGGGAATGAAGGTCTGCGGATCGGCGTTGCCTTCGATGATTCCGATGATGCGCAGGCCGTGGCTGACCAGATGATTGCCGTCGACGGCCAGCGGGCCTTCATTGGCCGAACCGGCCAGAAGGCCGAGCGTGCCGCCGCGGCCGAGCGCGGCGAGGCCTTTCTGGATGAGCGCGGTTCGGCCGGTGGTGTCGAGGACATGGTCCATGCCGCCGGGCAGGTCAGGGCTGGCCGCGGGATCGATGACCTCGGTTGCGCCGAGTTCGAGCGCCAGTTGCCGTCGTGCGGCATGGGGTTCGACGACGATGATCGATGCGCAGCCGGCGATGGTGGCGGCCATGACGGCGCTCAGGCCGACCGATCCGCCGCCGAGAATGAGCAGTCTGTCGCCGGCTTTGGCGCCGAATGCGTGCAGAACCGCGCCGGCACCGGTCATGATTCCGCATCCCAGGGGCCCGAGCAGCGGTAGCGGCAGGTCGTCGTCGACGACGACGCAATTGCGCGCGGCCACGATGACGTGGCTGGCCAAGGAGGACTGGCCGAAGAAGTGGCTGGCGATGGGGCCATGATCGTCGCGCAGGGCCGTGCTGCCGTCCGGGCGGCCGCCGCCGAAGTTGAGGGTCAGCATCGAGGCGCAGAGCGTTGGGGTCTCGGCGTGGCAGGCGGGGCAGCCGCCGCACGAGGCAAAGCTCAGCACGACCGCCTGTCCGGGCCGGACGGACTGCACGTCGGCGCCGACTGCTTCGACGATGCCGGCGCCTTCATGGCCGAGCACGGCGGGAAGCGGGTACCAGCCTGCACCATTTTCACGGACGCTGATGTCGGTGTGGCAGAGGCCGGTGCCGACGATCCGTACCCGTACCTCGTCGGCGCGCGGGGACTCGAGCGTCAGCGTTTCGAGCCGAAAGCCGGGCACGTCGGCGCGTGCGACAGCGGCCTGGATCTTCATGCCGATGATCCGCCGTCGACGCGGAGCGTCGCGCCGTTGATGAAGCGTGCCTCGTCGCTCAGCAGCCAGCAGACGGTGGTGGCTATGTCCTGCATGTCGCCGAAGCGGTTGCCGGGGATCTTTGCTCGCAGTCCGTCGAACAGATCGGGCATGGCGGCTTCGAAGCCCTGCATTTTCTCGGTCCGGATGATGCCGGGCGCGATGGTGTTGATGCGGATATTCTCGGCGCCATATTCGAGCGCGGCCGACTGGCCCAGGCCGATCAGCCCCCATTTGGCGGCCGAGTAATCGGCCATGCTGTGGGTGCCGCGGACGCCGGCGGTCGAGGAATTGTTGACGATGACGCCGCCACCGGCGGCGATCAGCAGCGGAATCTCGGCTTTCATCAGCAGGAACGGCGCGGTCAGGTTGACGGCGAGACTGGCCTGCCATTGCTCGGTCGGGATTTCATGCACCCGCGCGGTGCCGAGCGTCGCGCCGAGATTGTTGAAGGCGCCGTCGAGCTTGCCGAAGCGGTGGGTGATTTTGGCGAAGCCCGCCGCGACCGACTCCGGGTCGGTGCCGTCGATCGACAGGGCGATGGAGGCGCCGCCGCAGGTGCGGGCCACGGCCTCGCAATCCTCCAGCCTGCGGGCGGCGGCGATGACCGTGGCGCCCTCGGCGCCGGCCCTGAGCGCCGTCTGACGGCCCATGCCCGAACTGGCGCCGGCGACGAGAATGATCTTGCCGGCGAGTTTCATGCCCTGCCTCCCTGCGCCGCGATGAAATCGATGATGGCTGTGGCGCGCGTTGCGAGGTCGCTCACCGTGACGAGCCTGTGGTCTTGCAGCCGCGCCAGCGCCGCGCTCGCGTCGGTATCGAGGACGCCGACTTCGCCCTGCAGCCACAGGACAGGTCTTGTCACCAGCGGCAGCCGGGCCAGCACATCGTGCCGGAATACCGCCTGATAGGGCTGGTGATAGGTTTCGAGGCTGCCGAGCAGGTCCATCGTCAGATCATGGAGCAGACCGGGCTCGAACTGGCCGTCGCGGCGCAGATGGGCGCTGTCCTTGCGGTAATGCGGCCAGAAGATCATCTGGTCGCGGATCATGTTCCAGGCCCAGGCGAATTGCGTGCCCGAGGCATCGGGGCGCTGCGGCGGGGCATAATGATCGAGGAATTCGGCGCGCTGATCGGGTGACAGCAGCGCCACGCCGTCGAGGATCAGCGAGCGGACCCGATCGGGGCGGGCGATGGCCCATTCAATGGCAATGTGGGCGCCGGTGTGGGTGCCATATAGATCGACCGTCTCCAGCCCGAGCCGGTCACAGGCGCGGTCGAGCATGTCGGCATAATCGGCGAGTTCGGGGATGGGCAGCGCCGGCGGCGAGGAGGCCCCGTTGCCCGGCGTGTCGGGCATCAGCACATCGTGACGGGAGGTCAGCAGCGCGCCCAGCGGTTCGAGCGTCCGCGACGAGGCCGGGGAGGCGTGCAGCATGACGATCGGCGTGCCGGTGCCCAGACGGCGATGATGGACCAGTCCCTCGGTGATGCGGGCATAGCCGCGATCGAAGAGCGTGTCGGTCATGCCAGCGCGATATCGAGGCCGAGACCTGCGGCAATCGCCGCTTCGAGGACGGCGTCGGCGGCGGCGAGGTCCTGGGCGGTGACGCCAAGTGATTTGTAGATGGTGATGTCATTGTCGCTGCGGCGACCTTCGAGCGTGCCGAGCAGGACGGCGCCGATCTCGCCGAGCAGGTGATCCTCCCCGACGCTGCCATCGGCGATGGCGGCGCGGAGTTCGCCGGCCTGGGCGCGGGTGGCTTCGGCAAAGTCGCCGTAGAAACGGGCTTTCGCCACCAGCGTCGAATCGACTTCGGCGGTGCTCGGGATGGCCGAGCCGACCAGGTTGAGATGGACACCGGGTCCGATATCGGCGCCGAACAGGATCGGCACGGCGCTGGGCGTGGTGGTGCAGACGATATCGGCGCCGGCGACGGCTTCATCCACCGTTTCGACCGCGCGGACATGGGGACCGAGGCGCCGGGCCAGCGCTTCGGCATTCGCAAGGCTGCGACCCCAGACGCGAATATCCGTGAGCGGGCGGACGGCGGCGATGGCCTCGGCATGGCGGCGGGCCTGTTCGCCGGTGCCGAGGATCGCGAGGCTGTGGCTGTCGGCGCGGGCCAGCGCGTCAGTGGCCAGCGCCGAGGCTGCCGCCGTGCGGATCGCCGTCAGCGTGCCGCCCTCGATGATCGACAGCAGCGTGCCGTCGGTGGCATCGTAAAGCTGGACGGTGCCGACATGGCTCTGCGCGGCATTGCTGAACTTGGAGACGGTCTTGATGCCGAAGCGCGGCGGATGGGCGATATGGCCCGGCATCACCGCCATCTTTCCCGGCGCGCCGGGGATGGCCATGAACTGCCGCAGCGGCAGCATTGTCTCGCCGCGCGAGACCTGGACCATGGCGCTGCGCATCGCCGCGATGGCGGCGGGCATCGGCAGCAGCCGCTCGACCTCGGCGGCGGTGATCAGCCGCATCAGCGCGGCATCGGCGGGACGAACCGCAGCTTGGCCTGGACGGCGCCGACATCCTCCGGCCGGTCGAACGGCTCGGGCATCGGTTCGCCGATGATGCGCGGGCGGCCGACGGCGGGAAACCAGTCATCGAGACCCGGCGGCATGAACACCCAGAAGATGTGCATGTCGGTATCGCCGGTGTTGTCGAGATAATGGCGCGCGTGGCGGCCGAATAGGACAATCGAGCCGGGGCCGATGGCGTCGGTCTTGTCCTCGATGGTGACGGTGCCGGTGCCCTTGTGGATGAACAGCAGCTCATGATTGCGCTGATGGCCATGTTCGCGGATCGAGCGGCCCGGCGGCAGCACCTGCATGCCCGAAACGAAATCATCGTACGGCGTGTTTTCCGGCGACAGCGCCACCGAGACATAGCCGCTGGAGGGCAGGGGCTGCCACCAGCTCGTCGATGTGTCCGGCGCGACGACGGCGGACCAGCGGCCGAAATTCGGTTCTTCGCTCATGACCGGAGAAATCCTTCCAGGCGTTGGCGCCAGGCTTCGGGCGTGGTGACCGGCGCGAAATGATTGCCGCTTTCCAGCACCTCCAGCCGCGCGCCGGGGATCAGACGGGCCAGTTCTTCGGACAGCGGCAGCGGGGTGATGGCATCGTCCCGCGCGCAGATGACCATGGTTTCGGCGGTGATGCCGGCGAGCCGGTCCCGCAGGTCATGGGCGCAGACCGCGTCCATCCGCTCCTGCTCGATGGCTTCACCGGGGAAGCTGGCCAGCCGGGCGGCGATGCCGGCCTGCATCGCCTCGTGATGGGTGAAGGACCACCAGCCCGGATTGCCGAGCAGCGTGCCGTGGCGCAGATAGGCTTCGGCGCCGCAATGGCGCAGCACGTCCCGGCGATGATCGAACAGCGACAGGAAGGCCGGGGTCGGCCCGGCCCAGCTCGACGAAATGACCAGCCTGCCGACGCGCCGCGGGGCATGGACGGCGATGTGCTGGGCGATGGCGCCGCCTAGCGAATGGCCGACGATATCGGCACGGTCTATGCCCAGCGCATCGAGCACGCCGAGCGCGTCTTCGGCCAGCAGGCGGACGGTGGTGGGCCGGTCGGAGCCGAGGCTGTTGCCGGTCTTGCGGTGATCGAAGCTGATACAGTCCCGCCCGGCGAAGTGATCCATGGTGCCGGACCAGAAATCGCAGCGGCCGCCGAGCCCGACCAGCAGCAGCAGGGGCGGGCCGCTGCCGCGCCGGACGACGGCGAGCCGCGCGTCATCAACCGGAACCAGGGTGTTCACCTTCTGGTTGCGACGATCGACTGGAGGAAGCTGTTGCGGCTCGGCGGCCCGTCCGCGACGTCGAAGCCGGCGGCGGCCAGCAGGCCCCGGAAATCGGCGTGGACGAAGCCCGGCGAATAGGGCTCGCAATTGTCCCGGCTGTCATAGTCGATCATGAACCGATAGGCCGGCGGCAGATGCTGGCTGGCGCTCGGAAATTCGAAGATGCAGAAGGTGCCGCCCGGGCGCAGCACGCGGTGCACATCGGCGAGAACGCGCGGGATGATGTCGATCGGCAGCTCGTGGAAGAGGATATAGGCGAAGACCATGTCGAAATGCCCGTCCTCGAACGGCATGTCCTCGGCCAGCGCCTGGATGAAATTGACCGGGACGGCCTGCGCCACGGCGCGGGCATGGGCATAGCGGACCATCGGGGCGCCGACATCGAGGCCCCAGATTTCGGCGTCCGGAAAGCGCGCCTTGAGTTTGGTCGTGGCCTGGCCGATCGAGCAGCCGAGATCGAGGATGCGGGCGAGTTTGCCATCGGCCGGCGGCAGGGCGAGGCTGGCGAGTTCCTCGTGCAGCTCGTCATGGTCGTTGCCGCCCTGGTAGAAGACCTTGGTGCCGTAATGATAGACGATGCCGCCGATGGGGTCGTCGGTGTAGCCGCCGGGCTGGAGATGGATTTCGCGCCGGGCGTAATCGGGGACATGGAAGTCCGGATCGATGACCAGCCGCGACGCTTCGGCCTGGGCTGCGGCCGCGGCCATGGCGCCGACCTGACGGTCGATGGTGCGGGCGAAGCTGGCGCGGGTGCGGCGCCAGGACATTTCCTGCTGCGAGCGCATGAAGCGCTGCCAGGTCGGCACGATCGGCGCCTTGGCGAAGGACGTCTGGATCGCTGTCAGCGGCACGCTGTCATCGTCCACCGGCAGCCCGTCCTCGGCCATCCGGGCATGGCCGGCGGCGGCCATCGCCGGGAACATCCGGGTCAGCAGGACATCGCGGAAGGATTCGAGGAAATCGAGATAGGATTCGTCCTCCAGCCGGGCCGGACGGGGGAAGACCTCGAGCGCGCCACGATCGATCATGAGGGGGTCTCCTGTTTGGCAAGCGTGTCGGGCCGGCGCAGGAAGCCGGCGAGCAGGCGTTCGGCAAAGGCGGCGCGCATCGCCTTGCGCGCGGCGGCCTCGGCAGGGTCGGGGCGATGGGCTTCGATCAGCGTTTCGGCATCGATGCCCCTGGACTTGAGCACCGCCTCCAGCACCGCCTGGCGGTCGCGGATCGTCCAGACCTCTGCGGCCAGTTCCATGAACGATTCGAGAAGGTTGTCGATGACGACATTATCGAAATAGGTGCGGCCTGGCCCGTTGATTTCCTGGCCGATGTGAGACGGTGTGTGGGTGTCGTCAGGGCTGTGCATGGGGATCATGCTGCCGCGTTCGCCGGGCTATCGCAATTCAAACTTTCTGACTGTGACATCAACGAAATGCATGGCAGCTTGTGCTGTCCCGGCGCCTGTCTATGCTTGGAGGATGGAGCTTCGTCATCTTCGGCATTTTGTGGCGGTCGTCGACGCCGGCAATTTGTCCCGCGCCGCCGACAAGGTGTGCATCACCCAGCCAGCGCTGACCCGGAGCATCAAGAACCTCGAGGAAATCCTCGGTGCCGTGCTGCTCGAGCGGCGGCCGCGCGGGATCGTGCCGACGCCGGCGGGCAATGCACTCTACCATTATGCGCAGCTGATGCTGAACGAGGCCCATCGCGCCCGGGACGAGGTCCGCGCCGTGCAGAAGGGCACCAAGGGCGAGCTGGCGATCGGCATCGCCGCGATGTTTGCCGATCATATCATCGACCGGGCGGTGGCGGCGGTCTGCGGCTCGGGTCGCGACGTGGCGATGACGGTGACCCAGGGCTTTCTCGAAGAGCTTGTGGAGGCGCTCAGGGACGGCCGGCTCGATGTGATTTTCTCCAATCTTTCCAATATGAAGATCCCTGACGATGTGACGGTGGAGCCGATTCTCGATATCCATGCCTATGTGTTTGCCAGCGCCGGACATCGGCTCGCTGCCCATAGCGGGCTCGACAAGCAGGCGCTGCTCGGTGAGCGCTGGGCGGTGGTCGACCAGCCGCACATGAAGGATTTTCTCGATCATTATTTCTCGGCCGATGGGCTGCGCGTGCCCGATTATGTGGTGCGGACCAATTCGCTGAACCTGATCAGCTCGCTGATCGCCAACAGCGGGTTTATCGGCATCCTGCCCGAGCATGTCGTCCAGCGCCGCAGCCTGCGCGGCACCATTTGCCGGCTCGATGCGCCCGGCTGCCCGGTGGTGCGCAAGGTGGGGCTGATGACGCGCAAGTCGATGCCGCTGCGGCCGGTTGTCGAGGACTTCATGGCGGAAGTGCGCGAGGCCTGCACCGTCGATGCATTTGGCGCATGGGAGCACGCCCCTGATTGATTTGTAATCTGCCGGCCTGACGGCAGATTGGCGGGGCGTCGTGGTTGATGCGGCGCTTTCGAGTGGAATGTCATGGCTTTCAATACCCGCCCCCTGCGCGCCGTTACCGACGAGGATGCCGAGACCTACGCTCGCGACGGCGTCGTCTGCCTGCGCAACGTGTTCGATCCGGAATGGCTGCAGGCGATGGAAGGGCCGGCGCGGCGGCTGTTGATCGACAAGGAGGACTTCGGGCTGCTGCCGAATAATCCGGGCCGGTACATGGCGCGGACGATTCCCGAGTTCCGGCGTTTTGTCTTCGAGAGCCCGCTGGGCGAGGCGGCGGCCGGTGCACTGCGGTCGACATCGGCGCGTTTCTTCTTCGACGAGATCTTTGCCAAGAAGCCGCAATCGACCGACAAGACGATCTGGCATACCGACCGCATGGGCTGGCCGGTGACGCCCGAGACGACGATGGTGCCGTCGATATGGATCCCGCTGACGCCGATCAGCCATGCCAACAGCCTCGAGGTGATTGCCGGCACGCAGAATGAGGATGTCAAATACTGGCTGTTCAGCCCCAATGCCCGCAAGATGATCCGCGACCCGGCGCGCGCGCCGCACCCGGACGGCGAGGCGATGCGCGCCGACCCGGCCTATGCCGGCCGCTTCCGGACCTGGGAGATGGCGGTGGGAGACATGCTGGTGGTGCATCCCTGGGCGCTGCATTATTCGCATGGCAACCCGACCGACGACTGGCGGATTGCGCTGTCGGTGCGGGTGTTCGGCGATGATGTGCGCTGGTCGCCGCGTCCTGATTGCCTGAACATCGCCGGGGTCAGCTTCGACGAGATGATCGAGGGCAATGCGCCCGGCGGTGACCTGTTCCCGCTGCTGTGGTCGGCGGACGGGGCGCGTGACGACGACAGCCGCTATCCGCGCGGGTTTGCGACGACATTTTCGGCGCCGCGCCGCGACGACGTCAATGAATATGACACGTTCAAGAAGCTTCAGGCGGCCGATAACGGCTGATGAGCGGCGACTTCGATTATGTGGTGGTCGGCGCCGGCTCGGCCGGTTGTGCGCTGGCGGCGCGGCTGAGCGAGGACCCGCGCTGCCGGGTGGCGCTGCTGGAGGCCGGGGGGCGGGACCGCAACCCCGCCATCCATGTGCCGGCCGGGATCGTGCGGCTGATCGGCAATCCGGCGGTGGACTGGGCGCATCTGGCTGCCCCCGATGCGTCGCGCGGCGGCAAGGTCGATCTGTGGCCGGCGGGGCGGGTGCTTGGCGGCTCGTCATCGATCAACGGCATGTTGTTCGTGCGCGGGGCGCGGGCGGATTTCGATGGCTGGGCGGCGGCCGGCAACCCGGGCTGGGGGTTCGACGACCTGCTGCCGCTGTTCCGGCGGATGGAGAGCTCCCCCATCGGCGGCCAGTGGCGTGGAGCGCTGGGGCCGCTGCATGTCGGGCCGCTGCGCTCGGTGCATCCGCTGGCCGAGGCGTTCATGGCGGCCTGCCAATCGGCGGGGCTGGCGTTCAATCCGGATTATAATGGCGAGACGCAGGAGGGGGTGTCGGCGCCGCAGGTGACGCAGCGCGAAGGCGCCCGCTGGAGTGCGGCACGGGCCTATCTGGCGCCGGCGGTACGGCGGCCGAACCTGGCGATCATCACGGGTGCCGAGGCGGAGCAGGTGCTGCTGGAGGATGGCCGGGCGGTCGGCGTGCGCTACCGGCGCGGCGGCGAGGTTTTGGAGGTGCGGGCGGCGCGCGAGGTGATCCTGTCGGCGGGCGCGCTGGCCAGCCCGCGCCTGCTGATGCTGTCCGGCATCGGGCCGGGCGACGAACTTGCCCGCCATGGCATCACGGTGCGGCACGAGGCGCCCGGCGTCGGCCAGAATCTCGGCGAGCATCCCAACGCCAACATGAGCTGGGACGTGCGGCAGCGGACCTATAATATGGAGACGTCCGGCCTGCGCATGGCGATGGCGCTGCTGCGCTGGGGGCTGACGCGCCGGGGGCCGGCGACCAGCCCCTATCCGCACGGCGTGGCGTTCATGCGCTCGTCGCCGGACGTGGAGGAACCCGATATCCAGCTGATGTTCGGGCCGTTCGCCTTCGGCTTCTCGCCCGAGGGGATCGTGCCCTATACGAAGCCGGCGGTGACCGTGGTGGCGGCGCTGAACTATCCGCGCGCGCGGGGGCGGCTGCGGCTGCGCTCGGCCGATCCGCGCGACAAGGTGCTGATCGAGCATGAGCTGCTGGCGCATCCCGAGGACCGGGCGCGGCTGGTCAGCGCCTGTCGGCAGGTCCGGGCGATTTTTGCGCAGCCGGCGATGGCGCGGGAGATCGTTGGCGAGCGGCTGCCGGGGCCGGCGTGCGAAGCCGAAGCCGAGTGGGAGGCGCATCTGCGCGCCACTACCTTCCTCGGCTATCATCCGGTCGGTACCTGCGCGATGGGGCCGGACGGCGTGGTCGATGCCAAGCTGCGGGTGCGCGGGGTCGACGGGTTGCGGGTGGCGGATGCCTCGATCATCCCGTCGCCGATCTCGGGCAACACCAATGGCGCGGCGATCATGATCGGCGAAAAGGCGGCGCAGCTGATCGCCGGCTGAGCGGCTTACTGGAAGGTCTTGGCCGTTTCGACCAGCGCCGGCGCGCCGGTCAGCCGCGCCATGTCCGGCGCCTGGAGCATGTGATCACGCATCGCCATGGTGCTGCCGGTTGCCCGGAGCGTGGCCAGCATCGCGGCGGCGGCATGGGCCATGGTCTGCACGGTGGCGCCGGCATAGAGCGCGATCCTGAAACCGAGCGGCGCCAGTTCATCGGCGTGGCGATAGGGCGAGGCGCCGCCTTCGAGCAGATTATGGATCAGCGGTACCCGGGCGGCGAAGCGGTGGCACAGCGCTTCGGCCTGCGCCGGGCTGGACAGGCCTTCTGCCAGCAGCAGGTCGCAGCCGGCCTCGATATAGGCCTCGCACCGATCGAGCGTTTCCTCGAACGGGACTGA
The DNA here is from genome assembly GCF_051860865.1 of Polymorphobacter sp. Lineage (GTDB taxonomy): Bacteria > Pseudomonadota > Alphaproteobacteria > Sphingomonadales > Sphingomonadaceae > Sandarakinorhabdus. The sequence goes on along the minus strand of NZ_JBIMKZ010000054.1, from coordinate 1,903 downwards.
GGGCTGGGCATCGGTGCGGGCCGAGATCAGCAGCGTGTCCGAATGGCGGGCGTCCTGCGCGGCGCGGAGCCGGCCGAGCATTTCCGCGACCGGCACCAGCGGGCGCGATTGCAGCGCGGCGAGCGGCTTCAGCGTCACCTGGTCCTCGATCTGCACGGCGCTGGCGCCGGCACGTTCCAGATTGCGGACCGTGCGCTGGAGATGGACGGCGCTGCCATAGCCGCTGTCGGCATCGACGATGATCGGGATGCTGACGCGGTCGGCGATGCGGGCGCAGGCATCGGCCAGCTCGGAGGCGGTCGCCAGCCCAACATCGGGGCGGCCGAGGCTGGCATAGGCCAGGCTGGCGCCGGACAGGAACAGCGCGGGAAAACCGGCCTGTTCCACCAGCAGCGCACTCAGCCCGTCCCAGGCGCCGGGAACCATCAGCAGGCCGGGGGACTCGAGAAGCGGTCGGAGCATCAGGCAGGTCTCGCAACAAGGGCGGCATGGCGCATGGCGCGCGCGCCGAGGCCGACGATGAGGGCGCCGGCGAGCATCACCGCGCTGCAGACCAGCGCGATCGACCAGCGGATTGCCTGCGGATCACCCAGCACGGAATCGGTGAAGGCCGCGACCATCCACGGGCCCATGCCGGCGCCGAACAGATTGGCGAACAGCAGGTACACGGCCATCAGCTGGGCGCGCATGCGGTTGGGCGCCAGGATGGGAATTGCCGCTGGGCCGGCGCCGAACGGCATCGCCGCCAGGAACAGCACCGGCCCCAGCAGCAGCAAGGAGGCGGTGGCGGAGCCGGCGAGCGGAAAGGCGATGATGAACGGCACGGCCGCCAGCGCTGCCGCCATCGAGACGCTGAGGTTGGCGTCGGTGCGGCCGCGCGCCAGCATCCGGTCCGACAGCCAGCCGCCGGTGATGACGCCGGCGGTGGCCAGCAGGGTTATCATCAGCCCGAAGATCGGGCCGATTTCGGCGGCGGTCCAGCCATAGGTGCGGATGAAGAAGGTCGGCGTCCAGCTGTTCAGGCTGAAATTGGCGCCGGCGAGCAGCGGCAGGCCGAGGAATACCGGCAGCAGCAGCCGCGCATTGGACCGGACGAAGGCCATCACTTCGGCAATCGAGGCGCTGCCGGCCCTGGCGCCGGCCAATGCCAGCCCTTCGCTGCGCGGCGGTTCGCGCACCAGCAGCATGGCGGCGGCAAAGAACAGCCCCGGCAGGCTGGCGGCGATGAACACCATCTGCCAGTCCTCCGGCCGCCCGATCAGCGGAAACCGGAGCAGCGGGTTGGCGGTGAGCCAGGCGAGGAAGCTGCCGATGATGACAAGCGCCAGCCCCGAGCCGACGAAGCTCGATCCGATGAACAGCCCCATGGCGCGGCCGACCTTGTGCGGGGGCAGATAGTCGCCGATCAGCGACGATCCGGCGGGCGTCAGCGTTGCCTCGCCGATGCCGACGCACAGCCGGGTGGCGAACAGCGCACCGAAGCTGACGGCAAAGCCGCCGGCCATGGTCGAGAGCGAGAAGAACAGCGCGCCGGCGGCGATGATCTGGGTGCGGTTGCCGCTGTCGGCGAGCCGGCCCAGCGGCACGGCGAGCAGGCCGTAGAAGATCGCCACGGCAAAGCCCTGCAGCAGGCTGACCTGGGTGTCGCTGATCGCCAGGCTGGCCTTGATCGGCTCGACCAGCAGGATCAGTACCTGACGATCGAGCATCGAGATGATCCCGCCGATGCACAGCAGCGCCACCACGCCCCAGGCATGGGGCTGGGCCGCGGGCACAGGCGGTGAATCGACGCGAAGGGTCATGGCGGGTGAACGTGCCGGACAAGCACGCCCTGCACCAGTCAGAGATAGGTGCCGAACCATAGATGCCATGCATGGCGAGGCCCTGCGCATTGATTTGCGCT
>NZ_JBIMKZ010000053.1:0-22304 GCF_051860865.1 Polymorphobacter sp. | reverse complement strand
ATCCCTCCCCATCGCCCCGGCCCTCGAAGCCCTCGCCCCCGTCACCCCCGCCGAGCCGCACAAGCTCATGGACCCGGACGCCTTCGAGGACCTGCTGTTCAATATCAATCAGCCGCTGATGAACGAGGTCGCCGAGCCGGACATCGAAACCCCATCCTGAGCCTCACTTTCCTCACTTTCGCTCCCCGCCGCACCCCGCTACGCTCCCCCGAAAGGGAGCCCCGCCCATGCACATCACCCAGCAGATGATAGACCTCTACGATCAATACACCCACACCGGCAGCCTCAGCCGGCGCGAGCTGATCGCCCGCCTCGGCGGCGTCGCCGCCCTCGCCCTGATCGAGGCCCGCGCCACCGCCGTGCCCAAGGTCGCCGCCACCGATGCCCGTATCACCGCCGCCCCCCGCACCATCCCCCTGCCCGGCGGCCGCAGCATGAAGGGCTATCTCGCCCAGCCGCGCACCGGTGCCGCCGAGGCCCCCCGCGTCCTCGTCATCCATGAGAACCGCGGCCTCAACGAGCACACCATGGACGTCGCCCGCCGCTTCGCCGCCGCCGGCGTCGTCGCCTTCGCCGCCGACTTCCTGACCCCCGCCGGCGGCACCCCCACCGACGAGGACAAGGCCCGCGACATGATCGGCGCGCTGGACCGCCCCGCCACCATCGCCGACGGCGTCGGCACGCTGAAGTGGCTGGGCAGCGAGGCGCCCGGACGCGGCGTCGCCTGCGCCGTCGGCTTCTGCTGGGGCGGCGGCATGGTCAACGACCTCGCCGTCAATGCCGGCGACGCGCTGCGCGTCGGCGTCGCCTATTACGGCGCCCCCGCCGCCGACCTCGCCGCCGTGCCCGCCATCAAGGCCCGGCTGGTCCTCCACTATGCGGGTCTGGACACCCGCATCAACGCCATGGCCCCGCCCTATCAGGACGCCCTGACCGCCGCCGAGGTGCCCTTCGCCGCCTATGTCTATGAAGGCGCCAACCACGCCTTCAACAACGACACCTCCGAAGCCCGCTACAACGAGGCCGCCGCCAACCTCGCCTGGAGCCGCACCCTCGCCGCCCTCAAGATCTAGGCCAGTGCCACCCGGTTCAGATGGTCGGCCAGCCGCAGGGACAGCTGGACGATGGTCATCGTCGGATTGACATGCCCCCCGGTCGGGAAGACCGATGATCCGGCCATATAGAGATTGTCCTGCCCGAACACCTTAAGCGTCCGGTCGACGATCCCGGTCTCCGGCCTGTCGCTCATCCGCGTCCCGCCGATGTGATGATAGCCGGCGATCTCGTCGTCGGTCGGATAGGGACCATTGTTGAGCACCCAGGGCGCCAGTTTGATCCGCCCCCGGTTGGTGCGCACCAGATGCTCGCCATACGCCAGCGCCAGGTCGCGCATATTGGCATGGTCGGCCTCGGTATGGCGCCAGTGCAGCTTCACCCGAGGTATCCCCATCCCATCACGCTTTGACAGGTCGAGTTCGATCCGGTTGGCGGCGCGCGGCGCCATCTCCCAGGCCGCCCGCAGCTCCGAGGTGCAGTGTTGCCTGCGCTCGAGCAGGGTAAAGACCCGGCTGGCGAGGTCCGGCGCCAGGCAGGCAAGGTCGGTGACCTTCTCCTGCCAGCCGGTCAGGATCGGCTGGTGCACCCGCAGCCCGCAGTTGAGCAGCCCCCGCCGCCGCAGCTCCGCCGGCTGGAAGCTGTAATAGCCGGTATGATCGGACAGCGTGTCGATGAAGCCGGTGCCGATGTCGAAGTGCGGATGCTCCATCCAGTAGCGCCCGAGCGTCGCGGCGTTCTTGACCAGCTTGCCATTGCTGGCCGGGTTGAAGTGCATCAGCAGCCGGCTGTTCTCGATCCCGCCACAGGCCATCACGAACTGCCGCGCCCTGATGGTGCGGCGCAGACCCTTGTAGTCGGCCATCGTCAGCCCGGTGTTCCGGCTACCATCGGTATCGATGCCGACCAGGTTGCTGTTCATCGCCAGCGTGATCCGCCGCGACGCGGTCAGCTCGTCGATATAGGTATCGGCAAAGCGTGTCGGCTCGGCACTGCGGCTGAAGGCGAAGCGGCGCAGCCCGTCGGTTTCGTCCCGGCTCCAGAAATCATCCCTGGCGCCGAGCATCTTGGCGGCCGTTTTGCGGTAAGGCTCCAGGTCGGCCCGGCCGATCTGCCACCAGGCCATGGAATCATAATCACGCCGGTCGAAGTCCTCGGCCTCGAACGGCCGGCACCAGCCCGACCAGTGCACCGACGTGCCGCCAAGGCTGCGGACGCGGCAGCCATCGAGGTCGAAATAATGGTCGCCGATCACCTCACCCTGATACTGTTCCTGCGATTCGTCGGTGAAGTAGCGGTCGCCGCCCTCAAGCAGCAGGACGTTGCGGCCGAGGCGGGCGAGCGCCACGGCCACGGTCATCCCCGCCGGTCCGCTGCCGACGACCGCGACATCCCAAACCCGGGCGGCCGGCAGGGCCGCAAGCTCGGACAGCATCAGCGATCATGCTCCGAGAGCACCCAACCGTCCCTGATGACGATCCGCCCCCAAATTGGCTCTGCGACAGCCGCCTCTACGGCCAAGGGCAGGGTGACAAGGCCGAGCGCCGTATCCTTCAACAGTTTTCGACGCCCGACACCCTTGCCACCCTGCCGCCCAGCCACATGCTTCTCCGTTGATCAGACGGTGATCGATTGACCCCGATAAACGCGGGCACGATACCGGGAATCTTCGGCATCGGGAAGCGGGGCGCCGGCCAAAAGCACGGCCCGGGCGAAGCGACCGACCTCTTCCTCATGCTCGGCCTGGGTCCTCGGCTCTTCCGACCGGACCTTGCGGGTCAGGTTGATCTGGTTGACAGGCACATCATGGACCAGCCGCTCGTTTTCCACCGCCACGGTGGCGGTGAAGGCGTGCAGCGTCGTCTTGACGAAATTGGCCAGCGCGAAGGCCGGGCCCTTCTCTCCCATCGGCACATCGGGCGAGACGAGGACGAGCTGGCAGCCATCATAGAGCGACACCTTGCGGGCGACGCGAAAATGCTGGGTCAGATTATGCTCGACCACCTCCTCGAAACCCTTGGCATCGAGCGGGCTGTCGCCTTCGAACAGCGCCGTCGGGAGGGGCTGCATCGGCGTCGACACCACGGTCGTCGGCCGGCCCCATTCGGCGAGTGCCGCGTTGATGCCGTCTTCCAGTGCATCGCCGACGGCGCGGACCTCGACCGGGCCGCCACCGACCTTGCCAATCGCCGCCTTGATCGCGGCGCCGCCCTTGGCGGTGCGGGTGAGCAGCACGACGCGGGCGACATCGAGCGCCAGGAAGGCGCGGGCGCTGGCGGCGAGATGATCGACGAGATGTTCGCCGATCAGCCAGACGGTCTTGCCGGCCATCCGGTCGAGCCGCTCCTGCTTGGGGCTGCCGAACAGCTCGCGCTCGGTGGCCGAGCGTTCAACGTTGAGGCCGCCCGACGGCATGAAGGTCTCACCCGAGACGGCGCGATCGGCGAGGAAGAACACCGTCGCCTGCGCCACCTCGGCCTCGGTTGGCATCTTGCCGAGATGCAGCTGCGAGAGCACGCCGCTGCGGACCTTGCCGGCCTCCCGGGCGATCTGTCCTTGCGGCAGCCAGGGCATGTCGTCGGGCGGCACGCGCAGCAGCCATTCGGTGTCGAGCCGCTGCTCCCAGGCCGGTTCGCCGATCAGATAGCCGCCCAGCGCCAGCCTGCGGAGCAGCTTGGCGGCCAGCGGCGGCGTCAGCAGATAGCGGTCCCAGCAGCAGCTTTCGTCGCCTTCCCGGGCGCAGGCCAGCGCCAGCGACCGAAGCTCCTCGGGCACCGAACGGTCATGACTGAGCTGGACCGTGTCGTTGCGCGCCAGCCGGCCGAGGAGCGCAGCGACCGGCTCGCCGCGCCGCATCGCCTGGACGACGGCGGCATGGACGGCGTTGAGCCGCTTGTTTTCGAGGATCAGCCGGCCGCGGCGCTCGAACAGCCCGGGCTTGCCGCCAAGGCCGGCGAGCCGGTCCCCGTCGACCGGGCCGGGAGCGATGGCGTTGATCTGGATCTCCGGCCCGAGATGGCGGGCAAGGCTCTCGACCATGGCGCGCTGGCCGGCCTTGGACACCGCATAGTCGGAGCGGTTGGGATAGGCCACGGCGAGCGACTTCTCGCCGCCGAAATAGCTGGAGACGTTGAGGATATAGCCCGACCCCTGCGCCTTCATCAGCGGCACAACGGCCTGCATCAGCGCATAGTTCGAGACCAGATTGGCCATCTGGGTGCGGCGGAAGGCGGCGACGTCCATGTCCACCGCCATTTCCTCGGCGCCCGAGACACCGGCATTGTTGATCAGATAATCGATGCGGCCGAAGGCCCGGATCGTCTCGTCCATGGCATGCTGGAGGCTGGCGAGATCGGCGACATCGATATTGGCCAGCGTGCGGACGCGGCGCTCGACGCCGGAGAAGCCGATGTCCTCCAGCTCGCTGATGATCCGGGCGCGGGCGGCGTCCAGCTCGCTCTCGCGGCGGGCGACCATCATCACCTTGGCACCCGCCAGCGCCAGCAGCCGGGCGACCTGGCCGCCGATACCGGCGGAGCCGCCGGTGATCAGCGCCACCTTGCCGAGATGCAGGCCGGTGATGTTCTCGGCGGCGCCGGCCATGGCGCGCTTGGCGCCGGTCGCCTCCTCGATGCTGGCGGGCAGATAGAGGTTGATCGGGTCGATCCGCCGCTCCTTGAGGACGATCCGCGCTGCCTGGCCGGCGGCGAAGCTCAGCGCCTCGCTCTCGGCATTGGTGTAGCGGATGATCTGGTTGCCCCATTCGGGCTGGCGGCGCTTGCCGTGGCCGACATCGACGATGCTCTCGTCCCGCCAGATGCGGATCAGTTCCTCCTGGGCGGCGCGCAGCACATCGGCATAGAGATTGCCCTGGCCGTCGTCGCCGTTGGAGACGAAGACGAAGCGCGGGTCGTGAAGAAGTTCGGGCTGCTCCTTCCAGTAGCGGCTGAGGGTGCGGGCGACGGCGATATTGGCCTCCAGCTCGTCATCGACGAAGCGCTCGACCAGTGCGTCCGAGGCGCTGGCGAGGCTGCCGGAGAAATAGCCGGTCGGGCGGGTCGGCAACACGAGAACACCGACGATCGGAACGACGCGTGCGGTGAAATCGGCGAGCACCTCGTCCATAACGCCGCGGTCATGGCGCGGGAACCAGGCGATCTCGATGCGCGGATGGTCCTTGAGCGAGGCTTTGGCATCGTCGAACGCCGACTGGGCATGGAAGCCGAGCAGCACATTGGCGCCGGCATCGGCCTGGACCCGGGCCAGCGCGATGGCATCGTCGATCTGGCTGCCGGCCGAGACGAGGACGCCGAGCCCGGCGCCGTCGATCGACCGCATGTTGGGCCGCGAGATATAGGTGGCGCCCGATTCCTGGCGGACCGCCATGCCGTGCGTCACCTCGAAATCATGGCCGGAGAAGGCCGCCGATTCGTCCGAACCGAGGAAGACGCAGGTGTTGGCGATGTCGATGGGGGTGGGGAAGGTCTTGGCCTGGGGGGCGCCGTCGATGCTGCGCTCCAGCGCCATCATGTCGAAGAAATGCGCCGCCGTGGCGCCCTGCGGATCGCCGCGCAGCGTGTCCATCGTCGCGAAGACCGTGCGGATGCGCTCCGAGGCGATCGGGCCGGGGAACAGCAGATTGACGCGGATGCCGCGCGTACCCAGCTCCCAGGCCAGCTTGCGCGACAGGGAGTTGAGCGCCGCCTTGGGGACGGTATACGCGGCGCGGGCGTAATAGTCGGTGCGGCTGAAGATGGTCGAGACGTTGATGATCGAGCCGCCCGAGCCCATGGCGTCGGCGGCGGCGCGGACGAGGTTCCAGGCGACGACCATGATGTTGCGTGCCGCGTCCCCGACCGTCTCGGTGTCGGCGCTGCCGGCATCGCGGAGCACCGACAGGTCCTGGCGGGACAGCGGCAGGTTTTCGAGCGGCTGCTTGGGGCCGGCCGAACCGGCATTGTTGACCAGCACATCGATGCGGCCATGGACCTTGACCACCTCGGCGATGCCGGCGCGGACGGAGTCGGCATCGGCGCCGTCCATCACCACGACCATCGCGCGGTCGTCCGGCGCGCCGACATCGGCGAGCGCGGCGGCGCGGGCGGCCTCGGTGCGGGCGAGATCGCGGCCGGTCATGACGACGGTAGCGCCCTCCTCCAGATAGCGGCGGACGATCTTCTGGCCGAGGTTGCCGGCGGCGCCGGTGATGACGGCGACCTTGCCGGCGAGGCGGCCGGTCGGCGCCAGGCTGATGGCGCTGTCCGGGACGATGGTGACGGTCTCGTTCATGGTCACTTTTCCTCGGCTGGAGCGGGGGCAGCGGCGGCGGCGGCCCAGGCTTCGAACAGTTCGTCCTTGCTGCGCAGGCCGGCGACCGGCAGCGCATGGTTGACGATGTAGGTGGCGCCGGAATGGCGGTTATCCCACATGCTCTGGTGCGCCTCGGGCAGGCCTTCCCAGGGCACCACGGTCGGCTCGGTGATGTCGAGCAGGCCGGCGGCGACCATGTCGTTCATCCGCGTTACCTCATAGGCGTTGCAGAGATGGGTGCCGCGGATCTCGGCGGAAGGCATCAGGATGCGGCGCTGGCGCGTCCACACCTGCGGCGCGTAGAAATTGTAGCGCTGGCCGGTCATGTCCTCGCAGTAGAGGACACGGCCAGTGAACGGCTTGACCAGCGCCGTGGTGACGCCGAGCGTATCCTGGCCGGCGCGCTCCATGACGATGTCCGGGTTGCCGCGCGGATTGTCCGGCGAGCGCAGCAGCTTGCCGATGGCGCCGCCGAACGGCTTCAGCGTCTTGTCCTGGAAATCTCGGACGGCGTCGCGGAAGCGCTCGATGTCCTGCCGGGCGACCGGCAGGCGGGGCATGGTCTCAGGCCAGTCGAAATTGGCGCCTTCGCGGCGCTTGATCGCCTCCAGACTGACGACGCCGGCGACCGCATCCTCGAAGCCGAGGCTGAGGATGAACTCGCGCTGGCCATCGGTGGTGGTGACGACGACGGTGCGGGCGCCGATGCCGCGGGCGGCCTCGATCATTTCGAGGCCGGTCTGGTCGGCGAGGGCGCGCGAATTGGGGCCGTAGAAGATCAGCACCGCCTCGCCGCCGCGCGCGCCGGCGCGGGCCAGCATGGCTTCCGGCGTAGCGGCACCGCCCTTGCCCATGAAGCTCAGGTGATAGCCCGACGAGGCGCCGTAAAACGCCAGCACGCCGCCCTCATCGAGCATCTGGAAGCTGCGCGGGAAGGCGGTTTCGCCGGCATGGCTGACGGCATAGTCGGCGAGCTTGCCGTTGTTCATCGCCCGGTAGCGATCGAGCAGCGGCTGGCCGGCGGCTTCCCAGGCCACCCAGTCGGCCCGTTTCGTGTCTGGGCTGCCGTCGGGCACCGGGGCGAACAGGCTGGCGAAGGCCGGCTCGGTGCGATCAAGGGCGCCGACCGCGCCCATGGTCTGGACGAACTCGGCGCGCGCCGGGCTGGAGACCAGCCCGGTGACATGGAGGCCGCTGGCTCGCGCCGTCTTCAGCGCATCGAGGCCGGTGCCGGTGGCCGAGCCTTCGATGAAGATGGTCTTGCCGGCGACGATCTCCAGCGTGGTGAACAGGCAGCGGACGATGGTGCCGAGGTTGAGGATATAGCTGCCGGCCTGTTCCAGCGTCAGGTCGCCGGGCACCGGGTGGAGCTGCGGGGCCTGGACGGTGAGGAACTGGGCATGGCTGCCCGACTTGGTCTCATAGCCTTGGATGGCGAAATCGGCATACATGGGATCGCGCCCGGCGAGCGGCGACAGCAGGTCCGAGGTGCCGGAATAGACGGCGACGAGATCGCCGACCTTCAGCCGGCCCTGGCCGCGCGCCTCGCTGCCGAGCGCGGCGACCAGCGCCAGCCCGCCCGAGCCGGTGATCTGCACATCTTCCTCATGGCCGTCAAAGGGTGACACGGGGATGCCGGTGAGCGCCCAGATGTCGTTGAAATTGACCTCGGAGGTCAGCAGATAGACCAGCGCCTCATTGGCTTCCGGCTCGGGAACCGGGACGATCAGCTCCTTTTCATGCGCGGCGGGCTCGCCGAAGCGCGGGGCGCCGGTGTCCGGATCACGGGCGATGCCGAAGGCATATTGGTGGCCGGGGATGGCGGTGACGCCGGGGAAGAAGGGGGCGCCGCGTGGCAGCAGGTCGCCGGCGGCCTCGAGCTTCATGCCGCGCGCTTCGTGCTCGGCCTCGATATAGACGCCGTCGCGGCGAACCGGGAGCGGCGGCGACTTCTTGTCGAGGAACTCGCGGATGCCAGTCTTGCCGCCGTCGGGATCGACCACGGCTTCGGCGAACAGCTGGCCTTCGCGGGCGAGGCCCTTGGCCATGCCCTCGGTCCAGCCGGTGCGGATGGCTTCGAGAGCGCGTGCGCCGGCCTTGCCCCGGCCGGCCCAATCGAGCTGGCGGAGGATGCGCTGGACGAATTCGTCCTCCAGCGCGTGGTCGAGGCTGACGCTGGCGGGCTCCTGCCAGCTCATTTTGGCGGCCTTGCGGCGGACGGTCCAGGTCTTGCCGAGCGCCGACTGGTCGCCGTGGCGGACGAACTCGCGAACCGCGGCATGGGCGAGGCTGAGCGCGTCCTGGCTGCCATCGGCGAGCTTTTCGATCAGGCCGAGCTCATGGGCCTTGGTGCCATCGATGCTGCGGCCGCCGAGGATCAGGTCGAGCGCATCGCGCAGGCCTTCGGGGCCGCGCTTCTCGGCGAGCAGGCGGGGCAGGCGCTGGGTGCCGCCATAGCCGGGGAGCAGGCGCAGGCGGATTTCCGGCTGGCCGAAGCGGGCATGCGGCTCGGCGACCCGCCAATGGCAGGCGAGCGCGAACTCCATGCCGCCGCCGAGCGCCACGCCCTGGATGGCGGCGACGCAGGGCTTGCCCATCTGCTCGATCTTGGCGAACGCCAGCTGGGCGTTGTTGGGGAGCACCCTGGCTTCCTCGATGGTGTGGATCTCGTCGAGGAACTGGCGGATGTCGGCGCCGGCGACGAAGCTGGCGGTGCCGTCGCCGGTGAAGACCACGGCGGCGACGTCTTCACGCCGGGCGAGATGCTCGACGACGATGACGAGTTCATCGATGGCGCGTTCGTTGAGCGCGTTGACCGGCGGGTTGGTGACATAGACGGTGGCCACCTTCTGGTCCGGGGTGACATTGTTGTACTGGACGCGGAAATAGCGGTAGCGATCGAAGATCTCCTGATCGTCGGACAGCTTCTGCTTGTTTTCCCAGGCGGTGATGACGCGGCGCAGCTCGTCGAGGCTCTCCGGGTTGCGCAGCGTCGACACGTCGCCGACGTCGCCGCCTTCGACCAGCGCGCGGACCATGCGGCGGACATATTTGCCCGAGCGGGTCTCCGGGAACTGGCTGACCTCGATGAAATCGCCGGGGACGGCGACGGCGCCCTTCTCCTGGCGGACGAGATCGGACAGGCGGCGGAAATCGTCGCGGGTCAGCGTGCGGCCGGGGGCGGCGGTGACGAAGGCGACCGGGGTCAGGCCCTTTTCGCGGTGTGGCGCGCCGACGACGAGGACGTTGCCGAGCGGCGAATTGGGATCGAGCGCCTTGTCGCGCAGGATGGCGCCCTCGATCTCCTCGGTGCCCATGCGGTGGCCGGAGACGTTGATGACGTCATCGGAGCGGCCGTGGAGCGAAAAGCCTTCATCGGCATGGCGGACAGCGAAATCGCCCTGGGTATAGGCCCAGACGCCCTTCCAGCGCTGCCAATAGCCGTCCGACCAGCGCGCCCTGTCGCCGCGCCAGTCGCCCTGGACCTTGCCGTCCTCGACGTTGAAATGGCTGGAATCGCCCCAGACGGTGCGGGCCAGATAGGGATAGGGCATGGCGATGACGATTTCGCCCTTTTCGCCGGTTTCGGCGCGGCGCCATGGCACGCCGGCGCCGCCGGAGCGGGTGAGCGGCGCGATGGCGCCGCCGGTGCCGGCGGGGTCCTCCAGCCAGACATCGCCGACGATCCAGGGCAGCGGGAAGGTGCGGGCGTCGGCGGCGAGCGGGAAATCGGTATTGCCGTAGAAATGCGTCCAGGCGATGCCGCCATGCTCGGTGGCCCAATAGCTGTTGATGTAATTGGGGGTGACATTCTTCATGCCGAAGGCCTGCACCGGCGGCGAGGTCGGCTCGGCGCAGAAGGTGGCGACGCGCAGCGTGCTGAGGTCATAGACCTCGAAGTCCTTCAAATTCTGCGGGTCGGTCATGATCGCCTTGAGGAAGGTGACGCCGGCCTTGAAGATGGTGACCTTGTGGCGCTCGATCATCGCCGCGAAGCGCCCGGCGTGCGGGAACACCGGCGAGCCTTCGCCGATCAGCGTGGTGACGCGGGTGAGGAGCGCGGCCGAGATCATGTAGCTCTGGCCGGTGATCCAGCCGGGATCGGCGACGACATAGAGGACGTCGCCCGGCCGCGCATCGAAGGCGACCTTCATCGTTTCGGCGATGCCGGCGGCGTAACCGCCATGGACATGGACGACGCCCTTGGGCTTGCCGGTGGAGCCCGAGGTATAGATGAAGAACATCGGATATTCGGCGTCGACGGCCAGCGGCGGCACGCTCTTCCAGATGGCGCGGACGAAATCCAGGTCCGGCAGCGCGTTCAGCTCGGCTTCGCTCGACAGGCCGGCGGCGGCGAGGATCTCGGCCAGCGCCTTGTCGGTCAGTTCATGCGCCCAGCGGTCCCGCTCCCGCCAGACGATATCGGGCTGGGCGCCGTGGCGGGCGACGATGACGGCGTCGACGCGCTCGGGGGTGGCGACCAGCGCCTCGGCAACGGCGATGCGGACGCGGGCCGCACCGGCGGCATCGACGGTGCCGGCACTGCCGAGCTCGGCGAGCGCGCGACCGACGCCGCGCATGATGTCGCCGCGCTCGACGGTGACCTCGCCGGCAAGTGTCGTCTTGACGGTCTCGGTGATCAGCGCGGCGTCATCGGTGCCGAGTTCGAGGTCGGCTTCGGCGAGTCGGGCGGCGAGCAGTTCCAGCGCGACGCCGACGGGGACATAATTGTCCAGCGCCGGGTCGGTGTAGGCGGTTTTGAAGGCGAAGATCTGGGCGTTGCGGTAGCCGCCATCGGCGGTGATGACGACGCGCGCGCCGGCATCATGGATACGGTCCGACAGCGTCTTGTCGGAGAAGCCACCGAACACCGGCGTGTAGAGCACGCCGATGCGCTTGGCGGCCTCGGTCCAGAAGATCTGGGCCGGGATGTTGGGCATGTTGAGGGCGATGCGGTCTCCGGCCTTGAGGCCGAGCGACTTCAGCGCCAGCGCGCATTTGGCGGCCTCCAGCAGCAGCCGGCGGCGGCTGACCGGATAGCAATCGACCGGAGCACCGCGACCATTGTCCTCGGCCATGTCCCAGCGGTCGCCTTCGAAGATCAGCGCGGCTTCGGCGCCGTGGCCGGCCAGCACATGGCGATCGAGCTCGTTGAAGGCGCAATTGGTACGGCCGCCCTCGAACCAGCGGAAATGCGGGGCGTCGTCATCGTTGAAGGCGCGGGCCCAGGGGGCGAAGTCCGCCGGCAGGTCGGCGTCGACGGGCGCCAGCGTCGCGGCGTCCCAGCCCGACCAGCGGCCATCGGCCTTGCTCAGCCAGGCCTCGCCGCCGCCGCCGGGGAGCGAGACCAGCCAGTGCAGGTTGCGGGCGGCGATGGCGCCGTGGAAGGCGCCGGGATCGGCAAGGACAGCGGCGCGCATCGCCTCCCAGTCGGCGCGGGTGCGGACGCTGTTGGCCCGGATCGCCTCGCCGGCCGGGGTTCCGGCGGCGTTGTCCTGGGTAACTTCAATGGCGTTGGTCATGTGCTTCACCCGCTGCTGGTCGTAAATACTGTCTACCCCGTGACGCACGCCGGCAACCGGCATGCACCACACCCGCCGATTCGAACGGGAATGGAGGCTTTAGACAATATCATGTCCGATGAAAAGCGAGTTTTGATAATAAAGTTGCTGTTAGCAATCTCTGTCTGAAGTCTTGTGTCCGTTCGATCAGAACGCCTCGCGGCTGATGACCACCGCGCCGATGGTGCGCAGCAGGATGTAGATGTCGAAGCCGAGCGACCAGTTCTCGATATAATGAAGATCGTGTTCGAGGCGCTTGACCAGCTTGTCCTCGGTGTCGGTTTCACCGCGCCAGCCGCAGACCTGGGCCCAGCCGGTGATACCGGGCTTGACCTTGTGGCGCGCGGCATAGGAGGTGACGACATCGGAGAACAGCCGGCCGCCGGCGCGGGTGGAGGGCGCATGCGGGCGGGGGCCAACGAGGCTCATCTCGCCGCGCACGACGTTGAACAGCTGGGGCAGCTCATCGAGGCTGGTGCGGCGCAGGAAGCGGCCGACGCGGGTGACCCGGCGATCGCCGCGGCTGGCCTGGTCGATCCGGTCGACCTGGGACAGGTCATGGTGCATCGAGCGGAACTTCCAGACCCGGAAATGGCGGTTGTTGAAGCCCTCGCGCGGCTGGCGGAAGAAGATGGGGCCGCGCGAATCGAGTTTGACGGCCACGGCGATGACCAGCAGCACCGGCCAGACCAGCGCGAGCACGAGGAAGGACAGTACCAGATCCTCGATGCGCTTGAGCACCGCATCCATGCCCGAGATCGGCCGCTCGAACAAAGTCATCACCGGGACGTCGCCGAGCAGGACCATCTGGCGCTTGGCGAAGGCGAAGCTGGCGAGATCGGGGGCGAGACGGATGCGCACGGGGGTCAGCGCCAGCCGGCTGACGACCTGCTGGAGCCGGACATCGGCGGACCAGGGCAGCGCCACCACCACCTGATCGATGCGGCCCTCCCGGATGGCGGAGACCAGCGCGGTGAGATTGCCGTGCAGCGGCGCCGGCAGGCTGGCCCGGTCGATCCGGTCGCCGACGCGGTCATCGAAAAAGCCAACGAGGGTGATGGTCAGCCGGCTGTTGCGGATGACATAATCGGCGAAGCGCTGACCTTGGGGACCGGCACCGAAAATTGCCACGCGCTGGTTGAAGGTGCCGCGGTTCTTGAGGCGGCGGACCCAGATGGTGCTCAGTGCCCGGCTGACCAGCAGGCTGGTGCCGCCAACGACGAACCAGCTCAGCGCCCAGCCGCGCGAGACATTGTCCGATGTCTTGAGCAGGAAGCCCAGGGTGAGCATGAATAGCGCGGTCATTACCCAGCTTCCCGCCAGGCGGCGCCAGACCATGCGCAGCGAGAATTGCGCATCGACATCGTAGCAGCCCATGCTCTCGGCCAGCGTGGCGAAGACGATGCCGGCGAGCAGGACGACGCGCGTGTAGCCCTGCGCGGTCATCTCGCTGTTGGGTTCGCCGAGGATCGACGCAATGAACATGCCGCTCAGAATGACCAGCCCGAACTCCGCCACACGAAGCAGGGCAATGGCCACCTCGAGCGGCACGCCGGGCTTGGTGACCGGCTCCGGCGCCGGGGCGACGGGCTTCGACAATCGGCTGATCTCGTTCATCGCAGAATGACCGGACGTGACCGGGCGGCGGTCAACATCCCCATGGCAAAGGACGATGCAATTGTTGTATGGGCATCGGGATAGTTGAGGATTTGTGCATGGAAACAATTTACGACTGGCTGACCGTCCTGGTGTTCGCTGGTCTGATCGTGCTTTTCCTTCAGAGATCCCAAGGTGTTGCGCGTGATTACCTGTGGCAGTACCTGCTCGCGTCGTTGGGATGCGCGCTGACCAACTATCTCGGCAATGAGGCCATCGAAATGAACGATAGCCTGTGGCATCTCGGCGCTGTCGCGACGGGCGCGGCGACTCTGGCGTTCATCTGGTTCGTGCTCCGCCCCTTCGAACGAGACAGATAACGGCCTGGTCATGCGACCATGCCAGCGGCAAGGTCCCGACCGATCAACGCCTGACGATCCGCCGGCCTGATCGCCCGGATCATCGCGACGGCAAAGGCCGCCAGCTCCTGATGGACACTCTCCGACGGTTCGGCGTTGACCGACATGCGGACGAGGACACCATCGGCAAGATAGCCACGCATCTGCTGACGCAGCTTGACCATGCGCTGGCTGCCGCCATCGGTGGGCAGATCGTCGCCGATCCGCGTCCAGTAGGAGATGGTCTCGATCCGGTTCGTCGACACGGCTTCGAGGTCCCTGACCGGCAGCCGCGCGGTGCCGCCGAGCGACAGCGCCCTCAGCGCCGAACTGACGATTTCGAAGCCCACGGCCGTGTAGCAGACTTCGGGGCGGTGGAGCTGCAGCTGGTCGTTCTGGACGGCGCCATAGGCGATGACCAGCATGATCGGCGGTTGGCCCGGACGGATATAGAGCCGGCTCAGCGTCTGGTTGTAGAGCCTGTCGGCGAGGCTGCCTTCGCTGCGCGGGAGGACGAAATTGTCGGACGGGGTGGTGGTCCAGCCGCCGAACGCATTCGGCACCAGATCCTCCAGCTTGCGCTCCTCGGGCAGCAGCAGCAGACGCTGCCGGGGCATCAGCGCCAGCGCCGCGCCGGCGGCCGCCAGCATGCCGCCGCCCATCAGCATGTCGCGGCGGTTCATGCGACCTGCTCCTTCGGCGCCAGCCAGTCCCGCACCGGAGTCAGGAGCTTGTCGACCAGGAAGATCAGCAGCAGGGCCGAGACGAAGGTGACCATGCCAGCGAAATTGTGGAGATAGCCCTGGGCGGCGGCATTGCCCATATAATAGGTGATCAGTACCAGCGCCGCGACCCGGACGATGTTGGCCCCGACCGCGACCGGCAGCACCAGCGCCAGGAGCAGCAGCGAATAGCGCCAGTTCGATCCCCGCAGCATGTAGACGTAGAACAACCCGATTGCCGACAGGCTGACCAGCGAATTGAGGCCGGCGCAGGCATCCTCGACCAGCAGCTGGTAGGTGGAGACGAAGATCGTCACGCCTTGCCGACCCATCGGATAGCCGAGCTCGGCCAGGCCGCCGGTAACGACTTCCGACACGAACAGCTTGAGCGGCTGGGTGAAGCCGTCCAGCGCCCAGCCGGGAATCGGGATCAGGAAGCCGAGATAGAAGATCGGGAACCACAGCCGCTTGAGGACATCGAGGCCGACATAGGCATGCGCCGCCGCCAGCAAGGCCAGCAACATGGCGGCCACCTCGATGCTGATGAAATCATAGGCACGGCCGAAAGCATAGACCGGAATGGCGATGGCCATGGCGACGGCCGTCAGCCAGGGCGCACCGGGCTTCATATGGGCGCGGATCTCGTCGAGCCGGCCCCAGATCAGCCACAGGCCGGTGGCGAGCACGATCGGCCCATGGACACCGGATTCCATCGACCAAGGCCCGCGGGCCATCGAATAGAGGCTGGGCAGCAGCAAGGCCAGGGCGCCCAGGGGCACCAGCCAATGCCGCTTCAGAATCGCACCCCAGTCGACGGGCGGAGAAGCAGCACGCGTCGCCATGGTCAGAACTCGTTCAGGACGGAACCGATCACCGGGCAGCGCGATGTCTGCAACTGGTCCACCAGCGTGGCAATGTCCTTGAAGAAGGTGTAATCGCGGCGCCCGACGATGACCACATAGCCGGCGGCCGCCCCGACGGTCAGGGCATCGGCGCTGCCATTGGCCGGGGGCGTATCGAACAGCACGATGTCATATTCGCGCAGCAGCATGTTGACGCCGTCGCGGAAGCGGCGCGTCGACAGCAGTTCCTGCGGGCGAGGCACCTGCGGACCGGCGGTGATGACGGCGAGGCCGGGGAGGACATTGGCATTGACCACCCGCTCAGGCCGGGCGACGGCCAGCGACAGATAGCTGGACAGGCCGGGGGCATCGGCATCGAGGCCGAAGATCTGATGCTGGCGCGGATTGCGCATGTTGGCATCGACCAGCAGGGTCTTAATCCCGACCTGGGCCAGCGAGACGGCCAGATTGGCGATGAGATTGCTGCAGCCGCTATCATCGACAGGGGCGACGAAGGCGAGGCCGCGACGCCCGGCCTTGATATGCTGGGCGATGATCTGGGTGCGTAACAGACGGATGGCCTCGGCGCGCACGCCGCGGGGATCGGACAGGACGATGACCTCATCCGCGACCGGCCGACGCTTGACGTTGCGCTGGGCGAGGCTGGTGATCAGCTGCTCGCGGGCGCGGTCCAGATCGTCGGGGGTGATATAGCCGAGCTCCAGCGCCGCCTGATCGAAATCCAGGCCACGTGTCTGCTGATGGGCGACGACCCGGGCCGTATGCTCTTCGGACAAATAGCCGAGCTGCAGCAGCGTATCACGCAGCGGATCGATGCCGCGACCGCTGCCATCATCAACACGGCCGGCGGTGTGCGGGTTTTCAGTGAACAGGCCGGCCGACGGGGATTCCCTGGGCTTGTCGCCCGCCAGCGTTTCGGCGATCGCGACCTGCTTGTCGGCGGGCAGCCATGCGGGCACTTCAACAGCATCGGAGGGCGGCACTGGCGCACCTGCGTCCGACGGGACTTTTGGTTCGTTCATGCTCACTCCGCAGGCTTCATCGTGCCGCCGGCCATGCCCCGGCGGGTCAACCATTCGCGAACCATCTGGCGCAGCGCCGACCGTGGGGCGTCAGCGATGACCGCCAGGACCGGCACCTTGGCGGCGAAGCCGAGGTCTTCCGGGCCGCGCACGCGGCGGCCGAGAAGTTCGACCAGCAGCGACAGTGCCACGCCGAGGGCAAGGCCAAAGCCGGCGGACAGCCCCCAGACCTGCGGCCAGTTGGGGAAGGACGGCGTGTTGGAGCCGATGGCGTCACCCAGCACGACGAGGCCGCTTTCCGATACGCTCGACTGCAGGCGAAGCTCGGCGGCCTTGGTGGCGGCGCTCTGATATTGTTCGCGGCGCAGATCGACTTCGCGCTGCAACTGGGTCAGCTCGTTCAGCGTGTCCTTCATCGACAGCACCTTGGCGCGCTGGGCGTTATATTCGGCTTCGAGCGACGCCAGCGACTGGCGCGAGACATTGCTGCTGGAGGCTCCGGCGGAGCGGGCCGACGCGGATTCGGTGGAGAGCTGGCGCTCAAGGAGGTTCTTGCGGGCGACCAGGGCCTTGTAGCTGGGGTGCTCGACACCGAGGGTGCCGGCGGCCTGCTGGATCTGGTCGGTGATCTGCGCCAGCTGGATCTTGAGCTGGTCGACGACCGGCGAGGTCGAACCCTGCTGGGCGGCGGCGAACTGCTGGGTGGTCTGGGCACCGCGGGCGGCGAGCAGCGAGCCTTGCAGCGATGTCAGCTTGGCCGTTTCGGCCTCGCCTTCACCGGTCATGACGATCTGGTTCTGCTGTTCAAAACGCGTCTTGGCCCGTTCGGCGGCGGTCAAGGCCGCCAAAGCGCGATCGGTCTGCTCGCGGTACCATTCCGCGGTGCGGCCGGCGCTGTCGACGGTGAAGCGCAGGTTGGCGTCGATATAGGCCTCGCGCAGCAGCGTCGCGATGGCGCGCGCGGCTTCCGGCGACGGCGCCTCATAGGAAATTTCGAGGATGTTGGCGTTGGCGATGGTGGTGGCGGTGGTGCCGGCGATGATCCGCTCGGCGCCCCAGCGCCGGATGTCGCCGACGCCGCCGGTTTCGGCCTGCCAGGAGGCGATGACGGCGGGATTGTTGGGCCAGCCGAGGCGATCGACGACGTCGGTGGCGACGCGGTAATCCTGGATCAGCTCGATCTGGGTGCGGATGAAGGCGCGCGGATCACGGCCGCTGACCATCAGCCCGGTGACAGGATCGGGCTTGATGATGTCCATCAGCACGCGGGTCTTGGCGGTGTAGCGCGGCGGCAGGAACGAGGCGACGGCCCCGGCGACGACGACCGATGTAACGAAACACACCAGCAGGATCATGCGCCGGGCCATGAGGATATGCAGGAACTGGATCAAACTCATAGCAACACACCTCTGCCAACCGCGCCCGACTCGTCCATGTCAGAAGAGTCGTTCCTTGACCACCAGTACGTCATTCTTTTGCAACTTTTGCGACAGGTCGGCATCGACTTCCTTGGCGTCCCCGCGCAACAGCGAGACCTTGTTGATCGATCCGGTGGCCGAGACGCCGCCGGCCAGCGCCAGCGCCTGACGGACGGTCATGCCCGGAAGGATCGGGAAGCTGCCGGACTGGTTTATGGCGCCATAGACGTAGAAATTGTCGGCATCGGGGACATAGAGCGTATCGCCCGGCTGCATCAGCGGGTCCTTCTCATAGTCCCCGCGCACCAATTCCTCGACGGCGAGCCGCCGCTCGGCCTGGCCGGGGCGGCGCAGGAAGACATAGTTGGCGCCATTGTCCCGGATCCAGCCGCTGCGAAGCAGGACTTCAAGGGCACGATAGGGCTGGTCGAGGGGGACGATGCCGGGATTGGTGACGCGGCCGGCGACGTTGACGACCTTGCTGACATATTGGGTGATTTCGACATTGACCAGCGGATCGCGCAGGTAACCGCCCGACACCATGCTGTCGGCAATGCGCTTGGCGAGGGTGATGTTGGTCAGGCCGTCAACCTTGAGCGTGCCGATAAACGGCATGACGATGGTGCCATCGGCCTTGACGCGGGTGGTGACGCCGGCTTCCGGCTGGCCGTAGATGATGACCTGGACACCGTCCCCGGCGCCGAGGACATAGCCCGGGCTCGCCTGCTGGGCGGCGACGGACGCCGGCGCGACGACCGCTGCACCTGCCAGTGACAGGGCGAAACACACCGCTGTCGAACGCACCATCGAACGCATTGCCGTCAATCCTTGTTTTCCGAATGAACGTTTGCCGAATGAAATCATGTCGATCGTCCCAAAGAATAACGCAGCCTGAGCAGCGCCGTGGTATTGCTGAAGCTCAGGATGGCCGGGTTCGAGATCCGCTTCTGGTGTGCCACTTCCACGCCGATCGAGACCCGCCGGCGCGGCGAATAATCCACCTGTGCATATACGCGCTCGATCTTGTCACTGATGCGGCGCTGCGGCTCGTCGGGCGACGCAAAGCTGCCGCGATAGCGGGCATTGGCCAGCGTGCCGCCGAAACCGGCGTTGAGGCCGGGGCGCAGCGCGAAATCGATATCGAGGCCGTGCAGGTTGCGCACCGACGACAGGGTGCCGAGGTTGGCGTTGGGCAGCGCAGTGCGCGACGTGGAGGCGGTGATGCGGGCGCGGTCCCCGAGTTGCAGGCTCAGGGCCCCGTCATAGCCGGCGACATTATAGGGTTGCCGATCAGAGACGATGACCGGAAGCGTGCCATTCACCGGACCCAGCCCGGGAACCAGCAGCACCACCGAATCGGGCTTGGGCGTGACCCGAACCGTCGACACGCCGAGGGTGAGGTTGAGCCTTGTGCCCAGCGCGCGGTTGTAGCCGAGCCTGAACGAGCGGATATTCAGCGCATCATCGACAGGGCCTTCCGGGGTCAGCACCTGACGATCAGGATATTTGATGTCCTGAAAACTGCCGCCCAGCGAGAATACGCCCAGCGCCGGCGAGGCATAGGTGATCTGCGGCGAATAGGTCATGCTGCTGAAGTTGAAAAGTTCGCGCTCGACGCGGTCATTTCTGGTGTTCCGGTACTGCACAGTGCCGCCGAAGCCGACGCCGATGGGTCCCTGGCAGCTGAACGTGGCGCCGGCTGTTTCGGTCTGCTGGACGTTGTCGACGATTTCGGCGACGTCGCCGAGCAGGTTCTGGAAACGCGAGACTTCCCCCGCCACGCTACCCGTGCAGCGGGTCCCGGCGCGGAGGTTTGCCCCGCCACCGAAGCGCAGCCTGTTGCGGTTGAACTGCGAATTGTCGACGAAGATATCGCGCCCGATCGACCCGCCGACAAAGAGCTGCTGGCGCCCGACGGGCAGGCCGAGACCGGCCTCGACATTGGGGGACACCCGATAAACGGAATTGCTGTTGGCGGTCAGCGTCCTGCGGAAATTGCTGTTATACTGGGAATTGAGACTAAAATTGAGGACATAGCCGCGGCCTTCGACCTGCGGAATCGAAACCAGTCCGGTAGGCTGCAGCGGCGGGTCGTCGCCGGTACTGGGCGCCGAGCTCGCCGACATCGGCAGCGCCAGGGCCGACACCCCCATGGCGTAGCCCAAGCCGCGAAGCCATGTCTGCCGCTGAACCTGCAAATCTGTCATCCTTGAAATTCGGTCGGCGCCTTGGGGCGCTGCTCCACGATGGTCACCGTGGCGCAACGTCCGTGGCGATCCGGAACGTGCTTTGCTTCATTACAGTAAAGCCACCTAAAAACAAAAGCGCATTTTGCGGCCCGATCATGTGCCGTGTGAAGACCGATCCCGGCTGTTGTGCATTGCCGAAGGCGCCGGAATGCGCGAAAGAGGCGGGACGAAAAACAAGAGTCTGATGGCATGATCTGGAAACGCTGGTTCCGCAGCGACGACGCCGTGGCCGAAGCCGCAACCATCGAAGCCGAGCCGGCGGAGACGGCGAAAACCTTCGATGACAGCGTTGCCGGCCCGTCAGAAACGCGGGATTTCACCGAGCGCATGGCGCCGCCGGCGTTCCTCGACCAATTGTGGCGGGAGCCGGATGACCGCGGCCGCGGCGAGAACCTGCCGCGCTTCTCGGCCAGCGCCGCGGACGAGGTGGAATCCTCGGACAATGTGGAGATGGCGCGGCGGAAGCTGGCGCTGCGCGATGCGCTCGGCGCGTCCCAGCCGGTCATCAACCGGGACAGTTTTGCCGGACGCCATGACGCGCTGCGCCAGTTGATCAACTCGATTGAACAGAATCGCGTGCATGTCGTGGTCTACGGCGAACGCGGGATCGGCAAGACCAGTCTTGTTCATGTTTTTGCCGAGACCGCGCGCGAGGCGCGCTATCTGGTGCTCTATGGCAGCTGTGGCTCCGATGCCAATTTCCCGTCGATGTTCAAGGCGTTCGCCAGTCATATTCCGCGCCTGTATCATAGCTCGGTTCTGCCCAACACGCCCGAGGCCGAGCACGGCGACCATTTCGATTCGATGCTGCCCGAGCAGTTCGGCCCGCGCGAGCTCGCGGATGTGCTGGCCGGGGTGACCGGCACGCGCGTCATCATCATTCTCGATGAATATGACCGCGTCATCGATCCCTCGTTCCGCCGCGATGTCGCCGAGCTCATCAAGAATTTGTCCGACCGCGCCGCCCGCGTCCAGCTGGTGCTGACCGGCGTGGCGCAGAATCTCGATGAGCTGATCGGCTATGCACCGTCGATCCGACGCAACATCGTCGGGCTGCCGATGCGGCCGCTGAACGCCGCCGAGGTCAAGGACCTGCTGGCGATCGGCGAGACGGCCGCGGCGCTGCGCTATTCGGACGATGCGCGCACGATGATCACGACCATGGCCAGCGGCTCGCCCTATCTGGTGCGGCTGCTGTCCCATGCGGCCGGCATCGCCGCGCTCGACCAGCAGCGCAACATCGTGTCGGCCGAACATGGCCGCTCGGCCGTCGAGCGGGTGCTGACCGACTGGAACGCGTCGCTGCCGCGGCGCGTGCAGGCCAATCTGGCCCGCGACGAGGCCCGGGCGCACTGGCCCCTGCTGATTGCGGCGGCGCGGGCGGGCAGCTCCGCCGACGGATTCTTTTCGGCCGAAGATGTCATTACCGAGATGGGCGGCAAGGGCTCGCCGCTCGCCATCGAACGCGACCTGAAAATGTTCAGCGGCGCCAACGACCTGCTCGAGCGCAGCGACGCCGGCGGCGCGCCGCGCTTTCGCTTTGCCTATCCGGGCGTGTCATCGCTCCTGCTTATCTCGGCGGCCATGGCCCAGATGGCAGCCTGAGGCTGCATGCCCGAGCCATTGATCGCCGATGCCGAACTGCCGGGCGCAGGGGTTGCTGCTGAACCGGTTGCCAGGGTGTCGGTGATCATTCCGCACTTCCAGATGCCGGAAGCGCTCGATCGATGCCTGCTGTCGGTCAAGGCCCAGTCGCTCGACCATGGCGATGTCGATATCATCGTGGTGGACAATAATTCGGCCCGCTTTCCCGACGAGGTGGCCCGCCGCCATGCCGATGTGCGTTTTCTCTCGGAACCGCGTCCCGGGCCTGGCTTGGCCCGCAACACGGGCGCGGCGGCCGCGCGGTCGACGCTGCTCGCCTTTATCGATGCCGATTGCCGCGCCGCGCCCGGCTGGCTGCAGGCGGCGGTGGATGCGCTGACAGCCGGCGACATCGTCGGCGGCGACGTGTGCATCGATTTCGTCGATCCGGCCAGGCTGACCGGTATCGAGGCCTATGAGGCCGTTTTCGCCTATCGGCAGCGCATGTACATTGAAAAACTCGGGTTT